>NZ_MKRR01000142.1:0-3787 GCF_001897045.1 Sphingomonas sp. 66-10
CCCTCGATTTATACGCCGACGCGCTTGACCAAGGATATGCGATTAGACAACCTTCCCTGAAGGGCAGGGGCTCAAGTTGTTCGTATCGCAAGGAGTATCGCGTGTCTGATCGTCGTCCGCTTCACATCGTCGTGCTGATGGGCGGCTGGTCGGCGGAGCGCGAGGTGTCGCTGTCGTCGGGCAAGGGCATCGCCGAGGCGCTGGAGTCGCTTGGGCATCGCGTCACGCGGATCGATATGGGGCGCGACGTCGCCGCGCGGCTCGCCGAGGCGAAGCCGGACGTGGTGTTCAACGCGCTCCACGGCACCCCCGGCGAGGACGGGTCGGTGCAGGGGATGATGGACCTGCTCGGGCTTACCTATACCCACTCCGGGCTCGCCACCTCGGTGATCGCGATCGACAAGATCCTGACCAAGAACCAGCTCGTCCCCCACGGCATCCCGATGCCGGGCGGTCGCGTGGTCAAATCGGCCGAATTGTTCGCCGGCGACCCGCTGGCGCGGCCCTATGTGCTCAAGCCGGTCAACGAAGGCTCGTCGGTCGGCATCGCGATCGTCACCGCCGACGGCAATTACGGCACGCCGATCGGGCGCGATGTCGAGGGGCCGTGGCAGCATTTCGAGGAATTGCTCGCCGAACCCTATGTCCGCGGGCGCGAGCTGACCACCGCGGTGCTCGGCGATCGCGCGCTCGGCGTGACCGAATTGCGCCCCAAGAGCGGCTTCTACGACTATGACGCCAAATATACCGAGGGGCTGACCGAGCATATCTTCCCGGCGCAGATCCCCGACGAGATCACCGAGGCGTGCAAGTCGATCGCGCTCGAGGCGCATCGCCTGCTCGGCTGCAAGGGGTGCAGCCGCGCCGATTTCCGCTGGGACGACGAGCGCGGGATCGACGGATTGTTCCTGCTCGAGGTCAACACCCAGCCGGGGATGACCCCGCTGAGCCTCGTCCCCGAACAGGCGCGGCATACCGGGATGAGCTATCCCGAGCTGGTGCAGGCGATCGTCGACGCGGCGTTGCAGGATCGGGCGTTGCAGGAGGAAGCGGTATGAGCCGACAGCCCGTCCGCCGCTCGCCGCCGCGCCGCCCGGGGGCGCCGCGCCGCAAGACCTCGTTCGGCGACCGGCTGATCGCCAAGCTGCCGATCAGCCACGATACCTTGCGCCGGATGGTCACCTGGACCTTCCTCGGCGTCGGCGGCGCGGCGGTGCTCGCCGGCGCGACCTGGTTCGGCGTGCCCGGGATGATCGGCGGCGCGATCGCCGAGAGCACCGGGCGTGCCGGGATGCGGGTCGAGCAGGTCGATATCACCGGCCTCAAGAAGATGGATCGCGAGACGGTCTATGCCGTCGCGCTGGAGAATCAGGCGGCGGAGCGGCCGTTGCTCGCGGTCGATCTCGATGCGGTGCGCAAGCGGCTCCTGGCCTATGGCTGGATCGCCGACGCTTATGTCTCGCGGCGCTTCCCCGATCGGCTGCTGATCCATATCGTCGAGCGGGAGCCGGCGGCGATCTGGCAGAACGAAGGACAATTGACGCTGATCGACGCCAATGGCGTGCTGCTCGCGCCGATCGACGCCGATCACATGCCCGCCGGGCTGCCTTTGGTGATCGGGCCGGGGGCGGCGCAGCAGGAGGCGGCGTATCAGCAATTGCTCGCCGCCGCGCCGGCGCTTCGCCCGCGCGTCAAGGCGGCGACCTGGGTCGGCAACCGGCGCTGGGATATCACCTTCGACAGCGGCGAGACCTTGCTGCTGCCGCAGGACAATGCGGCGCAGGCGTTGGTCAAATTCGCCGAGATGGAGGGCGCCAAGCCATTGCTGGGCAAGGGCTGGGTACGTTTCGATATGCGCGATCCGAACAAATTGGTCGCGCGCAAGCCGGGGCCGGACAGTAACCGCGCCGATGCCGACCAGGGGGAAAATGGCGGCAATGGCACGGGGAACGGCACCACCACCGAGACGCGCGTTGCGCGGACCGGCGATGTCTGAAGAAGGGGCGACGGGGACATGGCGAAGGCAGCACCGGAAGGACTGATCACCGCGCTGGACATCGGATCGTCGAAGATTTCGGCGATGATCGCCCAGAAGGGCGATGGCGGCGAGCTGATCGTGCTCGGCACCGGGCAGCGCGAGTCGCGCGGGGTGAAGCGCGGCTATATCGCCGACATGGCCGCGACCGAGGTGGCGGTGCGCGAGGCGGTCGAGCAGGCGGAGCGGATCGCGGGGATCAATATCGAGAATGTCTGGGCGGGCTTCTCCGCCGGCGGGCTGGTGTCCGACGAGGCGTTCATCGAGTCGGAGCTCAACGGCCACCGTATCGAACAGGCCGATATCGACGCCTTGCTGCAGGAAGGGCGCCAGTCGATCGACCCGCAGGGCCGGATGGTGCTCCACGCGCAGCCCGCGCTTTACACGCTCGACGGGCTCGATGGCGTCAAGAAGCCGATCGGCCTCCACGCCGACCGGCTCGGGGTGCACATCCACGTCATCGCCGCCGACGGCTCGCCGGTGCGCAACCTCGACCTGTGCGTCCGCTCGGCGCATCTGGAGGTCAAGTCGATCATCGCCGCGCCCGTCGCGACCGGGCTCGCGTGCCTCAGCGATGAGGAGCGCGATCTGGGGGTGGCGTTGGTCGAGATCGGCGCGGGGATCACCAATGTCTCGTTGTTCGCGGGCGAGATGCTCGTCGGATTGAAGTCGATCGCGATCGGCTCGTCCGACATCACCGACGATATCGCCTCCGCCTTCGGCACGACGCGCGGGCAGGCGGAGCGGATGAAATGTTTCCACGGCTCTGCCAATGCCTCCCCGCGCGACAATCATGAGATGATCACGATCCGCTTCCCCGAGAATGAGGAGGACGGCGACGCGCTGCAGATCACCAAGGCGGCGTTGATCGCGGTGATCCGCACCCGGCTGGAGCAATTGATGGGCGAGGTGCAGACCGCGCTCAAGGAATTGAAGTTCGAAGGCCCGATCAACCGCCAGGTGGTGTTGACCGGGGGCGGCGCGGAGCTAAAGGGCATCGCCGATTATGCGCAGCAGGTGCTCGGCCGCTCGGTGCGCGTCGGGCGGCCGCGCGGGCTGACCGGATTGCCCGAGGCACATGCCGGGCCGGGCTTTGCGACGCTCGCCGGGCTGGCATTTTTCGCGGCCAATGATCCGATCGATTTGCGCGGGCTGGTGCCGCAGCAGGCGCAGCAGGTTTATCGGCCGAAGGGGTTGAGGGCGCTCAAACGCCTCTTTCAGACGGTGAAGGCCAATTATTGAGGCTGCACAGTGGTTTTCGGCTGGCACGGTCGGACGCTATGTTGCAGGAAGGTTAATCGAGACGCTCGGCGCTGGGGTGGAGCCGGGGCAGGCGGAGTAAGTACGCGATGGGAATCGAATTCATCACGCCGGATGCGGACGAGCTGACGCCGCGCATCGCGGTGATCGGTGTCGGTGGGGCGGGCGGCAACGCGATCGCCAACATGATGCGGGCCGAGGTGCAGGGCGTGGATTTCCTCGTCGCCAACACCGACGCGCAGGCGCTCAAACAATCCAACGCGCCGCAGAAGATCCAGCTCGGGGCGAAGATCACCCAGGGGCTCGGCGCGGGTAGCCGGCCGGAGATCGGCCGCGCCGCCGCCGAGGAAACGATCGAGGAAATGTCGCGCCGACTCGAAGGCGCGCATATGTGCTTCATCGCCGCCGGGATGGGCGGCGGGACGGGCACCGGCGCCGCGCCGGTGATCGCCAAGGCGGCCCGCGACATGGGCATCCTGACGGTCGGCGTCG
>NZ_MKRR01000142.1:3799-4043 GCF_001897045.1 Sphingomonas sp. 66-10
TCGCGTTCGAGGGCAACCGCCGCGCCAAATCCGCCGACAGCGGGATCGAGGAGCTGCAGAAGTATGTCGATACGCTGATCGTCATCCCCAACCAGAATCTGTTCCTGATCGCCAACGCCAACACCACCTTCAAACAGGCCTTCGAAATGGCCGATGAGGTGCTCCAGCAGGGCGTGCGCGGGATCACCGACCTGATGGTCATGCCGGGCCTCATCAACCTCGACTTCGCCGACGTCCGCTCGGT
>NZ_MKRR01000143.1:0-28269 GCF_001897045.1 Sphingomonas sp. 66-10
GCCCGATCGCCGGGGGTGGCCACCCCCGGCGATCACCCCATCCTCCAATCAGATCGGGCAACCTTCAACATACAAGGGGTCGGGGGTGGGTTGGTGTGGGGGATACCGCAGCACCCGCCTCATACCCACCCACCCCCAGCCCCTCCCTTCACGAGGGAGGGGAGTCAGAGGAAGAATAGCCTCAGCGTTCGCCGTGGATGTTGAGGAGCGAATCCATCAGGTCGTCGTCCGCGCTGGACATCACCGCCAGCGTCACCGCCTCGTCGCAATCGGGCGCGGCGAGATAGGCGTGGCCCATGTTCGAATCGATATAGATCGACTGCCCCTGTTCGAGCGTCACCGGATCGTAGAATTCGGTGTGGACGACGATGCTGCCCTTGAGCACGAAGATGAATTCCTCGCCGCCGTGGTGGACGAGCTCGCCGAATTCCTCGAGCGTCCGCGCGCGGATCGTCGTGATATTCGGAATCATCCTTTTGCGGCGCAATTCGGTGCAGAGATAATAATAATCGTAATTGGCGGTCTGCACGCGGAAGGCATTCTCGCGCGTGCCGATGCTGCGCCGCGCGGTCACCGGCGCCGCTTCCGGCGCGGCGTCGCTTTCGGCGAACAGATCGGACATGCGGATGTTGAGCCTGACGCTCAGCTCCTGCAGCTTGTCGTAGGTCAACGTCAGCCGGTTGTGCTCGACCTTGGACAAGGTGGAGACCGGGATGCCGGTGCGCTCGCTCATCTCGCGCAGCGTCCATCCGTTGCTGTCGCGCAACTGCCTGATCACCGCGCCTAACGTCGAGCGTCGCTTCGCCATTCGCTCATCATCCCAGTCTCTAATTGGAGATGCGCGTAGCATCGTTGCGCTTGGCGACGCAATCTCCTCCGTTTCCGAAGAAGGTCCCGGATTGACATATTTCTCCGATTAGGATCATACATCCTGCTATTGCCAAACTATCGGCACATTTCTCCCGATGGGGCCAAATCGCGCGCCACGGGCAGAACAGGGAGAGAGAGAATGCGGTCGATGCGGACCTGGGCATTAGGGGCGGTGGCGCTGGTCGCCAGCGCCGCGCTCGCCCAAGGGAATAACAAACCAGCCCCGAACACCCCCGCCCCCGCGGCAGCCATTACCCCCGCGCTTCCGGCCGGCGCGGCGCTGACCAAGAGCGACGTCGACGTCTGGCTCGACGGCTATATGCCCTATGCGCTGCGCAGCGGCGACATCCCCGGCGCGGTGGTGACGGTGGTCAAGGACGGGCAGCTGCTCACCGCGCGCGGCTTCGGCTATGCCGATGTCGCCAAGCGCACCCCGGTCGATCCCTATCGCACCTTGTTCCGCCCCGGCTCGGTCTCCAAGCTCGTCACCTGGACGGCGGTGATGCAGCAGGTCGAGGCGGGCAAGCTCGATCTCGATGCCGACGTCAATCGCTACATCGATTTCAAGATTCCGCCGCGCAACGGCCAGCCGGTCACGCTGCGCCAGATCATGACGCACACCGCCGGGTTCGAGGAAACCGGCAAGGACGTGATCTTCTACGATCCCGATCACCTGCGCCCGCTCGGCGATTTCCTCAAGGCGTCGCAGCCCGTGCGCATCTATGATGCGGGCACCACTCCGGCCTATTCGAACTGGGCGACCGCGCTGGCGGCCTATATCGTCGAGCGCGCCTCGGGCCAGTCGTTCGACGATTATGTCGACAGCCACATCTTCGCCCCGCTCGGCATGACCAACGCGACCTTCCGCCAGCCGCTCCCCAAGCAGCTCGTCGGGCAGATGGCGACGGGCTATCCCAAGCCAGGCACCGCCGCAGCGTTCGAACTGGTCGGCCCCGCGCCGGCCGGGTCGCTCTCCGCCTCGGGCGTCGATATGGCGAAGTTCATGCTCGCCCATCTGCAGGGCGGCGAACTGGGCGGCAAGCGCATCCTCAGCCCGCAGATCGCGGCGATGATGCACAATAGCCCGCTCGACAAGGTGAACCCGCAATCGCTGATCCCGCCGCTCAACCGGATGGAGCTCGGCTTTTTCGAGACCAATGTGAACGGGCATGAGGTGATCGCGCATCTCGGCGATACCGTGGCGTTCCACACCTCGCTGCATCTGTTCATCAACGATCATGTCGGGCTGTACGTGTCGTTCAACAGCCCGGGGAAGATGGGCGCGGTCGGCGCGCTGCGCACCAGCCTGTTCGAGGATTTCGCCGATCGCTATTTCCCCGGCAAGCCGGTGACCGCGCGGGTCGATGCGCAGACCGCGAAACAGCATGCGCAGATGATGGCCGGGACGTGGCGCAACAGCCGCCGCTCAGAAACCAATTTCCTCGCGCTCGCCGGGCTGCTCGGGCCGACCGAGGTGACAGTCGACGAAAAGGGCAATCTGGTGGTGCCGTCGCTCAAGACGCCCGGCGGCCGCCCGCGCGAATGGGTCGAGGTCGCGCCGTTCGTGTGGCGCGACCGCTTCGGTCATGAACAGCTCGCCGCGAAGGTGGTCGACGGCAAGGTCGTCCGCTGGAGCATCGGCGGCATCTCGCCGTTCATGGTGTTCGATCGCGTTCCCGCGAGCATCTCGCCGTCGTGGCTGACGCCGGCGACCTATCTCAGCCTCGCGATTCTTGCGCTGACCTTCCTCGCATGGCCGATCGGCTGGGCGATCCGGCGCCGCTACAAGGCCTCGCTCAACCTCTCGGGTCGCCCGCTCACCATCTATCGCGCGACGCGGATCGCCGCCGGGCTGGTCGTCGGCGTGGTGATCGGCTGGGCGGCGATGATCACCGCGATGTTCGCCAATCTGCGCAACCTGTCGGGCGTGCTCGATCCGTATCTGGTGCTGCTCCAGATCCTCAGCATCGTGGTGCTGATCGGCGCGGTGGGCGTTGCCGGCTGGAACCTCTGGCTGGCGCAGCGCGACGGGCGCAAGTGGACGAGCAAGCTCTGGGCGGTGCTCATCCTCCTCGCGACGCTGATCATCCTTTACGTCAGCTACAGCTACAGCCTCCTGTCGATCTCGACGAAATATTGACGAAGCGTGGTGGCGGTCATGCAGGATGATCGCCACCATCTATGCCACGTCGAGAGGATGACCGGATGAGCCTGGATAATAATAACAACGCGACTGAACTTCCTTCTCCCTATCTTCTGTTCGTCGGCGACGTCGTCGAACCCGGCTTCGCCAAGACCGCATTCGGATTGCGAGACTGGGCCGCCGACAAATGCATCGGCGAATATGCCTGCGATCCCGCCGCGGTGCGCACCGGGCTGCCGCAGCTCTCCCCCGCTGACGCTGCGGCGAGGGGCGCGAAGGCGATGGTGATCGCCGTCGCCAACCGCGGCGGCGTGATCCCGCCGCATTGGCGGCCCGCGCTGATCGAGGCGCTCGCCGCCGGGCTCGATCTGATCGCCGGGATGCACAGCCGGCTCACCGATGTGCCCGGCCTCGCGCAAGCCGCACAAGATCATGGCCGCCGGCTGTTCGACGTGCGCACCCCGCCCGCCGGGCTACCGATCGCCACCGGGCGCAAGCGCAGCGGCAAGCGGCTGCTGACGGTCGGCACCGATTGCGCGCTCGGCAAGAAATATACTGCCCTAGCGCTCGCCGACGCCTTTGCCGCGCGCGGCGTCGCGGTCGATTTTCGCGCCAGCGGGCAGACCGGGATCATGATCGCGGGCGGCGGGATACCGATGGATTCGATCGTCTCCGATTTCGAGGCCGGCGCGGCGGAATCGCTGTCGCCCGACGCCGCGCCCGATCATTGGGACGTGATCGAGGGCCAGGGATCGTTGCTGCATCCGGCCTATGCCGCGGTATCGCTGGGGCTGCTCCACGGCAGCCAGCCCGACGTGTTCGTCGTCTGCCACGAACCGGGGCGCGCGCACCTGCTCGGCGTTCCCGATTATGGCGTGCCGACCGTCGAGGAGATCGTCGACCTGACGATCGCGCTCGGGCGGCGGACCAACCCCGCGATCCGCTGCGCCGGCTTCGCCTATAATACCGCCGCGCTCGACGCCGATGCCGCCGCGGCGTTGATGGCGCGCGATGCGGAGCGGCTCGGGCTTCCGGTTGCGGACCCGATCCGGCGCGGTGCCGCCTTCGACCAACTGGTTGCGAGCTGCCTCGGCGTACCGTGAGCCGCGCCCTCTTCATTTCGTTCGGAGAATTCTGATGCCCTGGATTCGCGCTCTTACCTGCGCCGCGCTTGCCTGTTCATCGTCGCTCGCTTTCGCCGAACCGCCCCGGCCGGCGCCGGCGGTTCAGGCCGATCGGCTCGCCGGGCTCCCCGATTTCGTCGACGGGGTCGTCGCCGGGCAGATCGCCAGCCGACAGGTAGCGGGCGCGGTGGTGACGGTGGTGGCGGACGGCCGCGTGCTGTTCACCCGCGGCTATGGTTTCGCCAATGTCGCCAAGCAGGTGCCGGTCGACGGCGCGCGCACCCTGTTTCGCCCCGGATCGGTCTCCAAGCTGTTCACCTGGGTCGCGCTGATGCAGCAGATCGAGGCGGGGAAGGTCGACCTCGATGCCGACGTCAACCGCTACCTCGATTATCGCATCCCCGATTTCAACGGCGCACCGATCCGCGTGCGCGATCTGATGTCGCACAGCCCGGGGATGAGCGATCTCGGCGGCTTCCTGTTCGACAGCCCCGACAAGATCACCCCCTATCAGCAGTGGATCAAGGCGCATATTCCGCAGCGGCTGTGGGCGCCGGGGACCGAGATCGCTTATTCGAACTATGGCGCCGCGCTCGCCGGCTATATCGTCGAGCGCGTATCGGGCGAGGCCTATCCCGATTATGTCGAGCGTCACATCTTTGCCCCGCTGGGCATGACCTCGACCACCTTCCGCGAGCCTCTGCCCCCGGCGCTCGCCGCGCGGATGGCGGACGGGCACAAATGGGTCGACGGGCAGCTCGTCCCCAAGCCTTATGAATATCTCAGCTCGATCATGCCGGCGGGCTCGGCGAGCGCGACCGCGCCGGATATGGCGCGGTTCATGCTGGCGCTGCTCGGGGGCGGCGCGCTGGACGGCAAGCGCATCCTCAGCGCGCAATCGGTCGCGCTGCTCGAAAGCGATCTTTACGCCAATGTCCCCGGCCTGCCGGGGATGGCGCACGGCTTCCTCGTCGAGCGTCAGGCCGGGCCGCGAATGGTGGGGCATGCCGGGAACACGGTCGACTTCCATTCGGATCTCGTCATCGCGCCCGAACGCAACATCGGTCTCTTCATCTCGTTCACCGGCGGCCCAGAAAGCGGGATCGCGCGGACCGAGCTGCGCAACGCGTTGATCGGGCGGCTGTTTCCCCAGGCGCCCGCGCCGCGCTACACGGGCAAATCGGCACCGGTGCTCGGCAGCTATCGCGCCAACCGCCGCGATTATTCGGCGCCGCCGGAGCCCGAGAACGACATCAAGGTCGAGGCGAGCGGCGCGCATATCGTCACCGTCACCGCGGCGGGGCGCAAGACCGCCTATGAGCAGATCGGGCCGGCGGAATATGAGGAAATCACCGGCGCGCGTGCCGGCGGTCCGTACGATCGGATCAAGTTCTTCGGCGACAGCCAGGACCCGCGCCTGTCCTTCGCCTCGATGCCTTATGAGACCTTCCATCTCGTGAAGCCGTGATCGACACCGCGTGTCGTTCATTTGCCAGTCGGGTTGGACGGTATAAGAAGGGCGCCATGACTCGCCCCACGCCGCTCGGCTTCCGTGTGTTCGCGACTGCGTTCGCCCTTGTAGGAGCGGTGCCGTCGCTCGCACAAACGGCGCCGGCGCCCGCCGCCGGCGACGCCGACACCGTTCGCCTCACCGACGAACAGCGCAACGCGATCCTCGATCGCAACACGGTGGACAGCGCCGCCGCCGCGCGGGGCGAACTGACCCAGTCGCAGCGCATGGATCGCGGAATCCACGGCGAAGTGGGGATGATGATCGGCTCCTACGGCACGCGCGGCATCTATGGCACCGCGGCGATCCCGCTCGGCGACAATGCCGGTGCCGTGGTATCGTTCGAGAGCAGCCGCTTCGGTTACCGCCGCTAGTGGATTGATTCAGACGGAGGAGTCCCGGAATCCTTTCCCGTCATGCCGGGCTTGACCCGGCATCCAGAGCCACAAAGGACACCGCCTGAAACTCTGGATGCCGGGTCAAGCCCGGCATGACGGCTGAGAGAAGCGGGAACCATCCGTTGTGTTCTCACCACTAGCGCATCGTGCGTTCGCTTTTCCGCCCCGGCGAAGGGGCACCCCGCAAAGTAATACTTTGCGGGGACCACGAAGGCCGGGGTCCAGCATCGGGCCGCTCGTAACTGGGCCCCGGCCTACGCCGGGGCGGATCCTGTCGTGCGCCCGATATTGTGATTCACCCGGCGCCGAACAGCGGCGCCAGCCGCGCGCGGATGCGTTCCAGCACCGTCGCGCCGCCGAGATCGGGTGCGAAGGTCTTGCCGGTGATCGTCTCGAACGCCTCGGCATAGACCGCGGCGGTGCCGGTGATCAGGTCCCGCGGGATGGCCGGGATCGGATCATGATAGGGATCGCACCGCGCCCCGACCCACGAGCGCACGAAATCCTTGTCGAAGCTGTCGGGCCGCTCGCCGGCCTCGAATTGCGCCTGATAGGTCGCCTGCCGCCAGTAACGGCTGCTGTCCGGCGTATGGATTTCGTCCGCGAGGACGATCGTGCCGTCGGGGGTGACGCCGAACTCATATTTGGTGTCGGCGAGGATCAGCCCGCGCGCTTCCGCCATTTTCTGCCCGCGCGCGAACAGCGCCAGCGCGGTCGCGCTCAGCTCGTCCCATTGCGCCGGGGTCAGGAGCTTGCGCTCGAGGATTTCGGCGGGGGTCAACGGCTCGTCATGCCCGCCGTCGAATTCCTTGCTCGTCGGCGTGATGATCGGCGCGGCGAGCCGGGCATTGTCGCGCAGGCCATCGGGCAGCGTCATGCCGTACATCGTGCGCTGGCCCTTTTTGTAGAGGGTCAGGATCGAGGTGCCCGTGGTCCCCGCGAGATAACCGCGCACGACGATCTCGACCGGCAGGATGTCGAGCCGGCGGCAGATGAGGACGTTGGGATCGGGATAATCGAGGACGTGATTGGCGCAGATGTCCGCAGTCTGCTCGAACCAGAAACGCGCGGTCTGCGTCAGCACCTCGCCCTTGAACGGGATCGCGCACAGGATGCGATCGAACGCGCTCAGCCGGTCGCTGGCGATGATGATCCGCCGCCCGTCGGCCAGATCGTAATTGTCGCGCACCTTGCCGCGATAATGGTTCGGCAGTTCGGGGATCGTCGCATCGTCCAGCGTGCGCGATGCGAAAGCGGTAAAATCGATCGACGACATTCAGTGATTCTCCGGGACCGGAGGTTCGCCCTAGCCGGATGCGCCGGCATTGTCAGCGGGCGGCCGGCGCGCTTCCGGGGCAGCGGGATTTGCCCTATATCGCGCCCGACACAGCAAAGAGCGACGACCGATGCGAAAATCGACGTTGATCTGCACCGTTACTGCGCTGATCGCCGGGAGTGCAGTCGCACAGACGCCACCGCCGCCCGATCCCGCCAAGGCCCAGGCCAGCCGCGACGGTCGCCACGACTTCGACTGGGAATTCGGCACCTGGACCACGCGGCTGCGGCTACTGCGCAATCCGCTGTCGGGCGCCGCGCCGGATTGGGCCGATTATCAGGGAACGAGCGTGGTCCGCCCGATCCTCGATGGCCGGTTCAATCTCGTCGAACTGTCGGTCTCGGGCACCGCCGGGCGCATCGAGGGCGCGGCGCTGCGGCTGTATGATCCGCGATCGCGGCAATGGAGCCTCAACTACGCCAATGCACGCAGCGGCACGCTGACGACCCCGGTTTACGGCGGCTTCGACGATCACGGCCGCGGGCTGTTCTATGCGCACGATACGCTCGACGGGCGCGCGATCCTCGTCCGCTTCGTGATCACGGCGGCCGCGAAAGAAGCCCGTTTCGAACAGGCTTATTCCGCGGATAACGGCCGAAGCTGGGAAACCAACTGGATTGCGGTCGATACGCGTCAGTAGCGCGCCGCAACACGCGCGAAGAAGCTGCGCCCCGGCTCGGGGTAGCCCGCCGCGAGCTGGTAATTCCGATCGAGCAGGTTGCGCGCGCCCACCCCGATCGTCAGCCGGCGCGAGACATCCCAATCGGCGGCAAGCCCCACGTCGACATAATTCCCGGTGCGGAAATAAGCGGTGCCGGCGGTATTCACCGTCCAGCGATCGGAGGCGATATCGGCGCTCGGCCGCACATGCACCGCGGCGACCGGCGACCAATCGGCATAGATGAACGCCTTGTGCGTCGGCACGTCGGTCGGGCGGAAGATCGGTACGCCGGGATCGCGCAAGTCGCGATGCGTGTAGGTATAATTGCCGCCGATCGCGAGGCCGGGGAGAAGCTGCGCGGTGACCGACAGCTCGCCGCCGTAGAAATTGCCGCGGCCGAGGTTGAAGCTCTTGGTCACCGGATTCTGCGTGCAGACCCCGGCGGGGGTGCAGCTCGTGAAGATGAACGGTTCGGCGACGATCACGTCGGTGAGGTGCGAATAGAAGATTGCCCCCTCCGCGCGCCAGATGCCGAAGCGGCGCGATCCGCCGATCTCGTAATTCACCGCACGCTCGGGCCGGAGATTGGCGTTGGACACCGCCCCGCCGAAGCGCGAGCTGAACCGTTCGAACAAGGTCGGGAAGCGCGTGCGATCGGAAATGCTGGCGTGCAATTCGCTCGTTTCGGACGGTTTCCACGACAGCCGCCCCTGCCCGTTCAGCGCCGAATGATTGACCAGCGGATAGAAGACGAAGGCGTTATTGGCGTAATCCTCCGCGCGGCGCAGATCCTTCCAGTCGTAACTGATGCCGGCGGTGAAGGTCAGCGCGGGCGCCAGCTCGGCGATATTCTGCAGCGCGATGCTATAGCCGTCCTCGATCGAGGTCTGCGGCGGCTCGAACCCGCCGCCGGGGAAGCTTTGCTGGAATTCGACATGCTTGTCGCGGCGGTAGAAGGCCGCGAGGCTCAGCGTATCGCCGGGCAGCGGGCGCAGATCGAGCTGCGCCGATCCGCCCCACGCCTTGTCGTGATAGAAACTGTTGAACGCGCGCGGCCTGGTCTGGGTGGTTTCGCTGGCGTCGTCCCACGCGCTGAGCAGATTGTCGAACTGGTTGTAATAAATCTTGGTCTTGAGCGTCGCCATCTCGCCCAAAGCGGTGGTCGACAGAAAATAGACGCTGGAAACATCCCAATAAGGCCAGGTCCAAGCGCGCTGGATCGCCGCCGGATCGGTGGTGCTGAGTGGGGCGAGCTTCATCCCGCTCTGCTTGGTATAGCTGATCGAATATTCGTCGGTGACATTGGGGGTGAACCCTGCCTTCAAGTTCACGCGCCAGTCGCGCGCGGCCGAAAGGTCGCGGCGCCCGCCATTCTCGCTCGGCGTCGGGACGAAGCCGCCGGCGAGATCCCAATGATCGGTATCGTTGCGCGCATAGCTCGCCTGCGCATAATATTTGTCCTGCCGCGTCCCGATCAGCCCGGCGACATTATAGCCGGCATAGTCCACCGCGCGGCCGAGGTTGAGCGTCGCCTGCACCTGCGCCTCGATCGGCCGGGCCGGCTTGCGCGTCACGAGGTTGATCGCGCCGCCCATCCCGTCGGGCCCGTCGAGCACCGAGGCATAGCCCTTGGCGACCTGCACCTCGGCGATGTCGCTGGTGAGGAAGCGGCCGTAATCGAGCCGATTGTCGGCAGGGAGAAACACGCGCACGCCGTCGATCGACAGCGGCGCCTGGAAGCGGTTGAACCCGCGCACCAGGATCAGCCGTTCATTGCGCGATCCGCCGGTGTTCGAGGCATTGACCCCGGGGATGAGGTTCACCGCATCGTCGAGCCGCTGCCGATCGAAGGCGAAGATCGCATCCGACGACAGGGTATCGCCGCCGATCGCCACACCCTCGACCTTGGGCGCGGTGACGACGATCTGGCCGAGGCCGAACGCCGCGTCATTGTCCTGCGCCTGCGCCGGCGGGGCGGCGACGATCGCGCTCGACACGAGCAGCCCGGCAACGATCGTTCGCATCGCATTCCCCCTCGCGGTTTCGCCCGGCGCGCATAGACCGCGATCGAAGCTCTGTATATATCCAGATATAGAGATCGGATTCGAAACGGGGGCAAAGATGGATCGGCAGTGGACGCGGGCGATATGGGCGGCGGCGATGATGGCGATGACCGCGCCGGCGGCATCGGCGCAAACGCCCCCCGCCTGCTCCGCGGAAGCGAAACCCGCGCTGCCCGCGGCTTTGGCGGGCTGGGCGACCCCCGCACCGCTCGCCGCCGCCACCGATCGCGACGGGGTGGCGCGCGCAACGCTCGTTCCGGGCAAGGCCGCGACGGTAACGTTGCTGCCGACACCGACGGTGCATTACCCGCTCCAGCCCGAAAAGCCGGGCGGCAGCGTGAGCCACGGCGGGTTGCTGGCATTCACGATCGCGCGCGCGGGCGGCTATCGCGTCGCGCTCGGTTCAGCGGCGTGGATCGATGTGGTGCGCGACGGCAAGGCGGTCGTCTCGACCGCGCACGGCCACGGCCCCGCCTGCTCGACGATCCGCAAGATGGTCGATTTCTCGCTCGAGCCGGGCGATTACGTGCTTCAGATCTCGGCCAATGCCACGGCCGAACTGACGGTGCTGATCGCACCTTTGCCCTGATCGCCGATGCCGGTTCGCTTGCTCCTGGCCGCGGCGGCGCTCGCTGCGAGCGCGATCGCGGTGGCGGCCGCGCGTGACGACACGGCGGCGGCAAAGGTCGAGCTGGGCCGGCGGCTGTTCTACGATGCCGATCTGTCGGTCGACGGGACGATGGCCTGCGCGACCTGCCACGAACAGCGCCGCGGGTTCAGCGACGGCAATGCGACGCATCCCGGCGTCACCGGCGCGCCGGGTCGACGCAACGTGCCGGGCCTCGCCAATGTCGCCGCGCGTGCCGCGCTGACCTGGGGCGATCCGCGCGTGCGGACGCTGGAGGCGCAGGCCGCGATCCCGTTGTTCGGCACGCATCCGATCGAGATGGGGATGAAGGGGCATGAGGCGGAGATCGGCAAAAGGCTGGGCGCCGACGCCTGCTATCGCGCGCAATTCCGCGCCGCCTTCCCGAGCGGCGGGGTGATCGACGCCACGCAGGTTGTGACGGCGATCGCCGCGTTCCAGCGCACGATGATCTCGCGCGACACGCCCTATGACCGTTATCGCGCCGGGCGGCAGGATGCTTTATCCGCGTCGCAACGCGCAGGACTGCGCGCCTTTGCGACGCGGGGTTGCACGGCCTGCCATGCGGGCACCGACCTGACCGACGATCGCTTCCACGCGATCGCCCCGCCCGCGGCGAATGCGCGCGACACGGGCCTCGCCGAAATCACCGGACGCGCGGCGGACGCGGGGCGGTTCAAGACCCCCGGGCTGCGCAATGTCGCGGTCTCGGCCCCCTATCTCCACGACGGCAGCGCGCCGATGCTCGCCGATGCGATCCGCCGCCACGACACCGCGCGCGGGCTGGACGACGCGACGATCGCCGCGCTCGCGGATTTCCTGACCGGGCTTACCGACGCGGCTTTCCTGCACGATCCTCGTTTGTCGCTGCCGCCGCCGGGCTGTCCGCGCCCGCTTTCGCCGGCAGCGGCGCCGGACGCAGGTCGCGCATCAGCCCCGCGAGGCTAGCCGCGGCTTCCTCGGCGAGGCGCGCTTCCGCCCGGCGATAATGCGCAAGCACGTTTTCGCCGAACGGCGTCACCCGCGCACCGCGCTCGCGCCCGCCGCCGTGCAGCGTCTCGACCAGCCGCTCGGACCAGCAGCGGTTCATCATATCGACCAATTGCCACGTCCGCCGATAGCTGATGCCCAGCGCCCGGCCGGCGCCCGAAATCGATCCTTCGCGCGCGATCGCCTCGAGCAGATCCGCCTTGCCCGGCCCGAACGCGATTTCGTCACCGCACAAAATCTGCATTTTCAGTTTGAAGGGTTTGGATCGTTCCACGTCGCATCGGCCCGTTGAGCGCGCACGATGTTGAAGCCGCGCGTCCGGTTTGTCGAGCGGCCGGGACGACGAGGGGCTAGCTATCGCGCGAGCAGGAAATCCAGCGCGATGTTCTCGAACCGCTCCTTGCGCTCGATCATCGCGGCCGCGAGCGATCTGGACGTTTCGACGATCCCGTCCCACATCGGCAAGGTTGCCGATCGGGGTTAGATGTGACTCAGCCAGCACTTGCCACCCGCTATCATGTCTTCGAAACCGCGGCGGGCCATGCCGCGATCGGATGGAATGATCGCGGCATATCGAGCTTTCGCCTGCCGGCGCGGACCGCGCGCGAAGCGAGCTGGGCGCTGCTACGGCGCGCGCCCGATGCGACAATCGTCGACCCGCCCGCCCCGGTCCGCGCGATCGTCGACGCAGCGTGTCGCTATTTCGCCGGCGAGCGCGTCGATTTCGGCGATGTGCCGATCGATCTCGGCGAACAGGAACCGTTCTTCGCGCGCGTCTACGATCGGGTGCGCAAGCTCGGCTGGGGCGAGACCACCACTTATGGCGCGATCGCCAAGGAGCTTGGCGCGGGGCCGGAATTCGCGCGCGATGTCGGCCAGGCGATGGCCAGCAACCCGATCCCGCTGATCGTCCCGTGTCACCGCGTCACCGCCGCGGGCGGCAAGATCGGCGGGTTTTCGGCGCCGGGCGGCTCCTTCTCCAAGGCGCGAATGCTCGAGCTCGAAGGCGTGTCGATCGCGGTCGACGCGGGGAAGAAGCCCGAAGCGAAGAAGCCCGAGCAGCCCGGCTTCGATTTCTAAGGAACAGGGCGTCCTTGTGTCCGAGGTGCGATCCGGCGCATGATGCCGCGATGAAGTCGGCAGACTGTACCATCTGAATCCGCTTTCCGCGTTTCGCCGCGGGAAGCCGTTGCCCCGGCTGGCCCGATCGGCTCGCCGGATTCTCCGCGCGTGCGTCGACGCGCGATCGGCTGCCACACCGGCGGCCAGCATTCGGTGGTATTTTTCAATGCGCAATTTCTTCGAAAGCCCGTTCAAGGGCATCACACTCGATCGTCAGGTCACCCACCCCAACATCTCGGTCGGGCGCTACAGTTATTATTCCGGCTATTATCACGGCCACAGCTTCGACGACTGCGCCCGCTTCCTGTTGCCCGATGCCGACGCGGACAAGCTCGTCATCGGCAGCTTCTGCTCGATCGGATCGGGCGCCGCGTTCATCATGGCAGGCAACCAGGGCCACCGGAACGACTGGATCAGCACCTTTCCCTTTTTCTGGATGCCGGAGGTGCCGGCCTTCGCCGGCGCGGCGAACGGCTACCAGCCGGCGGGCGACACGATCATCGGCAACGACGTGTGGATCGGTTCGGAGGCGATCATCATGCCCGGCGTGACGATCGGCGACGGCGCGGTGATCGGAACCCGCGCGCTGGTGGCGCGCGATGTCGAGCCTTATGCGATCGTCGGCGGCAATCCCGCGCGGGTCATCCGCAAACGGTTCGACGACGCCGATATCGCGCGGCTACTCGCGCTGAAATGGTGGGACTGGACTGACGACCAGCTCCACGCGGCGATGCCGCTGCTCACCAGTGGCGATATCGCGGCGCTTCACGCGCACTGGCAAAAGATCGGCGAGATCGAACGTTAAGCGCGATCGGTCGCGTCAAACTCCCGCCCGTCCGCCCCCCCAAAGCGGACGGGCGGGACGACGATTCGACGCGATCATGCGCTGGAATTGGCCGCGAAAGCGCGTGGAGAACCGGGGCCGGCGAGCCGCACACCCACTTTAACTGCATGAATTTTAAGGAAAACTGGCGGAGACGGAGGGATTCGATCTCAGGCTTTAAGTAATTGATTTGCCTTTGATTCGAATTATCACAATTCCGAAAGTACCATGGAAAGTACCACGTCGACCTCTTCGTCTAAAAACCGAGGCTTAACGTCTCAGCTCGACTGCGTGCATCTCTATCGAACCCTCAGTCAATTTGCAATACCCTATATTTTTTGCCGCCTTAACTGCACGCGATTTTCCTCACACCCGTGCCGACTGACACTGGATGGCCAAGGGACGTCTATGTCGAGCCTCATAGCAGGCGCTGTCGGCCATCAATGGATGCCGCAGGGTAATGTCTTCCGAGGTGACGCGCGTTCGTGATCGCGGCGCGTGTCGGACCTCCCGGCTTTGAATAAAGATTACAGTGCCCATCGTTTTCGTGTCGGGTGCGCAACCCGCTTTGCGCGTTTTTTCGGCGAGCACCGCCGCATAGATTCGGATTGGCATCGCAAAACCGTGTCCGAACGCGTCAAACCCGGCGTCGCTTACCCTCGAAGCCGTCTTTCACCTCGTTGATCCAGGCGACGATTTCGCGATCGCTCCAGCGCGAGGCGCACGGAGATATCTTGTACGGAGCCGGAAACTTGCTCTCCCGGATCAGGTCGTAAATCATCGTCTTGCCCAGGCCGACCCTGCGCTTCACCTCATCAAGCCGGATGAAGCGGTCAGGCTCTTGATCATTGGTCACTTCGCACCTTTTCGATCGCGCGCGAACGCGCGGTCGCCCTCAAGAAATGCGGCGAGCATGGCGGGCACCAGATCGCTGATCGGCTCACGGCGCCCATAGGTCACCTCATAGAGTACCGCGTAATCGTCGAGCGCCTGCTTGAGCGCCGGCGAGGCGTTGAACGTCACTTTTACCGGCGTTCGATCGGGCAGCTTGCCGAGCTTGATCCCAGCCATATCAACGCTCCCCCGACAGAGTTAATATCAGATCCCTGTGGACCATCAGACGAAGTGGCCAGCCGGGACGCACCCTTAGCGTGGGCTGCACGTTCAGGTTCTTCATGACGATCTGATCGCCGGCGCGGGAAGCGCTCTGCTGGGTCGACTCGCGGATCGCACGAACCAGATCGCTATCGTTGCCGAAACTCAGCTGTGTGCCGACCCCCAGCAGAGTCGAGAGCGCGACTCCCTTGAGCAACTGCCAGGTGTGCAGATCGACCTTGTCGGAAAGCCCGGCGTAACCCGCCGCGTCCGTCGCGGGCATGTTATCGATCTGGATCGATGATCCGTCGGGCAAAATGATCCGCTGCCAGACGACCAATGCGCGCTTCTGTCCGAATGCGACGATGCTGTCGTAGCTGCCGATCAGCCGCGAGCCCTGCGGGATGAGCAGGATGCGCCCGGTCGCGCTGTCATAGCAGTTCTCGGTGACCTGGGCTGTCACGAGGCCGGGAAGGTCAGAATTCAGCCCGGTGATGAGGCTCGCCGCGATCACCGTGCCCGCGCTGATCGTGTACGGCGATGGGGCGGCGACCAGAGCATGCGGATTGACGACATCGCCCGATTCCCTGGCAGCGACGAAATCGACCTTGCGCTGCTGGCCACCGGGATCGCGCTCGGGATCGAGCGCCAGCCTGCCGTCCTGACGCTCGGCCGGCGGAGCTGCCGCGGCAGACTCGACAGGAAGGCCGATCGACCGATCTCCCCTCCCCATCTGGATCATTACGCCTGATTCCTGGGCGGCTCTTTGCTCGGCGGCGACGCGTTGACGCTCCGCCTCTGCCGCCTGGGCTGCCGGATCCGGTGCCGGCGCCCTGCCAAGTCTGCGCTCATGCTCAAGAAACGGTCGCCCGAGGTCCCCGGGCATCGGCGGACCGAGCTGCGGGGCTTCTCCATAGTTCTTGGGCGCGTTGGCAAGCGCCTCGGGGGTCGCCTTGCCGCTCGGGTCGTCACGGCGGCCGTCCACAACCACGTGGAACGGGCGGGGTTTCAGCGCGACCAGCGTCAGGCCCACCATCGCGGTGGACGTCACCGCGGCGATGCCGATGACCGCGCCGCGACGAAACCGGACGACTCGCGTTGCCCGCGCGCGCAGCACCAAAGTCTCAGGGTCGACCTTTTGCGGCGCGGCGCCCAATTCGGGTTCGGGATTGCCCTTCTCAACCGGCGCGGATGTGTCGGTGCCTGGCTTGGCAACATCGTCGGTCACGATGCCCTCCCCCGCCGGCGGCCCGACCGCGCGGGCGTGGCCCGCGCGATTCGAACGATCGATTGCTTCTTCGCGCCAAGCCGCAATTCGGCGGCACCGAAGAGACGGTCGACGACATAGAAACGGCCGGACATCCGGTAGTTGACGAGGCTCGCCTCGCCCTTCTCGTCGAGCACGAACAGCGGCGGCGCCTCGCCGACGGAGATACTCGCGGGAAATTCGATGAAGGTCTGGCGACCGTCGTCGAATGCGCGCAGCGGCCGCCAGTCCGGCGTGTCACCGGTGATCGCATAGTCGAAGTTGAGGCTCGCGACCGTAAGGCCTGAGGAGACAGGGGTGGCTTCGAGCGCCTCGGCCTGCTGGCGCCGAATCGCAATGAGTTCGTCCTGCGGATAGGTCCAGGAGACAGCCGCCATTGCGGTCGCGGAAGTGCTATCCATCTGGAGATGATAGGTCCGGCGATCGGTGGTGATGATCAGGTTGGTCGCGAGGCCGGCCGAGAAGGGCTTCACGAGAATGTGGACGCGTTTTGCTTCGCCCGATCCGCTCGTGGTGTCGCCGATGGTCCATCGAACGGTGTCGCCAGCCGCGACCGAAACGACCGCCTCCCCTGGCTGTAACGCGATATCCGTCACCCGCTCCGGCGCGGCAAACAGGCGATAGAGAACCCCCTCGCCGTAGGGATAGACCTGGATGGCATTGACGAATGCGAGCGCGGCCGGATCGCGCGTCACCGCGCGATTGGCTGCTCGCACACGAAGCTCGGCCGGTGATGGTGGCACGGTGTGCGTGCGCGCTTCGGACGATTGCACGATCGGCGGCGCAAAGACCGCGCCGGCCGCAGTCGTCGACAGGTTCGGCGTCGATGCCGATGTCGGGGCTACAGTGGCGACCGCAGCCTGGGCTGGCTGCGATGGGCTTTGCCCCGTTTGCGCGGGGGCGGCAGGCGAACCCGCGAGCGCGGTGGCGGCGAGGAGAAGAGTTTTCATTGGCCGTTCTCCGGTTGAGGGGCGGCAAGGCTCGGGTCGAGCGGCGATCCCAGCGGGAGATCGGCGCTCGATGGCTGCCCAGCATCAGACGAGGTCGCGGCCTTCGCCGGCGCCACGCCGGGCGGCTCTAGCTCCCGGCTCCAGTCGATCGCGTCGACGTAAAGGCCGAGCGGGTTCTTGCGCAGCGTCTCGGCATCTTTGGGAGGCTGGAGCGTGACGGTCAGGATCGCGGTCCAGTGCGACGTGCCGGAAAGGCTGCCGCGTACATAAGCGCTCTCGGTCCACTTCACCTGAAAGCTGGTGTCCGACGCGCGAACGACACTGGTCACCTGCACCGAAACGGTCTTGTCGCCGACATCGGCGAAGGGATTGGCGGTCCGCGCATAATCACCGAGGAAAATCGCGCCGCGCTTCGAGGCGAAGTCATAGGCCTGCAGCCAATTCTCGCGCATCAGCACGGGGTCGAGCGACCGCGCGCGGATGTCGGTGATAAACCGCGAAAGGAACCAGGCTATCTGCGCATCGGTGGGGCGGTATTCGGCCGAAGCCGGCGCGATCGCCTGCGGCTGGCCAAGGCGATCGACCGCCACAACGTACGGCACGACCCGGCTCTGCATCGACTGCCAGACCAGCGCGCTCGACAGTCCGGTCGCGAGCAATAGACCGCCAAAGGCCATCAATCGCCAGTTGCGCGCCTGCACGCGGGCGGACCCGATCCGCTCATCCCAGAGCTGGCCGGCGCGTTGATAGGGGGTTTCCGGTGCAGGAGTTCGCCCATAGCGCTGCACCGCTCGCTTGAAGAGCATGTCAGTTATCCCTTTCCTTGATGTCGGGGGTGGCGGCGTGGCCGCCGCGATCGCCTTGCTGCATCGCGTGCATCGCGGCCTGCCCGTGATGGCGGGTCGTTTGCTGCGCCTTCATCTCGCGCGCCCACGCGGGCATCGTAGCCGGATCGCCGCCTGTACCACCCGCACCGGCGGATTTGCCCGCCATCGCCTGGAACGCAGCCTGGCGCCCCGACTCGGCCGCTTCGCCCAAGCCGAGCGCTGCGGAAATGCGTGACCGGGCAGCACTGCCGGCGGCGGTCGCGACACCGCCGAGCCCGGCGCCGACGGTGGATGTGCCTGCCGCTTCCTGACCGAGCGAATAAGCGGTCGATGCCGCCGAACCCATCGCGGTGCCGGCACGAACCGCGCCAAGACCGGCAGCGGCAACACCACTGACAGCCCCGACCGCACCGGCGCCACCGAGGTACATGATGCCGCCAGCGCCGACCGCCGTGCCGAGCGCAGCGCCCGCGCCAAGCTGCGGAGCGCCCGCGACCAGCCCCGACGCGATGCTCGGACCAAAGATGCCGGCGCCGAACAGAGCGAGGCTCGCGAGGACGAGACTCATCGCCTGGGCGATATCCGGCTGCTGGCCCTGCAGGGCGGTGGTGAACTGCGAGAAATAATTCGAACCGATACCGACGACGACCGCCAGCACCATCACTTTGATCCCGGAGGTCACAACATTGCCCAGCACGCGCTCGGCGAGAAAGCTGGTGCGGTTCCACAGCGCGAACGGCACGAGGATGAAGCCGGCCAGGCTGGTCAGCTTGAACTCGAGGATCGTCACGAACATCTGCACCGCAAGGATGAAGAAGGCGAGGATGACGATCACCCAGGCGACCAGCAGCACGGCGATCGTCAGGAAATTCTCGAAGAAGGTGGTGAACCCGAGATATTGGTTCACCTGATTGAGCAGCGGCCAGGCAGCGGTGAAACCGGTGCCGGCGAGCCGCCCAGGCCTCAGCAAATCGTCGGCGGTCATCGACGCGCCGCCGGCGGTGAGCCCCGCACGGGCGAACGAGCGGAAGACGATATCGGACAATGTCGAGAAGCTGTTCAGGATGAACGCGAACGCGCCGATATAAAGGATCTTGCGGATCAGCCGGCCGAGGACATTGTCCTCGCCGCCGAGCGCCCAGAACAAACCCGCCAGCGTGATATCGAGCGCGATCAGCGTCCGGCTCAGGAAGCTGACATCCGGCCCAAGCAGCCCGAACCCGCTGTCGATATAGCGGGCGAACGTGGCCATGAACTGGTCGATGACGCTGAGGTCCTGCACGGGTCCGCAATCCTCCTGATCGGGGAAAAAGCCGCGGGGTTCGCCCGAGGGGGAGCGGGCACTAGCGAACCCCGCGGCAGCTACGGCGGCGGCGAGGCCGGGCCGGCGCCGTCTCGACGGCAGTGCCTATTGGGGTGTGTAGGCGTTGCCGGAGCCGAGGAACCTGGTGGTCGCCGCGCGTGCGTCGCCTTGCCCCTGGATGCGACTGGCTCGGTCGATCGCATCGGCACGATATTGCGCCGCCATCAGCGTCTGGATCTGGAATTGCTGCTTGGCGACGAGCGCGAGCAGCTGATTGGTCGCCTGCTGCGCCTGGAGCCCGCCCTCGGCGCCCTGGCTGCGCGCGACAATGCCGTTGAGCACGCCCTGATCCGCCGAGATGCCCTCGACCACCTGGGCCTGCACCGACATGGTCTGCTTATAGGCTGCCATCGAGGTATCGAGCCGGGCGCGGGCATCGAGGACATGCGCATCGTTGCCGAGCGCGGCATTGAAGCTCGTCGGAAACATCGACCGGAACTGCTGGTCAAGATTGGCGACGCGGAACTGAATGCCGCGCGCCTGCCCCATCAGCTGGTCGATCTGCTGGATCGTCTGCTGCAATGCCTGTAATTCCGGGAAGTCGATCCGGGTCAGGTTCTTCGCCTGATTGATCAGGCTCTGCGCCTGGTTCTGCAGCATGCGAATCTGGTTGTTGATCTGGGTCAGCGTCCGCGCCGCGGTCAGGATATTCTGACTGTAGTTCGACGGATCGAACACGATGAGCGCGTGTGCGGGTCGGCTCGGCACGACGATGCTCATCGCCAGCGCGCCGGCGGCGCCAAGGCCGAGCGCGCCGGCAACAAGGTATTTTCTGAGATGCAGTTCCTTGGTCATGGTCGTTCTCCGGGGGTTGGAGGCGAGAGAGCGGGTTCAGCTGGCGGTACCGGGAAATTTGCCAAGGAGCTCGGCCGCCCAGGCGAGGTCACTGGATCTGAAGAAATGGGCCGCAAAGTTGTCCGAGCCGTGCTCGGCGAGGATCGCATCGATCCGCTTCTGGCTCGCCGGATCGGACGCGCCGCACAGCGCCAGGGCGATCGGGCCAAGCCCAAGTTCGAACAGGCGATTGCCGCGTGCTGATTGCAGATAATATTGCCGCTTCGGCGTCGCATGGCTGATCAGCTCGATTTGCCGGTCGTTGAGCCCGAATCGCTCGTAGGTCGCGCGCGACTGTGGTTCGATCGCGCGATCGTTGGACAGCAATATGCGTTGCGGACAGCTCTCGATGATCGCCGGGGCGATGCTGCTCTCCGCGACATCGGCGAGGCTTTGCGTCGCAAACACCACCGCGACATTCTTCTTGCGCAGCGTCTTCAGCCATTCGCGGATCCGCGCGGCGAACAGCGGATGGTCGAGGAAGACCCAGGCTTCGTCGAGGATGAGCAGCGTCGGCCGTCCATCGAACCGTTCGCCAAGCCGATGGAACAGATAGGTGAGCACCGGGGCGACGACGCTCGTCGTCCCGAGCAGCGCCTCGGTCTCGAAACACTGCACGTTGGAAAACCGTAACCCGCTTTCCGCCGCGTCGAGCAGTCGGCCATGCGGTCCATCGAGCGTATAGGGCTGGATCGCGGTGCGCAGTGCGTTGGACTGGAGCAGCAACGCCAACCCGGTCATCGTCCGTTCGTGCGCTGGTGCCGACGCGAGGCTGGTCAGCGCGGACCAGACCGCATCCTTGACCTCAGGCGTAACCACCACCTTCTCGGCGTCGAGCAAGGCGACGATCCATTCGGTTGCCCACGCGCGTTCGAGCGGATCGTCGATCTCCCGCAGAGGCTGGAAGGCCAGAGCTTGTCCGGCCTCACCGCCTTGCCCAAGCGAGTGATGTGCGCCGCCCATCGCCAGCACGGCGGCCCGCGCCGAGAAGCCTTTGTCGAAGACATAGACCTGTCCACCAGCGTAGCGTCGAAATTGCAGCGCGAGCAGCGACAGCAGCACCGACTTCCCCGCGCCGGTCGGCCCAACCACCATCATGTGGCCGACGTCGCCGACATGGACCGACAGCCGATACGGCGTCGAGCCGCTGGTCTGCGCATAGAGCAACGGCGGGCCGTCAAGATGCGCGTCGCGTGCGGGGCCTGCCCACACCGAGGATAGCGGCATGAGGTGCGCAAGGTTCAGCGTATGGACGAGCGGCTGGCGGACATTGGCGTAGATCTGGCCGGGCAGGCTCGCGAGCCACGCTTCGACCGCGTTCATTCCCTCGCGAATGCAGGTGAACCCGAGCCCGTTGACGATCCGTTCGACGCTGCGAACCTTGTCCTCGACCCGCGCCCGGTCGGTGTCGGCGACGGTGACGGTCGTGGTGAGATAGCCGAACGCGACATGATCGCCGCCCAGCGCCTGGAGCGCGAGATCGGCATCCACCATCTTGTTGTCGGCATCGCTATCGAGCAGCTGGACCGGCTGATTGTACATGACCTCGCGCAGCAGCGCGGTGATCGATTTGCGCTTGCTGAACCACTGACGCCGGAGCCGGGTCAGCGCCCTGGTGGCGTCGGTCTTGTCGAGCGCGATAAAGCGGGTGACCCAGCGGTAGCCGAAATCCTGATGGTTGAGCGCGTCGAGAATGCCCGGCCGGCTCACGTTCGGAAAACCAAGCACGGTGAGCGTGCGTAGATGCTGGCTACCCAGCATCGGCTCGAGTCCGCCGACGAGCGGGGTGTCGACGAGCAGGCCGTCGAGGTACATCGGCGTCTCGGGGACCGCGACGTCGTGGCGTCGGGGCGAGATCGTGCCGTGAAGAAAGGTCAGCGTCTCGCGATCGTCGAGCGCGACGACCCCGGGCATGAACCCGGCGAACAGGTCCAGCGCGCGATCGGTTTCGGCGACGAATGCCGCAAGCGCCTGATGCCAGTCGCGCCCTTCACCTTCCGAAGTCCGCTCGACGAGCATCCGCCCCGCCGTGTCGGCCTGATCGGCCGGCGGCAGAAAGGTCAGTGTCAGACAATAGCGACTCTCGAAATGCTGTCCCGCCGCTTCGAAACCGGCGCGGCGCTCCTGATCGACCAGCCAGCTCGCCGCATCGGGGAATGCGCCGTCGGGGTAGCCGATCGCCTCGCGGCGTTCGGCTTCGACATGCAGCGCCCAGCCCGAGCCGAAGCGCTTCAGCACATTGTTGGCGCGGGCGCAGGCCGACACGAGTTCCGCTTCGGTCGCGCTTTCGAGATCGGGTCCCCGAAACCGCAACGTGCGCTGGAAACTCCCATCCTTGTTGAGGACGACGCCGGGCGCGACCAGTGCCGCCCAGGGCAGATGGTCGGCAAGCCGATCGGCCGTGTTGCGATATTCACGCAGGTTCAGCATGCGAGATGACCTTTCTGGCGCAGATGACGGGCAAGCACCGGCATGAAGTCCGGGTCGCGCTTCGCTGCGAAAACCGCCAGCGTATGCCCGACCGCCCAGACCACGAGCCCCGCAATCCATTGCTGGAGGCCGAGGCCGAGCGCGGCCGCGATCGTGCCGTTGATGATCGCGACCCCGCGCGGCGCGCCACCGAGCAGGATGGGTTCGGTCAGAGATCGGTGAAGCGGCACCTCGAACCCGTCGAGATGTCCCGCCTGACTATAGGCGCCCCCGCCGGTCATGCGATCAGCGCTCCACCACCGAAGCTGAAGAACGAAAGGAAGAAGCTCGACGCGGCGAAAGCGATCGACAGACCGAACACGATCTGGATCAGGCGGCGAAACCCGCCGGCGGTCTCGCCGAATGCGAGCGTCAGACCGGTGACGATAATGACGATCACCGCGAGGATTTTGGCGACCGGACCCTGAACCGACTCGAGGACCTGCTGGAGCGGCTGCTCCCATGGCATGCCCGAGCCGGCCGCCCGGGCCCGGGTCGAGATGACAAGAGCGAATGCGGCGCCGACCAGGGAAATGGCGCGGCGCGGCAGGAGACGGGCATGGTTCACGATGTTTCTCCTTCTTCAAGAGCTGCAGGATCGGGCGTGAGGTCGATGACCGAGTAGCTCCCATCGGGATCGACCCCAGTGACGCGGGCGATGCTCGAAACCCGGCGGCCTCTGCCGCGCCCGGAGATGAACACGATCATGTCGATCGCCTCGGCAATCAGCCGGCGCGGGACGGTGACCACGCTCTCCTGGACAAGCTGCTCGAGCCGGTAGAGCGCGGCGGTCGCGCTATTGGCGTGCACCGTCGCAATCCCGCCGGGATGTCCCGTGTTCCAGGCCTTGAGCATATCGAGCGCCTCGCGGCCGCGGACCTCGCCGACGATGATGCGGTCGGGCCGAAGCCTGAGGGTCGAGCGAACGAGATCGCCCATCGTCACGCTGCCGGTGCGGGTGCGCAGTGCCACGACATCGGGCGCGGCGCATTGCAGCTCGCGCGTATCCTCGATCAGGATCACCCGCTCGTCGAGATGGGCCATCTCGGCAAGCAGCGCGTTGGCGAGCGTCGTCTTGCCCGATGAGGTGCCGCCAGCGACGAGGATGTTCATGCGATCGACCACGGCGAGGCTGAGCTGCCGCGCGATCCCGGCCGGCATGATGCCGTCCGTCACATAGTCCATCAGCGTGTAGATGCGCGCGGCGGGTTTGCGGATCGAGAAACAGGGGGCGAGGCTGACCGGCGGCAGCACGCCTTCGAACCGTTCGCCGGCACCCTCGCCATGCGGCGGCAGTTCGGCGGACACGATCGGCGCGCTGGAGTGAACCTCGGATCGCGCGTGCGACGCGACGAGACGGATGATGCGTTCGACCTGCGCGGGATCGATCACCGAACCCGTATCGCTTCTGCCCTCTCCCAGGCGGTCGAGCCGTAGCCTGCCGTCGGGATTGACCATGATCTCGATCACCAGCGGATCGGCGAGCGCAGCGGCAATCGCCGGTCCCATCGCGCTGCGCAGCATGGCGCGGCGCCGACCTTCGGAGACGTTGGACATGGAGAACGCATCGGTCACGACCGCTCCTCCTCATTCTCATCTCTGCCGATCGTGCGTTTGCCGCTGGCAAGCTGGCGGCCGACCTGGGCGACGAAGGCCTCGAACCGCTCGCGCCCGACCGCGCGGGCGGCGTGATCCGCCTCAGGCAGCGGCGCGGTGACGGTCAGCTGGTAGCGAACGAACAGCGACAGGCTTTCGAGCAGCACCTCGTCATTGCGCGATTGACGGGCGAGTTCGCGCGAGATTCGATCAAGCCGGGTCTTGAGAAGGTCGTCGACCTCCTTCGATCCGCGCCGCGCAAGCCAGGCAGCGAGCGCATCGCCGACAATCCCGCTCTTGGTCGCACCGGGCTTCGCCGCGAGCGCCTCAAGCGCGTCGCAGAGGTGGCGCTCGAGATAGAGGTTCTGGCGGAACTTCATCGCCGTCACAGCCCCAGCGGCAGTTGTGGGCCGCCGTCCTCACCGATTCCGAATGCGCGCGCGGCGGTGGAGAGACCGCGCGCGCGATCCATCGCGCGCTGGTCGGCTGCAACGTTCCCTTCGTCCTGGTCGTCACTCAGAAGATCGAGCTGCTTCGGCTTTTCCGCCTTCGCGGTCGCCTCCTCACCGAGGCCGGGATGACGCTCCTGCTGGAGGCCGCCCTCATCGGCCTCGGCATCGATCGCTTCGGCCGCACGTTCCAGCCGTGCGTCCGGCTTGCGCGCGAAGGTCCCCCACTCGTTGGACCGCGCCCGCGGGCGATCGACATAGCGATCGGCGCGGAGCGCCGGTGGCGGATCGAGCCGATCGCGAAAGTTGGGATCGTCGTAATATTGGAGCTTGCGGGCGCGGATTGGCGCGAGACCGGAAATCAGCACCAGCTCATCGGTCGCCGGCAGCTGCCCCACTTCGCCGGGGGTCAGCAGCGGGCGCGCGGTCTCCTGGCGGCTGACCATGACGTGCGAGAGCCACGGCGCGAGCCGGTGCCCGGCATAGTTGCGCATTGCCCGTTGTTCGGTCGCCGTCCCAAGCGCCTCCGAGACGCGCCGCGCGGTACGATCATCATTCGTCGAGAACGCAACGCGGATATGGCAATTGTCGAGGATGGAATTGTGCTCGCCATAGGCACTGTCGATCTGGTTGAGGCTCTGAGCGATCAGGAAAGCGCGGATGCCGTATCCGGCCATGAAAGCGAGCGCCGTCTCGAAGAAGTCGAGCCGCCCGAGCGCCGGAAACTCGTCGAGCATCATGAGGAGCTGGTGGCGATGCCCCCTGCCCTGTACCCCATCGAGCCGCTCAGTCAGCCGGCGGCCGATCTGGTTGAGGATCAGGCGGATCAGCGGCTTGGTGCGGCCGATGTCCGAAGGCGGCACGACGAGATAGAGCGACGCGGGCCGCCCACCGTCGGTCAGGTCAGCAATCCGCCAGTCGCAACGTGACGTAACCTCGGCGACGGTCGGGTCGCGATAGAGACCGAGGAACGACATCGCGGTCGACAGCACGCCGCTGCGCTCGTTGTCGGACTTGTTGAGCACTTCACGCGCCGCTGACGCGACGACGGGATGGACGAGCGGCGCCTCCTTGGTGCCGAGGTGGTTGGTCGACATCATCCGCTTCAGCGTGTCGACGAAGGTGCGCTGCGGATCCGAAAGGAAGGTCGCAACCCGCGCGAGGGTTTTCTCCTCCTCGGCGTAGAGAACGTGGAGGATCGCCCCGACCAGCAGCGAGTGGCTGGTCTTCTCCCAATGGTTGCGGCGTTCGAGCGCGCCCTCGGGGTCGACGAGGATGTCGGCGATATTCTGGACATCGCGCACTTCGAACGCGCCGCGGCGCACCTCGAGCAGCGGGTTGTAATGCGCCGAGCGGACATCGGTCGGGTTGAACAGCAGCGCATGGCTGAAGCGTGCGCGCCAGCCGGCGGTCAGCTTCCAGTTCTCGCCCTTGATGTCGTGAATAACCGCCGAGCCCGTCCAGCTGAGCAGGGTCGGAATGACGAGACCAACGCCCTTGCCCGACCGCGTCGGCGCGAAGGCCATGACGTGTTCGGGGCCATCATGGCGGAGATACTCCCGGTCGCAGCGCCCGAGAAAGACCCCGACGTCACGGAACAGGCCGGCGCGCGCGATGTCCCGATGCGTGGCCCATCGCGCCGAGCCATAGGTCGTGACATGACGCTGTTGCCGGGCTCGCCACAGTGATCCGCATATCGCCGCCCCGCAACCAATGAAGCCGCTGGTACCGGCGATCATCCCGGCGTGGTCGAAGATCTCCGGCGCATAGGCGTCGAAGTGAAACCACCACGGGAAAATCTGCCACGGGCGATAGATCGGCGTGCCGAAGAAGGTGAACCATGCCGGCCCCAGTTCCGGCTGGTAGGCCAGCATCGCCGCGGCCCATTGCGTCGCGAACCAGATGCCGGCGATCACGATGCCGAAGACGACAATGATCTGGCCGATAAGCAATCTGGTCGGGGTCATGATGGGGCTCCGGCCGGACGACGACAGGCCGCTCCGGTTGATGCCCCGGAAGATCAGCCAAACCGGGATCCGTGAAAATTACGGTTGTGACGCGCCACGATGCGCCGAGACGCAAAGTTCCGGTGAAATTGAGAATTACCCCCTGTATGAACGACTGGTTCCGGTACACTGCCGCAGAGGCGTGGGTCGGGAGATGTTTCGAGCGCAACGTGAGCATTCGGCAGCTACGCGCTCGAAATCGGTCGTTCGATCCTGACTATGCCCTTCTGAGAAGCCGCCGGCCTGAATCGGGATTGACGGAATCCATTGGTCGAGAAATCGTCAGCACATGCTGCCGCAAGAGGACCTTAAAGCCCGCCACGGTGAGCCCGCGCCTAGCCTTGTCGAGCGTCATATTCCGACTGCGCGGCCCTGACCTGTTGCCAATAACGCTTCACCCAATCGACCATCCCCTGCGTTGGCACGAGAAGGCTCTTGCCGAGGGGGGTCAGCTCATATTCGACGCGCGGCGGCACTTCGGGAAACAGCTCGCGAACAACAAGGCCATCGCGTTCGAGGTTTTTCAGCGTCACCGAAAGCATCCGCTGCGAAATTCCGGGTATAGCGCGTTCGAGCTCGGAGAACCGCGCCCGTCCACCCAGCAGATCCAGCGAGAGGACGAGGAAGATCGTCCATTTGTCGCCGATCTTCGTAAGCAGCTCCCGCAGAGCCATCGGATCCGTCGTCCGGCAAACGGCCGACGGATCCAGCGCCCGGATATTGCTCTGCCTGGCCATCACTTACTCCAAAGTTAGCTACGGATTTGAAAGTGCGTTCTTCCCCGTAGCCTGCTGACGGAATATATGTAGCTATACATTGGTAAGCAACTTTCTGATTTCCGGAGGTGCGGTCATGCAGAACGACGATTATTCAATCTACGACGCGGCCCGACCCTATTTCGAGCTGGTCCGGAGCGCCCTGGGCGATCGGGTCGACGGTGGGCACTTCTTCGACGTCGTCGCCGACGATATCGTCTACGAGGTCCTCTACAATGTGCCCGGCTGGCCGCCAGTGATCCGCGGCCGCACCGCGCTGATGCAGGCGTTCGCCGGCTACGGCAACGCGATCACGCTTGATTCCGCGGACAACCTCGTCGCCCACGTCACCGACGACGGAGCCGTCGTCGTGATCGAATACCAGGTCCACGGCACCATCCTCGCTTACGGGACCAGGTACGACAACCGGTTCTGCTCAATCATCAAAATCGAGAACCGCAAGGTCACGCACTGGCGGGACTATATGGATTCGCTGGGCGCCTGGAATTCACTCACGAACACAAAGCTCTAGCAACTCCCGGACGGAGATTCACCGTGAAGCAGATCCTCATCATCGAGGTGAGTCCGCGCGGCCGCGATTCCGTGAGCCGGGCAGTCAGCGCAACTCTCGTCGTTCGGCTCGCCGCCGGGTATCCGGAAGCGAGGATCGTTCGCCGCGACCTCGCCACCGAGCCTCATTCCGCACCTCGACTTCGACACGCTGCGCGCGATAGCCTCGCGAGACCCCGAGGATGCGACCCGCTTCAAGGCCTTGGGTGAGCTCTCGGACGAATTGACCAGCGAGTTGCTCGGCTCCGACACCGGTCGTTCCTGGTTGTGATATTCCTTCCAGAAAACCGGGCTGCCGACTTCTGACGCAGCAACAGCTGGGCAACCAAACGCTACTGCGCGCCGCGTTCCTGGGCGGCGTAGCGGACTGGGGCCGAGGGAAGCATGAGCACAGGGGGCGTC
>NZ_MKRR01000144.1:0-511 GCF_001897045.1 Sphingomonas sp. 66-10
GAGCTATCGCATTACCGCGATCGGACAGGGCGGCGCTGGGGCGGCGGGCAGCGCGGCGAGCGGCGCCGGCGGAAACGGCGGCAATGGCGCGGGCGGCACCGCCGCCTTCGACGCCAGCAACGGCGATTATGCGCTCGGCACGCTCGACATCATCGCCGACGGGATCGGCGGCGCGGCCGGTGCCGGCCCGAGCGCGGGCGTGGCAGGCACCGGCAGCGGCGGGGCCGCGCGCTTCGCCAACGGCGATGCCGGCCTGCTCGCGCCGGGTGCGCAGCGGTTGATCGATACGCTCTCGCTCCACGCCAATGGCGATAGCGCGGGGCGGGTGCTGTTCGCCGATACCTCATCGGCGCCGAACGGCGGGCTGACCGTCACCGGCGCGCTGTCGCTGGCCAGCCTCGGCGCGCCGGTTGCGGGCTTCTCGGCGATCGCCGTCTCGGCGACGGCCAACCAGGTGCAGGTGGGCGGCGACGCGACCTTCGACACCAGCGGTCCGCTGTCCTTCGCCTTT
>NZ_MKRR01000144.1:517-2640 GCF_001897045.1 Sphingomonas sp. 66-10
CGGCCGGGGTCGACAGCCTGACCGGCAACACGATCACGCTGACCGCGCCGGGCAATGTCACGATGACGGGTCCCGGCTCGCTGCGCGCGGTCAATGCGCTGACGATCACCAGCGGCGGCGCGATCGGCTTCGCGACGGGCAGCGCGATCAACGCCGGCACCGACGTGACGCTGACCGGGCAGGGCATTAACGCGGCGGGCCTCTCCGCGGGCGGCCAGGCCTTGCTTGACGCCGGGACGGGGAGCCTGTTCGCGAGCAATCTGGCGGTCGTCGGGTCGATCACCGCAACGGGTGTGGGGATCAACCTCGCCGGTCCGGGCGCGATGACGATCGCCACCGCCAATGCCGGCACCGGCGCGCTGACGCTCAGCGCGGGGACGATCAACGCGACGAGCCTCGTCGCCGGCGGACCGATCAGCGCGACCGCTGTGGGCAACGCGCAATTCGGCAACGTGCAATCGACCGCCGGTGGTATCACGATCAGCGCAGGCGCGATCAATGCGACGACGCTCGCCGCGGTGGGCCCGATCGGTGCGACCGCCACCGGTAATGCGAGCTTCGGCGACGTGCAGTCGGGCACCGGCGTCACGATCAATGCCGGCGGGCTGGCGAGCTTCGCCGGCGGGGTCGGGGGGACCTCGATCGCGGTCACCTCGCGGGATATCGCGATTGCCCTCGGCGCGACGATCGGGACCCCGGGGGTGACGCGCAACGCCACCTTCACCTCGGTCGGCGGTACCACGGCGGCGGGCACGAGCGCCCCGGCCTATATCGGCGGCGGCGACGTGGCGGGCGCCTACAGCCTGTCGGCGGCCGAGCTGGCGCGGGTCTTCGCGAACGATATCGCGATCGTCGCGCCGGCGCTGGGCTCGGCCAATACGCCGTCGGTCTTCGTGCGCGCGCTGACGCTCGGCACCGCGACCTTGCCGGGCGGCGGGACGCTGTCGATCACCACGCCGGGCTCGATGCAGGTCGAGGGCACGGTCCAGCTCACCGGGCGCACCGCGACCGGCGGGCTGGCGCTGTCGGCGGGTGAAACGCTGGCGGTGATCGCCGGTCTCGGCGCGATCGACATCAACGACGGCAATGGCGGCCTCGCCGGAATGCTGACATTGCGCGGCCGCACGATCATCGCCGCAACGCAGGCAGCGATCGGCGATGTCGCGGCGGTGCCGACGGTCGATGCGCGCGATCGGCGGCTTGCGCAGAATGACGGGGTGCTGAGCGACGCCGGTATCCTGCGCGCCGCGACAATCAACGCCAATGTGTCGGACGGGCTGTTCATCCAGAATACCGGGAGCGCCACCGATTTCGATTCGCGCCGCGGCTTCACCGCCAACAATGTCGCGATCACCACCACCGGCGCGGCGCAGATCGCGATCAACGGCCGGCTGACCGGCGCGGGCGGCAGCTTCGTCACCGGCCGGCACACCGGGCCGCAGGTGTCGATCAACGGCGCGCTCGACGGCCGGGCGGGCGGCTATGTCATCGGATCGAAGATCAACGGCTGCCTGATCGGCACCGCGGGTAGCTGCGTCGATCTCAACACCGTGCTCGAACCGCACGGCACGATCGAAGGCCAGCTCGATCCGATCGCCGCGGTGCCGCGCGCGCTGAGCCTGTCGCTGATCGAATTGTGGGACGCCGCCGCACAGGGCTTCCCGCCGCTGATCGACGAGCCGGTGACCGGGGCGGGCAACGACGATCTGTGGCAGCGCAAGCCATGAGCCAGGATCCCGGAATCGCGACCGAAACGGGATTGAAACGACCGGCCGATATCGGGCAGGGATGGCACGGTCGGACGCGGTGGGGCGCGGACGGCAGGGGGGCATAGGATGCGGGGCGGCGGTCAGGCGATCATCGGCAGGTCCGCGCTCGGCGGGGTGCTGGTCGCATTGCTGCTCGCATTGTTGCTCGGCCTGCCCGATCTCGCGCGTTCGGCCGACGCCGCCGGCGCGCAGGCCGCGGGACGCACCTATGTCGGCGTCGCCTCCTGTGCCGGATCGACCTGCCACGGGCGGATGGAGGCGGACGGCAAGGTCGTCCGCCAGGACGAACTCAAATTGTGGCAGGAGCCCTCGACACCGGGCGGGGCGCATAGCCGTGCCTTTGCGGTGCTCGGC
>NZ_MKRR01000144.1:2653-6467 GCF_001897045.1 Sphingomonas sp. 66-10
GCCATTCCACCCCGGCCGGCGCGCGCGGCCCGCGCTTCCTCGCGCAGGACGGCGTCGGGTGCGAGGGCTGCCACGGCGCGGCGAGCGGCTGGATCGCCACGCATTATGCGGTCGGCGCGACGCATGCCGCCAATGTCGTGAACGGCATGACCGCGCTCGATCGGCCGCAGGTGCGCGCGGGCGTCTGCCTCGATTGCCATTTCGGCAGCGCGCGGCCGGGCCAGTTCGTCGATCATCGCATGATGGCGGCGGGGCATCCGCGCGTCTCGTTCGAGCTCGACCTGTTCTCGACGATGCAGGCGCACCACAATGAGGACGCCGATTACGCGCGACGCAAAGGCCGCACCGATAGCCTTAAATTATGGGCGGTGGGGCAGGCGAGCGCGGTCGAGCGCGCGCTGACGCTCTATTCGAGCGCGAAGGGCAGCGAAGGCGCCTTCCCCGAATTCTACTTCTTCGATTGCCAGAGCTGCCACCGCCGCATCTACGATCAGGCCGAGCGCAGCAAGACGTGGGAGGCCAATCCCGGCCGCCCGATCCCCGCCGGGATGCCGCCATTCAACGACGAGAATATGATCATGCTCTCGGCCGCGGCGCGGGTGATCGCGCCCGGGCTGGCGGGGCGGTTCGATGCCGATAGCCGCGCCTTCCATGCCGCGCTTGCCAGGGATCGCCCCGCGGCGATCGCGGCGGGGACGCGGCTGGCGGCGAGCGCGCGTGCCTTGGCCGATGCGTTTGGCGCGGCGGCGATCAATGGCGATATGGCCTTCACCTTGGTCGCCGAGGTCGCCGGCGGGGCGATCGCGCCGCGCTTCACCGATTACGAAGGATCGGTGCAGGCGGTAATGGCGGTCGATACCTTGCTCAACAGCCTCGTCAAATCGGGGCGGATCACGATCGGCGCGGCCGCCGGCATCCGTGCCGACGTCAACCGTGCCTATGCCGCGGTACACGAGCCCAATGCCTATCGCCCGGCCGACTTCCGCGCCGCGCTGGCGAGCGCCGCGCGCAGCATCGGGGCGCTGCGATGAGACTGCGTGCGCTCCTGTGCATCGCGTCCCTGTTGCTGTCGTCGTGCGGCGACGGCGGCGCGAGCGGCAGCTCGCCGACCCCGACGCCGAGCACGACGCCCGCGACGACGGTTTATGCGGTCCCGGCGCAGGAGTCGCTCTCCGTCAGTGACGTCCAGGTCGTCATCGCCCACGCCGCCGCCGAGGCGCAGGCGCGCAACCTGCCCGCGGTGATCGCGGTGACCGATCGCGTCGGCAATGTCCTCGCGGTGTTCCGCATGACCGGCGCGCGCGCCACCGCGACGACCAGCGCGGCGCCCAATGGCGTCAATATCGACGCACAGAATCTCACCGTCCCGGCGGAGGTCGCGGCGATCGCCAAGGCGATCACCGGCGCCTATCTGTCGAGCGCGGGCAACGCCTTTTCGACCCGCACCGCGAGCGAGATCGTCCAGCAGCAATTCCCGCCTTCGCCGGCGACGACGGGGCTGGAGAGCGGGCCATTGTTCGGGGTGCAGTTCAGCCAATTGCCCTGTTCGGACCTTGCCGCGCGTTTCATGGCGGGCGGCGCGGGAACGGGGGCGCTGATCGGGCCGAAGCGTTCGCCGCTCGGGCTCGCCGCCGATCCGGGGGGCTTCCCGCTCTACAAGAATGGCGTGGTGGTCGGCGGAATCGGGGTGATGGCTGACGGCGTCTATGGCTTCGACCCCGATGTCAGCAATGTCGACAATGATCCCGAGGAATATATCGCGCTCGCCGGGACGCTCGGGTTCGAGGCGCCCGATACGATCCGCGCCGATCGCGTGCCGGTCGACGGCACGTTGCTGCGCTATTCCGACGCGAGCTATGCGGGGCTGATCGCGACCAGCGCGCCGGGCTTCGCCACGATCAACGGCAGCATCGGCGCGCTCGTCGCGGTGCGCGGTTACTATGGCGATCCGGCCCCGGTGGTCCTCCCCGGCGCGGCCTATGGCACCGAAGCATCGGGGGTGCGCGCCGCGACCGCCGGCGAATTCTCCAACCGCGACGCCTTCGTGCTGACCGACGGCAGCGGCGCGAACCGCTTCCCGATCCGTGGCGGAACCGATGCGGGCGATGTCGCGCAGCCGCTCTCTGCGGGCGAAGTGACCGCGATCCTCGAAGAGGCCTTTACGGTGATGAGCCGCGCGCGCGCGCAGATCCGCGCGCCGCTCAACAGCCGCGCGCAGGTTTCGATCAGCGTGGTCGATACCCGCGGGCAGGTGCTCGGCGTGGTGCGCTCTCCCGATGCGCCGATCTTCGGCACCGACGTCAGCTTGCAGAAAGCGCGGACGGCGGCGTTCTTCTCGGGGAGTCATGCGGGGAGCGATCTTCTCGCTAGTCCCAGCGCCGATGTTGCCGGGTTCGTCGAGCGCGCGCGCGCTTTCCTAAACGATCCCAATGCGCTGACCGGGCGTTATGCCTTCACCGATCGCGCCAACGGCAATCTCTCCCGCCCCTATTTCCCGGACGGCGAGTTCGGGCGCCCCAACGGCCCGTTCTCGCGCCCGATCGCGCAGTTCAACCCCTTCTCGACAGGGCTGCAATCGGCGCTGATCGTCGGCGATCTCGCCGCGCATCTCGGTTATGTCACCGGGGTGAATGCCGCCGATACGCCGCAGCGCTGCGGCGCGGCGGCGGGGCAGACGCGGGCGCCGAACGGGGTGCAGATTTTCCCCGGGTCGGTGCCGGTCTATCGCGGCAACGTGCTGATCGGCGGGGTCGGCGTGTCGGGCGACGGGATCGATCAGGACGATATGATCGGTTTCCTCGGGCTCAACAATGCGGGCAAGCGCGTCGGCAGCCTGGGCAATGCGCCGACCGCGATCCGCGCGGATCAGATCGTCGTCAATCTCGGCAATGAGAGCGTGCGGCTGCGTTATGTGAACTGCCCGGTCGCGCCGTTCCTCGATACGTCGACGCAAGACGTCTGTTCGGGGTTGTAGCGATGGGCCCGCTCGCGCTCCTTCCCCTGGCTCTGCTGGCGCAGGCGACCGATGCCGCGCCGCAGGCCGATCCGCCGCCCGACGATCAGTCGATCCCCGGCCGCCGCCGCCCCGGCTATGAGGCGCCGCTGCCCGAGGCGGTGACGCAGGACAATCGCGGCGCGGTGCGCGCGCCGCCGCCCGAGGCGTTCCCGGTCGATCAGGTGCCGGTGCCCGATCGCTGGCGGCTGATCGAATCGCTCGGGCTGGTCAAGGAACGCTGGTTCGATCCCTATCGGCAGAATAGGCTGAAGGGCGACCGGCCGATCGACCGCGACAAGGTGAAATGGCTGCCGATCAAGGGCGACGACTGGTTCTTCGTCGCCAGTGCGGTGAGCGACACGGTGATCGAGCCGCGCACCTTCCCGATCCCGGTCGGGGTGCAGACGACGCAGCGCCCCGGCAGCAACGACGTGTTCGGCAGGGACACCAGCCTCGTGCTGAGCCAGACCTTCATCGCCGGCGTCTCGCTGGTGAAGGGCGCCACCGCGTTCAAGCCGCCCGAGATCGAATATCGCCTGACCCTGGCGTATAATATCAATTACGCGCAGGTGCCCGAGCGGCGCGTCTTGTTCGTCGAGCCGTCGAAGCCGACCCACCGCACCGATCAGTTCCTCGGCGTGCAGGAAGCGTTCGTCGATGTCCACCTGACCAATACGTCGGATCGCTACGATTTCCGCTCGATCCGGATCGGCATCCAGCCGTTCCAGTCCGATTTCCGCGGCTTTCTGTTCAACGACCAGCAGCTCGGTATCCGGCTGTTCGGCAATCGCGACGACAATCGCTTCCAGTTCAACCTCG
>NZ_MKRR01000145.1:0-518 GCF_001897045.1 Sphingomonas sp. 66-10
CCCCACCCGCCCGATCGCCGGGGGTGGCCACCCCCGGCGATCACCCCATCCTCCAATCAGATCGGGCAACCTTCAACATACAAGGGGTCGGGGTTGGGTTGACCTGCGAGGAAGCGGATCGGTGCCTCTCATACCCACCCACCCCCAGCCCCTCCCTTCACGAGGGAGGGGAGTAAGACGGGGAGGGGAGCACAATCACATAAAATCCGCCGTCTCGATCATCCGCAGGAAATTGCCGAGCGTCGGCGCCGTATCGTCGCGGCGCCAGACGATCCCGGTTTCGAGCAGCGGCGCCTCGTCTTCGAGCGGCAGGTAGCGCACCCCCGATCGCGCGAGATGGCGCAGCGAGGCGGGGACCAGCGCGATCCCCATCCCGGCCGAGACGAGGCTGATGATCGTCTGCATCTGGATCGCATATTGCGCGACGCGCGGGTTGCTGCCGTGCGCGGTATAATAGCCGGTCACGAGATCGTGGAACGAGGGCGCCACCCGCCGGGGAAAGACGATCAGCGGCGAGG
>NZ_MKRR01000145.1:599-11497 GCF_001897045.1 Sphingomonas sp. 66-10
CCAACGGCTCGGACACCAATTGGCGATAGGCGAGCGGATCGGGCAGCGGCGCGGCGCGATCGGGGATGACGATGCCGATCTGCCCCTTGCCCTCCAGCAAAGCGGCGACCTGCACGTCGCTGGTCGCCTCGGTCAGCACGAGATCGACCTCGGGATAGGCGCGCCTGAACCGCTGCACCAGCGCGGGCAGGATGCTGTAATCGGCGGTGCTGACGAACGACAATTCGAGCCGCCCGGCGTCCCCGCTCAGGATGCCGCGCGCGATATCGCCCAGCGCATTCACCCCCGCGAGCGCGGCGCGGACATGCGGCAGCCATTGCTCGCCGAACGCGGTCAGCGCGACGCTGCGCCGGGTGCGCGCGAACAGCGGCGCGCCGAGATCCTGCTCCAGCGCGCGGATCGATTGGCTGAGCGGCGGCTGCGTCATCCCCAGCCGCGCCGCCGCTTTCCCGAAATGCAGCGTCTCGGCGAGGGCGACGAAATGGCGGAGCTGGCGCACATCCATTTCTTATATCTACAATGACCTAATGGGCGTTCAATAATATATTTTACTCACGGATACGCGCGCGATAAAGTTGCGCGGATTCCACCAAGCCGGAAAGATCGTTACATGCCGCATTACCGTTCCCGTACCAGCACGCACGGCCGCAACATGGCCGGCGCCCGCAGCCTGTGGCGCGCGACGGGGATGAAGGACGGCGATTTCGGCAAGCCGATCATCGCGATCGCCAACAGCTTCACGCAATTCGTGCCGGGGCATGTCCATTTGAAGGATCTCGGCCAGCTCGTCGCGCGCGAGATCGAATCCGCCGGCGGTGTCGCCAAGGAGTTCAACACGATCGCGGTCGATGACGGGATCGCGATGGGGCATGGCGGGATGCTCTATTCCTTGCCCTCGCGCGAGCTGATCGCCGATGCGGTGGAATATATGGCCAATGCGCATTGCGCCGACGCGCTGGTGTGCATCTCCAATTGCGACAAGATCACCCCCGGCATGCTGATGGCGGCGATGCGGCTCAACATCCCGGCGATCTTCGTCTCGGGCGGGCCGATGGAGGCCGGCAAGGCCGAGGTGAAGGGCAAGCAGCAGTCGTTCGATCTGATCGACGCGATGGTCGTCGCCGCCGACGATCGCTACACCGACGAGGAAGTCGCGACGATCGAACGCTCGGCCTGCCCGACCTGCGGGTCGTGCTCGGGGATGTTCACCGCCAATTCGATGAATTGCCTCACCGAAGCGCTCGGGCTTGCGCTGCCGGGCAACGGCTCGATCGTCGCGACCCATGCCGATCGCGAGCAATTGTTTCGCCAGGCGGGGCGGCTGATCGTCGACCTCGCGCGGCGCTGGTATGAGGAGGAAGATGCGCGCGCGCTGCCGCGCGGCATCGCGACGCGCGCCGCGTTCGAGAATGCGATGAGCCTCGATATCGCGATGGGCGGCTCGACCAACACCGTGCTCCATCTGCTCGCGGCGGCGCAGGAGGGCGAGGTGGATTTCACGATGGCCGATATCGACCGGCTGTCGCGCCGCGTGCCGTGCCTGTGCAAGGTCGCGCCGGCGGTCGCCGACGTCCATCTGGAGGACGTGCATCGCGCCGGCGGGATCATGGCGATCATGGGCGAGCTCGATCGCGCCGGGCTGCTCGATACCAGCCTGCCGACGGTCCATTCGCCGTCGCTGGCGCAGGCGCTGCATCATTGGGACATCACCCGCACCGACGACGAGAAGGTGCTGACGCTCTATCGCGCGGCGCCGGGCAATGTGCCGACGCAGGTCGCGTTCAGCCAGTCGGCGCGGTTCGACGAGCTCGATGCCGATCGCGCGACCGGGGCGATCCGCTCGGCCGAACATGCCTTCAGCAAGGATGGCGGGCTCGCGGTGCTGTTCGGCAATCTCGCGCCCGAGGGATGTATCGTGAAGACCGCGGGGGTCGATCCGTCGATGCTGACCTTCGAGGGCACGGCGATCGTGTTCGAAAGCCAGGATGCCGCGGTGGCGGGGATCCTCGGCGGCAAGGTGACCGAGGGCGATGTGGTGATCGTCCGCTACGAAGGGCCGAAAGGCGGGCCGGGGATGCAGGAGATGCTCTATCCGACCAGCTATCTGAAATCGAAGGGGCTGGCCAAGTCCTGCGCGCTGATCACCGACGGGCGTTTCTCGGGGGGCAGCTCGGGGCTGTCGATCGGGCACGTCTCGCCCGAGGCCGCCGAGGGCGGGCTGATCGGGCTGGTGGAAACTGGCGATACGATTCGCATCGATATCCCGACCCGCGCGATCGATCTCGTCGTCGCGGAGGAGGTGCTCGCGGCGCGGCGCGCGGCGATGGACGCCAAGGGGCGCGACGCGTGGAAGCCGATCGGGCGCGAGCGGGTCGTTTCGCCCGCGTTGCAGGCCTATGCCGCGCTGACCACCAATGCCGCGCGCGGCGCGGTGCGCGATGTGACGCAGCTTAGCCGGCGGTAGGACCTAAACCGGCCGCTCGGCGCGCCAGATCCGGCCGATCGCGCGGAACCATTGGAGCAACGGGCTCGACGGCCGCGCGTGGATCACCACCACGCCGGTCCGGCGCTGCGCCAGCCGGTTCGCCGCGTCGGCATCGGTCGGGGTCGTGAGGTGGAGGCGATAGATCGCCTTGAGCGGCTTCAACGCGCCATCGTCGCGCTGGTTGACCGGGATCGGCCCGCCGTTGGTCGAGGCAAGCGCGGGGAATTCCATCTGCTCGGCCGCCGCGGATGCGATCTCGTCGAGCCGCGCCGGGCGTGATGCGCTGGCGGCGTCGTCCGGGACGAAACGCGCGGTCGCGCCGGGCTCGAGCCGCCATAAATCGGCTTCGTCGACATAGGCCTGGACGTCGTACCTGCGTGGCGAGACCAGCCGCGCGATCGGCTCGTCGCCGCTCAGCCAGCGCCCGGCGGTCATCTGCTCGGAAATATCGGTGATCATCCCGTCGGCGGGCGCAACCAATGTCAATTTCTCGCGTCGCGCAACGAGCCCCGCGAGGTTGAGTCGCTGCCCCGCGAGGTCGGAGCGCAGCACGCGGAAGTTGGCGCGATCCTCGGCATCGGCGGTCGCACGACCGGATCGCGCTTCGAGCTCGGCGATCTGCACCCGGGTGCGCGCGATGTCGCGATCGATATCGGGCGAAACGAGCCGCGCGATCGGCGTGCCCGCCTTCACCTGTTGCCCGTTGGCGGTGATCGCGATGCCCTTTTGCGCATTGGCATCGGTATCGCTGATGCCGCCGGTATAGGTCGAGACGGGCACCCCGACCGCGCTGCCGTTGGCCGGCGCGGGCGCATCCTCCGCCGCGGTATAGGTCAGCGCGGGGGCTGTATCGAGCGTCGGCGCGGCGAGCAGCCCGTCCCACTCGGGCGCGGCGAGGGTCGCCGCCTCGATCGTCCCCGCGCGCGCCTCCAGATCCCAGTCGCCGCCGCGTTGCGCGCTGCCGGTGTCGTCGGTCGAGGCGGCGACATCGGCGCCGGTCGCATCGGCGAGCAGCGCCAGCGCGGCGCCGTCGTCGCCGAAATCGCACCCGTAGATGAGCAGATCCCCGCTCTCGGTGAGCGCCGCGCCCCAGATGGCGAGCTCGTCGGCATATTCGCCCGCGATCGTCGCGCGGTTTAGCACCGCCGTGCCGAGCCGGACATTGCTGTCGTCGCCGTGCGAGATGATGTGGATCGCGGAAACGCCGCGCCGCGCGGCGAGGATATTGGCGATCTGCTCGACGCCATCGCTATCGCGATCGAGCACGACGATCTCATAATCGCCGTCGATGCCGGCGATCAGGTCCTGATAATTCTTCACCGCGCCGTCGACGAAGACGATCGCGCGCGGCGGCGGGGCGGTGTCGGCGAGCGCGGTATCGCGGGTTTCGTCCTGCGTTGGACGCTCCTCGCTCGGCTGATCGGCGGCGGCCCAGCCGGCGTCGGGGGCGGGCGCCGCCGCCGAGGTCGGTACAAGGCCTTCGGCGCCGGCTGCGGCGGTCCCCACCGCCGCGCCGTCGAACATCATCCGCGGCTCGAGCGCGAGAAAATGCCGCCCGGCCGTCCCGCCGAGCGATTGTCCCGTGCGTTTTGCCTTACTCGCCACCGATCTACTCCTGACATTCGCGCTGTCCGCCGGATAAAATATTCTATTTCAATCTTATAGTTACCCTGCTGCAGGCCGGACGATGATTTGACGCCACCGGCGAAGGTTTGGAGGGATGACCGTCCTTCGCGATCGACAAGGCGGCAACCGGCATCGAGCCCTGCTAAGTAATTGAATCGACTACGAACGGAACCTCAATAAACTGGGTACATTATATACCGAAGAAACATTACGCGTTCGATAAAGTTGCTGCTTGAACTCGGTAAACATGAGTAAAGCTATATATCGAATATATACCAATGTCCCGAGTGATCGCGCCTTCGGCGGTGCTTATTTGGAAATATAGTCCATCTTAACCGCATGTCGCCCCGGCGAAAGCGGCAAATCATTTTATAATGGGGCAATTCATGCGTTGAATCAGCGTTAAGCAGACGCTGTAACGGTGTTCGGCCTCTTGCGTCGGCATTGCGAGGCCGGGCCGCAAGCGGATTCGGCGCGCGGGATCGGTCGCTTACAGCAGGTAGCTGGAGCGGGGTCGCCGGATCGACAATGCGTGGAGGGAAAGGCTGGTGGGTCCGCCGGGATTCGAACCCGGGACCTCTCGATTAAAAGTCGCTTGCTCTACCGACTGAGCTACGGACCCTCACCAGCGTTTCTGCCGGTTAGGGAGCGCGCGCCGCCGGGTCAACCGTGCATGAAGCTGTCGTGCGCTGAGACCGGTCACCGGATCGCGCCAATCGGCGGCCAAAGCGACCAGCGGCGTGAGTACGAAATCGCGCTCGCGCAGCGCGCGGTGGGGCACGGTCAGCCCCGGCGAGCGCCAGATCCCGCCCGACCAGGCGATGATGTCGAGATCGATCACCCGCGCGCCCCAGCGCCGCCCGCGCCGCCGGCCGAAATCATGTTCGATCGCCTTGAGCCGCGCGAGCAGGGCAGGGGGATCGGCCTCGTCCTCGATTCTCGCCACCGCATTGGCATAAGCGCGATTCGACGGCCCGAGCGGCGCGGTCGTCATGATCGGCGAGGCGCGCGTCGCGCCGATCGCGGCGAGCGCGGCGCGTATCTCCGCGCGCGGGCCGCCGTGCCGGCCGGGGCGATTCGAGCCGAGCGCGATGAGGTAGCTTTGCGTCATCCCGCGCGAGCCTCTAGCGATTTATGATGATTTTCGCATCCTCACCCCTGCCCGAAAGCGAGCCGCCGCGCGATTGCCCTTTGTGTCCGCGGCTCGTCGCGCTGCGCGCGGATATGCGCCGCGATCACCCCGATTGGTGGAACGCCCCGGTGCCGGCGTTCGGCGACCCCGCGGCGTGGCTGGCGATCATCGGCCTCGCCCCCGGCATCAACGGCGCGAATCGCACCGGGCGCCCGTTCACCGGCGACGCGGCGGGGGCGCTGCTTTACCAGACGCTTGCCAAATTCGGGCTGAGCGAGGGGACGTTCGACGGGCGACCCGACGACGGACTGGCGCTGAAGGGGGCGGTCGTGGTCAACGCCGTCCGCTGCCTCCCGCCGGGGAACAAGCCGACCCCGGAGGAGGCGCACACCTGCCGCCGCTATCTCGCCGCGCCGGTGGCGGCATTGCCCGCGGCGCGGGTGTTCGTCGCGCTGGGGCAGGTGGCGCATCAGTCGACGGTGAAGGTGCTGGGCGGCAAATTGCCCAAGGCACGCTTCGCGCATCTTGCCGAGCATCGCATGCCCGACGGCCGGATCGTGATCGATAGCTATCATTGCTCGCGCTACAACCAGAATACCGGGCGGTTGACCGCCGAGATGTTCGAGGCGGTGTTCGCGCGCGCCGTGGCGTTGCGCGGGGCGGCTGTGTAGCGCTCTTCGCCCAGCCGCTGAGCTATCCGAAAAAAATTTCGCCCCACCCGTGCGGGTCGGTGCGCGCCGTGTCGTCATGTCAGTGCGGCGGGCAAGGGGGAAGTCCGCCGCAACCCATGCCGCACGGGAGGGCGAGGCGTGTTTCAGGATTTTCTGCGTCACGACGAACTGGGGCTGAAGATCGGCGAGGCGGCGGCGCGGCGCGACTGGTCGGTGCTTTTGCCCTTCTTCAACGAACGCGATTGCATCGGCGATACCGTAGCGAGCCTCGCACGGCAGGACGAGCGGCCGCTGGTGATCCTGATCGACAATGCCAGCACCGACGACAGCGCCGATGTGGCGGTCGCGGCGTGCCGCGACCACGATCTGCCCTATGTGCTGGTGCATGAGCGCCGGCCGGGGAAGGTCGCCGCGCTCGCCGCCGGGCTGGCCTGCGTCACCACCCCGTTCGTCGCGACCTGCGACGCCGACACCTGGTATCCCGCGCATTATCTCGCCACCGCGCAGACCTTGCTGGAGCGCACCGGGGTGGCGGCGGCAGGCGCGTATTTCGTCGCGCGCGCCGCCGGCACCGCACGGCGCGTGGCGTCGGCGCTCCACGTCAATATCGCCGCGCGCCTGCTGCCGGCACAATGCCACGCCGGCGGCGCGGGGCAGGTGTTCCGCACCGCCGCGTTGCGCGGGGCGGGCGGGTTCGATCCGCAGCGCTGGAATCTGGTGCTCGAGGATCACGAGATCATTCACCGCGTGCTGAAACACGGGGCGATGGATTATAGCACCAGCCTGTGGTGCTCGCCCTCGCCGCGCAAGCGCGACCGCGCCTCGGTGCGTTGGACGCTGGCGGAGCGGCTTTGCTATATCGTCACCGCCGCGACGCAGACGGGCGACTGGTTCTTCTACAATCACCTCGCGGCGCGGCTCGCGAAGCGGCAATTGTCGAGCGACCGGCTGCGCGAGCGGCGCTACCAGCGCGCCACTGCGCCCGCGGCGGTCTTTGCACCGGCGGTCGTGGCATGACCAAGGCCCGGCTGATCCTCTGCGCCGACGATTTCGCGCTTTCCCGCCCGATCAGCGAGACGATCGTCGCGCTCGCGCATGAGGGGCGGCTCAATGCGATCAGCTGCATGTCGGTCTGTCCCGGCTGGACCGCCGATGCGCGGCTGCTCGACGATCTGCCCGCGGGAATCGAGATCGGGCTGCATCTCACGCTGACCGGCGAGGCGCCGCTCACCGACATGCCCGAATATGTCCCCGACGGCGGCGTGATGCCGGAGATCGATCCGCTGACCGTCGCGGCGATGAAAGGCAATCTGCCGCTGGAGGAGATCGAGGGCGAGATCGCGGCGCAATTCCGCGCCTTCCGTCGCGCGACCGGCCGCATGCCCGATTTCGTCGACGCGCATCAGCATGCGCATGTGCTGCCCGGCATCCGCCGGCTGTTCCTCGATGCGGTGGCGATGCATGCGCCGGCGGCGTGGATCCGCGATTGCGGTGACCGGATGAGCGCGATCGCCGCGCGCCCCTATCGCGGCAAGGCGATCGGCAGCGCCTATCATGCGCGCGGGCTGCGCCGGGCGGCGGCGCAGCGCGGGCTGGCGTGCAACAGCAGCTTCGCCGGCCATTATGATTTCAACAGCGACTATGAGCGCGTCTTCCCCCGCTTCCTGCGCCGGCCGGGCGCGGTGCATCTGATCATGTGCCACCCCGGCGCCGGCGAGCTGCCGGGCGATACGATCGCGGCGGCGCGGCTGCGCGAGGCCTCGGCCTTGCACCGGATGCAGATCGCGGACATTGCTCGCGCTTATGGGCTGGAATTCGGCGGATGATCGTTCGTGCGCGTCGACACCGCGGAAACGCAGGTAATGGCGGCGCCGGGGCTCGTCGCCGCCTATCGCGAGCAGCGCGCGCAGCTGTTGCGGCTGCTGGCGGCGCGGCTCGGCAGCGCGGCGGACGCGGAGGATGCGCTGCAGGACCTGTGGCTGCGCGTCGCGGCCAATCCGCAGCCCGAGCTGGCCAACCCGGCCGCTTATCTGATGCGCATGGCGAACAATCTGGCGACCGACCGGCGGATCGCGGCGCAGCGCCGCGCGGTGCTGGAAACCGATTGGGCGGCGTCGGGCGACGTGGCGACCGACCGGCCTTCGCCGGAACGCGAATTGCTGGCGCGCGACGCGCTGCGCCACGCCGATCGGGTGATCGCCGCGATGCCGGAACGGATGCGCCTCGCCTATCGGCTGTTTCGCATCGATCAGGTGCCGCAACGCGAGATCGCGACGCGGCTCGACATATCGGTCAGTGCGGTGGAGAAATTGCTCCAGCGTGCCTATCGCCGGCTGCATGCGCTGGCGGATGGAGGGGACGATGACTGACATCGCCACGCACATCGACGAGGCGGTCCTCGACGCCGCGATCGCCTGGCACCTGCGGCAGGAGACGATGGGCGCGGCCGACTGGGCAGCGTTCACCGCCTGGCTGGAGGCCGATGCGACGCACGCCCGCGCTTATGACGCGGTGAGCCTGGCGGATGCCACGCGTCATCCGGCGGCGGTGCCGGCAATCGCGGCGAACGACGATGAGGCGCCGGTGCGCTGGTGGCGGCGCGGTCGTGGCGTCGCGCTCGCGGCGGGGGCGCTGGCGGCGGCGATCGCGGGGGCGGTCGGGCTGCGCGAGGCGGGGCTTCGGTCACCTGCGCCGGTGACGATCGCGGCGACCACGCCGCGAGCGGTGACGCTCGGCGACGGAACGCGTATCGCGCTGGCGGCAGGCGCGCGGGTCGAGGCCGGTGCGCGCAGCGCGACGCTCGAAAGCGGCCGTGCGACCTTCCGCGTCACGCATGATGCCGATCATCCCTTCACCGTCCGTGCCGGCGCGTGGGAGATTCAGGACGTCGGCACCGTCTTCGCCGTGACGCATGACTCGCGCGGCGTCGATGTCAGCGTCACCGAGGGCGCGGTGCTGTTCGATCCGCGTGACAGCCGGATCGCGCTGGCCGCGGGCGATGCGTTGAGCGTATTGCCGGGCAATCGCGTGATCCGTTCGCGCGTCGCGCCGGATCAGACGCGGGTTCTGACCTTCACCGGCCAGCCGATCCTGATCGCCGCAGAGACGATCGCGCTGGTTGCCGGGCGCGACGTGCGCGTCGACCAGCGGATCGCGATGACTCCTTTCACCGGCGTGATCCGATTGACGGGCGACACGCCGCGGGACATGGCGCATTTGGCAAGGCTGACGGGAATGCGCGTGTCGAATGAGGGGGTTGGTTGGATCATCGCGCCATCGACCGATCCTGCGCGCTAGCATAGCAGCGGCGGCGCTCTTTGCCGCCGTGCCATCTGCCGGTGCACAGACCCGCGGCGAGATCACGTTGCAAGCGGCGTTGCTCCAGCTTGCCACGCGCAGCGGCGAGGAAATCGTCAGCCTCGAACCGGGTCTGCGCGCGATCCGGGTCCGCCTGCCGCCGCCTGGGCTGCCGCTCGAAACGGCGTTGCGCCGGATGTTGCGCGGCACCGGCTATCGCGCCGAGCGCATCGCGCCGCACGGCTATCGCATCGTGCGCGCTGCGACGAGCCGGCCGGCGTCCGTGGCTCCGCCGCCGCCGTCGCCGGAAGACGCCGCCGATGTGATCGTCACCGCGAGCAAGCAGCATGTGCCGTTGCTGCGCTTTCCCGCCTCGATCACCTCGATCGTGCCGCATGCCGATGCCACCACCGGCGCGACGTCGAGCGTTGCCGATGCGGCGCGCTCGACCCCGGTGCTGCAGGCGACCGCGCTGGGAGTGGGGCGCGACAAGATCTTCATCCGCGGCATCGCCGACAGCAGCTTCGACGGCGCGACCCAGTCGACGACGAGCTATTATCTCGACGACATCCAGATGAACTACGCGACCCCGGAGCCGGGGCTGGCACTGGTCGACATCCGCGGGGTCGAGGTGATGGAGGGGCCGCAGGGCACGCTCTACGGCGCCGGCGCGATCGGCGGGATCGTGCGAATCATCCCCAATCCCGCGCAGCCCGGCGTCTTCCACGCCGGGATCACCGCCAGCGCCAGCGCGACGGCGGACGGCGGGCCGGGCGGGGACGTGTCTGGCTTCGTCAACTTGCCGCTGGCGGGCGACACCGCGGCGGTGCGGCTGGTCGGCTATCGCGCACATGAGGGCGGCTATATCGACGACCGGATGCTCCACCGACACGCGATCAACGACCTCGATCGCGTCGGCGGGCGCGGGGCGGTGCGGGTCGAGGCGGGCGACGGATGGCAGATCGACGCCAGCGTGCTGGGGCAGCGCAATTCCGCCAGCGACGCGCAATATATCGATTCGGGCGGCGATCGCCTGGTGCGCTCGGCGCGGATCGCACAGCCTTATTGGAACAGCATCGTGCTCGGGCGGGTGCATATCCGCAAGCGTTGGGCGAGCGGGCTCGAACTCGTCTCGGTGAGCGGGGTGAGCCAATATGATGCCGACGACTGGTTCGATGCGACCCCCGCGGGATCGCGCGGGACGGTGGCGTATAATACCGTGCGGTCGAACCTGTTGTGGACGCAGGAAGTGCGGCTCAGCCGGTCGCGTGCCGACGGCCAATCCTGGGTGGTCGGCGCGGCGATATTGCGCAATCGCGATTCGCTGAACCGGCAACTCGGCCCGGCGAGCGACCCGATCGAGATCATCGGCGTCACCAACGTCTCGCAGAATCTGTCGCTGTTCAGCGAGTTTACCGAGCCGCTCACGCATCGGCTGTCGATGACGATCGGATTGCGCGCGACGCAGGCGCGGGTCGACGGCTATCCCTCGCTCAAGCCCCGCGCGGGCGATCTGGTGCGCGGGCGGATGACGCGACGCGTCGATCCGACGCTGGCCTTGTCGTGGCAGCTCGCGCCGCGGCTATCGGTCTATGCGCGCTACCAATCGGGGTTCCGCACCGGCGGGCTCGCGGTGGCGCGCGGCATCGGGCGCGTCGCCGAGTTCAAATCGGATTCGATCGGAATG
>NZ_MKRR01000145.1:11516-23665 GCF_001897045.1 Sphingomonas sp. 66-10
CTGATCGACCGTCGCGGCCAGCCCTATACCGCCAATATCGGCAATGCGAACATCCTGACCGCGGAGGTCAGCGCGAACTGGGTGCCGGTGGCGCCGCTGCGGTTCGATCTATCGGCGCTCTATACCGTCAACAACGTCGATGGGCCGCTCGCCTCGACCTCGCCGACCGACAACCGGCGATTGCCCAATACGCCGCCGTTCAGCGCGCATGCCGGGGCCAATTACGGCTGGAGCGCGTTCGGCGGGGCGATGCGGCTGGCCGGCGCGATCGACTATATCGGCCGCTCGGTGCTCGGCACCGGCCATTATCTCGATATCGAGCAGGGGCGCTATGCGGTCGTCTCGGCGCGGGCCGAATGGACCCGGCGCGACCTGACCCTGTGGCTGGCGGCGGACAATATCACCGACAGCCGCGGCAATCGCTTCGCGTTCGGCAATCCCTTCACGCTGGCCAACCGCGACCAGCGCACCCCGCTGCGCCCCGCGACCGTCACGCTGGGGATCAAGGTGGAGCGGTAGGGGAGGCGCCGCGCGGGGGCGCCCCCGCGCGGGCCGGATATCAGTAAACGCGCTTCTTCGGCTTGATGTAATCGACGTCGTCGGTGAGCGTGTAATCGTGCACCGGGCGGTAATCGATCGTGGTCGCGCCGCCCTTGCCGCCCCAGCCGTCGAAGGTGGCGATGGTGTGCTTCATCCAATTGGCGTCGTCGCGCTCGGGGAAATCCTCGTGCATATGCGCGCCGCGGCTTTCCTTGCGGTTGTCCGCGCCCTTCATCGTCACGACCGCCTGGCCGATCAGATTGTCGAGCTCGAGCGTCTCGACCAGATCGGTGTTCCAGATCAGCGAGCGATCGGTGATGCCGATATCGGCCATCCCCTTGTTGATCGCGTCGATCTTCTGGACGCCCTCCGCCAGCAGCGCCGAATCGCGGAACACCGCGCAATGCCGCTGCATCGTGCGCTGCATCTCGCTGCGGATCTGCGCGGTCGGCGACCCGCCCTTGGCGTTGCGGAAGTGATCGAGCCGCGCCAGCGACTGCTCTTCCGAGCCCTTGGGCAGCGGATTGTGCGGGGTGTTGGGCTTCAGCGTGTCCTTGAGCCGCAGCCCGGTGGCGCGGCCGAACACCACGAGGTCGATCAGCGAGTTGGAGCCGAGCCGGTTGGCGCCGTGGACCGAGACGCACGCCGCCTCGCCGACCGCGAACAAGCCGGGGACGACCGCGTCGGGATCGCCGTCGCGCAGCTGGACGACCTCGCCGTGATAATTGGTCGGGATGCCGCCCATATTATAGTGGACGGTCGGGGTGACCGGGAGCGGCTGGCGGGTGAGATCGACGCCGGCGAAGATCTTGCCCGTCTCGGTGATCCCGGGCAGCCGCTCGTGCAGCACCTTGGGATCGATATGGTCGAGGTGCAGGTAGATATATTCCCCGTCCGGCCCGACGCCGCGGCCCTCGCGCATTTCCATCGCCATCGAGCGCGCCACCACGTCGCGGCTCGCGAGATCCTTGGCGCTGGGCGCATAGCGCTCCATGAAGCGCTCGCCCTCGCTGTTGGTGAGATAGCCGCCTTCGCCGCGCGCACCCTCGGTGATCAGCACCCCCGCGCCATAGATGCCGGTCGGGTGGAACTGGACGAATTCCATATCCTGCAGCGCGAGCCCGGCGCGCAGCGCCATGCCGTTGCCGTCACCGGTGCAGGTGTGCGCCGAGGTCGCCGACTGATAGACGCGCCCGCCGCCGCCGGTGGCCAGCACCACGGCATGCGCGCGGAAACGGTGGATCGCGCCGGTTTCCATGCACAAGGCGACCACGCCGCGGCACGCGCCGTTTTCCATGATCAGATCGAGCGCGAAATATTCGACGTAAAAGTCCGCGTCATACTTCAGGCTCTGCTGATAGAGCGCGTGGAGCATCGCGTGGCCGGTACGGTCGGCGGCGGCGCAGGTACGCTGCACCGGGGGGCCTTCGCCCATATTCTGCATATGGCCGCCGAACGGGCGCTGGTAGATCGTGCCATTGTCGTTGCGGCTGAACGGCACGCCGGCGTGCTCCAGCTCATAGACCGCGGCGGGCGCCTCGCGCACCATATATTCGATCGCGTCCTGGTCGCCGAGCCAGTCGGAGCCCTTGACGGTATCGAACATGTGCCACGACCAATGGTCGGGCGAATTGTTGCCGAGGCTGGCGGCGATCCCGCCCTGCGCCGCGACGGTGTGGCTGCGCGTCGGGAACACCTTGGTGATGCACGCCGTCTTGAGCCCGCTCTCGGCGATGCCCATCGTCGCGCGGAGGCCCGAGCCGCCGGCGCCGACGACGACCGCGTCATAGCTGTGATCGATGATCTGATAAGCGGCAGGCATCAGGCGGCAGCTCCGAAAGCGATCTTGAGGATCGAGAAGATCGCGGTCCCCGCGGTGACCGCGACGAACAGGTTGAGAAGGACGATCAGCACGACGCGATTCTCGGCATGGGCATAATCCTCGATCACCACCTGCAGCCCGAGGCGGAAGTGATAGAAGACCGAGGCGACCAGCAGGATCATCGGCACCGCGACCCACGCCGAGGCGAGCCACGCGTGGATGCTGCCGAAATCATGGCTCGGCATGCGCGCGATCGAGATCATCAGCCACGCCATCAGCAGCAGGTTGCTGCCCGCGGTCAGCTTCTGGTGCCACCAGTGCAGCGGGCCGTGATGCGCGCTGCCAAGCCCGCGGACGCGGCCGAGTTCGGTTCCCGTACCCATTAGATGACCCCCGTGAGAACGAGCCAGAAGGCGATCGTCAGCAGCGTCGAGGCGACGAAGGTGAGGATCGCGAGCAGCCGGTTGGCCTTGAGCTCGAACGCCGCGCCGGTATCGAGCACGAGGTGGCGGATGCCGCTCATCATATGCTGGAACAGCGATAAGGTGAGGCCGACGCCGACCACCCAGCCGATCGCGTTGAGCCGGCCGTCCGTATAAGTGAAGACGTCGACGAACACGGCATAGGCCTGTTTGCCGGCGGCGAGCGCGGCGAGCCACCAGACGAACAGGGCGGCGCCGACGGTCGCCATGCCGTCGCCGGTGACGCGGTGGAGAATCGAGGCCAGCATGGCCGGGCTCCAGCGATAATGAATCTGGAGCGGGCCGCTGAAGAGATGCGGGCTGCGCGGACGCGCGGGTTTCGAGGCCAAGGGCAAGTTCCTGCGATGAGCCGACGGTTCGGCGCGGTCTATGAGACGCGAAGCGCGGCGATGCAAGCGTGCGCAGGTCGATTGCTACGCGTTCGCTCTATCTAACCCTCGTTTAACCAATGGTTGTTAACGCATCGGCCGACGCGAAGGATGGAGCGCCCACTTGCATACCGATTTGCCTGCCCCCGGATCGATCGCCGCCACGATCGATATCGCCAGCCGCCTCAGGGTGTTCGACGTCGACGGCACGCTGATCGCCGCCAGCGCCGAGGTGTGGGAGGTGATCGAGCCCGAGATTCGCGAGGTTTCGGCGGCTTATTGGGATCAGTGGCAGCGCTGCTTCGCCAATGAGACCGCGTGGCGGACGCTCGACAACCGCATCGAGGTCGGCGTCACCTTCCTGCGCAACCGTTTTCTCGATACCAGCGGGTGGGAGTGGATCGAGGCGATCGAACGCTCGGTGGCGAGTGCCTTCGCAGGCGATGTTTCCAAGACCGCCTTGCTGTCGATGATCAGCGCCAGCGATCGCGCGGCGCTCGATGTGCTGATGCGCCGGCTGTCGCGTGACGATCCGCGACTCGCGCGGATGATCGATACGCTGATGCGGCTCTCGGCGATGGAGTGCGAGGTGACCGTCGCCATTTATTCCGCCTATCTCGAACATGCCGCGAAGGTCGCGCGCGACCGGCTGGCGAGTGAATTCCACGACGGCATCGCCGCGACGGTGGAAAATGCCACTTCCGAATGGGGATCGCTGCGCCAGCTCGCCTCGGGCGCCTCCTCCTCGACTCGCGGCGTACTCGGCAAGGCGAGCGAAGTCGCCGCCGCCGCCGAGCAATCCGCGGTCGCGATGCGCGAGGCGGCGCTGACCGCCGCCGGGCTGATCCACGCGATCGAGCAGGCGCGCGGCGAGGTCGAGGTCGCCGCCGATGTCGCCAACCGCGCCAGCGCGCAGGCCGGCGAGGCGGTGGGGGTGTCGCAATTGCTGTCCGATCACGCCCAGTCGATCGAATCGATCCTCGGGCTGATTCGCGACATTGCCGGGCAGACCAATTTGCTCGCGCTCAATGCGACGATCGAGGCGGCGCGCGCGGGGGATGCCGGGCGCGGCTTCGCGGTGGTCGCGCAGGAAGTGAAGAGCCTCGCGCGGCAGACCGCGCGCGCCACCGACGATATCGCCGCCAAGATCGCCGCGATCCAGTCCGCGACGCGCAGCACGGTGGAAACCAACGCCAGCATCCGCGCGACAGTGGCCGAGGTCGAGGATTCGGCGACACGCATCCGCCACGCGATGGAAGCGCAGGCGCAGACCGTCACCGCGATCACCGCCGCGGTCGACGAAACCGCGCTGGCGGCGGATTCGATGTCAGGCACGATCGCCGCGATCCGCGAGGATACCGAGGCGGTGGCGGTGGAGATCGATGCGTTCGGCACCGGCTTCGCCTCGCTTTCCGCGCGGCTGGCGCTGCTCAAGACCAGCGCGGGCGATTTCGCGCGCAAGGTGGCGGTGTGATCGCGGGCATGGCCTGACGCACGCGTCGCCGCTATGGCGCGGCGATGACGAGCACGCCAACCGAGCCGATTCCGGTCCCCGACAGCTGGAAGGTCACCTTGCCCTGCACCCGCGCCGAGGCCGAGGCGATCGACGCCGCGGGCGATCTGGCGATCGATGCGGTGCTGATGACCACCGAAGAGGTGGAAGACGATGTCGAGCGCTGGCGGCTCGACGCCTATCTCGAAAAAGAGCCCGATCAAGCGATGCTCGCCGCGTTGCGCGCCTTGGTGCCGAGCGCCGCGGGGGTCGCGCCGGTGATCGAGGCGCTCAGCGCCGAAGACTGGGTGGCGATGAGCCAGGCCGGGCTCGAGCCGATTCGCGAGGGGCGGTTCGTCGTCCACACCTCGGCGCATCCCGCGACGGCGGGCGAGGGCGAGCGCGCCTTCCTGATCGACGCCGGGCAGGCGTTCGGCACCGGGCATCATCACACCACCGCGGGCTGCCTGGCGATGATCGACGGGCTGGCGGGGCGGCGGTTCGCCAATGTCATCGATCTCGGCACCGGGACGGGGCTGCTCGCCTTCGCGGCGCGGCATTTGTGGCCCGAAGCGCGGGTGATGGCGACCGATATCGATCCGATCGCGATCGAGGTGACCGCGGAGAATATGGCGACCAACCACGTCGCCGCGATCGAGCTGGTGGTGGCAGACGGTGCGCGCGCGCCCGCGATCGCCGCACAGGCGCCCTATGATCTGGTGATCGCCAATATCCTCGCCGGGCCGCTCGTCGCGATGGCGCCCGAGGTGGCGGCGATCGCCGCGCCGCATGCGACGATCGTGCTGGCGGGGCTGCTGACCAATCAGGCCGAGACGGTGATCGAGGCGTATCGCGCGCAGGGCTGCACGCTCGCCGCGCGTGATGTGCGGGGGGATTGGACGATCCTGCGCCTCACCGCGCCGGAGACGCCGCGTCCGGCGGCGACCGACGGCGATCGCGAGGGGTGGGCGACCGACGGGCGGTAACTATCCACCCGTTCGCCCTGAGCTTGTCGAAGGGCTGTCTTTCTTCCTTGGAAGGAAAGTGCAGGGCTTCGACAAGCTCAGCCCGAACGGGTCGGGCTCGCCTCAGCCCGCCTTGGCGAGCGCATATTGCTGCGTGCCGCGCGTGAACACGATATCCTCCGGCAGCAATGTCGCGATCGGAATGTCGTCCTGCTGCTTGAGTTCGGCGTAGAGCGGCGCGAAATCGGTCTCGACCGTCACGCGCAGCAATTCGTCGAAGCTCGGGATGACGAAATAATTCTGCTGGAAATCGTCGATCCGATAGTCGGTGCGCATCACCCGCGCGAGATCGAAGCCGATGCGGTTGGGCGAGGCATCGTCGAGCGCGAAGCGGCTCTCGGCATAGCTCGAGACGATCCCCGCGCCATAGATGCGCATCCCCTCGGGCTCGGCGATCAGCCCGAACTCGACCGTATACCAGTAGAGCCGCCCGAGATATTTGAGCGCGTCGAGCCCCAGCGCGCGCTGCCCGCCCTTGCCGTAAGCCACCAGATAATCGGCGAATACCGGGTCCGCGAGCATCGGCACATGTCCGAACACGTCATGGAACACATCGGGTTCCTGGAGGTAATCGAGCTGATCGGGCCGGCGGATGAAATTGCCCGCGACGAAGCGGCGGTTGGCCATATGGTCGAAGAACACATCGTCGGGCACCAGCCCGGGCACCGCGACCACCTGCCACCCGGTCAGCTTCATCAGCCGATCGGACAGTTCCTCGAAATCGGGGATGCCGGGGCGCGACAGCTTGAGCACGTCGAGCCCGCGCAGATAGGCGTCGGAGGCGCGGCCGGGGAGCATCTTCGCCTGCCGGGCGAACAGCCGGTCCCAGGTCGCATGTTCCTCGGGCGTATAATGCGCCCAATTCTGCGGCACGGTCCAATCGGCGGCGGCGCCCGGCGGCGGGGTCAGAAGGTTCGCATCGGCCATGGCGGGACTATAGCAAGACGGCGGAGATAGTAACAGATGTAATCATCTCCGCCGTATCAGGCGGGCTATTCCGCGAGGCTGTGGGTCAGCGAGATCTCGGCCTTGATCAGCTTCGATACCGGGCAGCCGGCCTTGGCCTCGTTGGCGATCCGCGCGAAATCCTCGCCCGAAATCCCCGGCACATGGGCGCGCAGATCGAGCGCGGAACGGGTGATCGAAAAGCCGTCGCCGTCGCGATCGAGCGTCACCTTCGCCTCGGTTTCCAGCGTGCCCTTGTTATAGCCGGCGCGGGCCAGCGCGAAGCTCAGCGCCATCGTGAAGCAACTGGCGTGCGCGGCGGCGATCAGCTCCTCGGGGTTGGTGCCGGGGGCGTCCTCGAAGCGCGTGGCGAAGCCATAGGGGCTGTCCGCCAGCACCCCTGACTGGGTGGAGACGAACCCCTTGCCGTCCTTGCCAAAGCCTTCGTAACGCGCCGATCCGCTGTGGGTGGGCATCGATCTTTTCCTTTCGAGTAGGAGGTGATGACCATCGCACAACGGGCGCGGCCCCGAAAGGAGCCGCGGCCGATGAAATTAGGATTCGGACGTGATCAGCGGCATCGGCGCTTGCCGGAACGCTCGATCTCGCGCCCGGCCAGCGCGCCGACCGCGGCGCCGCCCAGCGTGCCGAGCGTCCGGTCGCCACGGGTGTCGATCGTGCGGCCGAGCAGCGCGCCCGCCGCACCGCCGACGATCAGCCCGGTCGTCCCGTCGGGGCGGCGGCAGTGCATGCGCCCGTCGCGCCCGCGCCATTCGCGATAGTCGTAATGCTTCTTCTTCGCCTCGGCCTGCGGCGTCGTGATGATCAGCGTCGGCACGATCATCGCCGCGGCGCCCAGCGCCAGCATCAGGGTGCGCATGATTCAAACTCCCGGTGGTTCAATGTCATATAATGATAACGTCTGGATCATAAGCCACGGCCGATGAACCGCCGGCAACCGGCTGTTCATGATCCGCGGCTTTCCACGATATCCACGCTATCCACAGGCATCGGGGCGCACTTAATTGTTGGTGCGACTCGCGATTGGTGACAGCATCAAGGGGTAGCCGGAAAGGGCGGATCGGAAGAAATTCCGCGATGTCTCAGAAGGTTACCCGATAGGTGGCGATGCTGGTGGCTCACGCAAACCGCAACGCGATCGATCGGTCGGGGTAGCCGGCGACAAAGTTATCCACAGCCTCGGCGTGCGAGCGGCGAGGGGGTGGGGCGCAGGTCCGGCGGCAGCCCGAAGGCATCCGGCGCATTCCCCTGACGGGATGTGCCGGATGCCGGCCGCCGAAGCCGCGGCGGCGCAAGATCGGTCACTTCCCCTCGGGCAAAACCGATCCCGCCGGAGCGAAAAGATGCGGCCGGAAGCCCGGCGATCGCTTCGGCGGACGGCAGGGTTCGGTCATTGCGAGCAGCATTCGAGCCGTTGCGGCAGGATGCGGGGAGTAGGGACCGGAAAGCGGCGCGGCCGACACCGTTAACGGTGCGGGGCGCGACGCGGGAGCGCGAAGGGATCGGATGCGGGCCATCCTGGCCGGCTTCTTTTTCCCACAGCTTCCATCATGCGGCGCGGGTTGCCTTCCCAGGCGCGTGCGGCGCGAGCCGCCGAAACCGGCGCAGCGCGTTCCTGCCGGGATGCGCGCAGCGTGCGGCGCGGCGACAGGGGGATCGGCAGCAATGCCGGTCCCCCGAATGCGTTTTGAGGAGCGGGCTGGCGCGGTTGGCGGCGGTGGCAGGGATTGGGTGGGAAGCGGTCATCCCGCTAGTTTGGCTAAAAGGTGGAAAGCAGACAGGATCGGCAGTAGTCCATGCTGATGGCGCTTTACTCCAAAGTCGAAGAGGTTTCGGCGTTGCCCCGGAACTTAAACAGCGGCGCGAATGGCTGGGGCTTCAGAGCGTGGAGTGACCTGCTCGATGACGAGGCTCCGCACCGGAAACTCATTGAGCGCTTCGCGGCCGCTTACCCGGAGGCCGGCTTCGCGCTGCCCCCGTATTATCGGGACGAAGATTATGTGGAAGCGGACGCCGCCTGGAATGGGGCGACAGTCTCGGTCTATTACGAGACTATCCTTAGCTACCTTTGGATTTGGTCGCCAAGTCGTGACGCGGTAACCTCATTCAGGGCCGCCCTTATCCCGCAAATTTCCTAGCGAACGTCCACTTTCGGAGTTCACGGATTCGGGTTTGAATGGCAGGCATTGGGGCGGAAGGAGCCAAACGACACCACCACCACCACCTGCGCGCTATCCTACAGACCCAACAACAGTTCGCTTTCTCCACAAACCGCTCTACCTGTGGCGCATGCCGCCCGCCGCGCTCCTCCCCACCTTTGCGCCCTGGTTCGATCTCGCCGGGCTCGCGGTGTTCGCCGCCTCCGGTGCGCTGGCGGCGGCGCGGCGCGGGCAGACGATGGTGACGCTCGCCTTCTTCGCGCTGATCACCGGGGTCGGCGGCGGCACGATGCGCGATCTCCTGATCGGCGCGCCGGTGTTCTGGGTGCAGGACAGCCGCGCCGCCGGGGTATGTCTGTCGGTCGCCTTCGTCATCTGGGTGACGCCTGAGCGCTGGTGGCGCGGGGAGGCGCTCGACTGGTTCGACGCGGTCGGGCTGGCGGCCTATGCGGTCTACGGCACGGCGAAGGCACTGCGCTTCGGCGTGCCCCCGCTGCCCGCCGCGCTGATGGGCGTTGTGTCGGCATGCGTCGGCGGGGTGATCCGCGATGTGCTGGCGGGCGAGCCGTCGATCATCATCCGGCCGGAAATCTATGTCACCGCCGCCGCGCTCGCTTCGGCGCTTTATGTGGCGCTGACCTTGCTCGGGGTGCCGACGGTCGAGGCGGCAACGCTGGCCGCGCTGGCGGGTTTCGCGTTGCGTGCGGCGGCAATCCGCTGGCGGCTCGCGCTCCCCGCCTATCGCCGCCGGCGCTGAGCCTCTCTCAGTCCCGCACCACCCCGATATCGGCGAAGCGCTTGGGCTCGACCGGGGGGACGACGCTGTCGTTCAACTCGCACTGCCAGAAGCCGACGTCGATCCACCGGCCCTGTTTATAGCCGATCTCGCGATAGACCCCGGCGCGGCGGAAGCCGACCGCTTCGTGCAGCGAGATCGATCCGTCGTTGGGTAGCGAGATGACGCCGATCGCCTGGGTGAAACCCTGTGCGCGCAGCGTATCGATCAGCGCTTCGTAGAGCAGCCGCCCGACGCCGTTGCCGCGCACCGCGCCGGCGACATAGATCGAGCTTTCGACGACATAGCGATAGGCCGGGCGATCGCGGAAGCGTCCGGCATAGGCATAAGCCACCACCGGCGCGTCCCCGCCTTCGCCGGAGGTCGCGACCAGCCACGGGTAGAGCCCGTCGGAGGCGCTCATCCGCGCCCGCATCGCGCGCGCGTCGGGCGCGTCGGTCTCGAACGAGACGGTGCCGGAAAGGACATAGGGCGCGTAGATGGCGGCGATGGCGGCGGCGTCTTCGGGGCGGGCGGGCCGGATGGCGATCAACGGTTGTTTCCCTTGCTGCTTCCGCCCCGAGCTATCGGGCCGGGCGGCAGGGGGCAACCTCTTACAGCGTGACCGCGTAGCTGTGCGCGTCGAAGCTCTGCCCGGTGCGCCCGCGATAATAAGCGCGCCGCTCGCCGACCTTGGCGAAGCCGTGCGCGGTATAAAGCGCGACCGCTTCGTTGCCCGCGCGTACCTCGAGATGGAGTTGGGTCACGTTGCGCGCGCGCGCGTCGGCGATCACACCGCGCAGCAGCGCCGCGCCGATCCCCCGCCGGCGAAACGCGGGGCGGACCGCGATCAACAGCAGTTCGGCTTCGTCGAGGATCGCGCGCGAGAGCGCGAAGGCGGCGACCTCGCCGTCGACCCGCGCCAGCGTCAGCCACACCCCCGGCATCCCCATGATCCCGATGCACTGGCTGCGGGTCCACGCCTCGCCGAAGCGCGGATCGAACGCCTCGGTCATCACCGTCTCGACCGCGGCGATATCGGCGGCGCTGCCGGCGACGAGATCAATCATGCGCAGCGAGGTGCTCATGCCGGCAGCTTGGCGTCGGGCGCGCGGCCGTAGAGCGGGCGCGCGGGGAGGGTGGCGAGCGCATCGGGCAGCAGGATCGCGGCCTTCGCATCGGGGAGCGCGTCGTGGAGCGTCAGCGTCGCGTCGAGCGCGGCGAGCCAGCGCACTCCGCTGCCTACCGCGGCGCGCGCGCCGAGCGCGGCGAGCGCCTCGGCAGGGGGCAGCGAGACGAGCGGGCCATCGGGGGCGAGGGGGGCGATGAACGGCTGCATGAACAGCTCACCGTGCCCCCCTTCCAGTACCACCGCAAGCGGCGCGGCGATGCCCCCCGCGATTGCGGCGGCGGCGATGAGCGAGGTTGAGCTATAGCCGTCGACCCGCGCGCCCCAGCCGAGCGCCAGCCCGCGCGCAGCGGCGATGCCGACGCGGATGCCGGTGAAGCTCCCTGGCCCGACGTCGACCAGGATATGCGGCGCGCGGCCGCCGTCGACCAGTTCGGCGATCATCGGCACCAACCGCTCGGCGTGCCCGCGTCCGACCACGGCGTGGCGCGAATCGATCACGCGGCCGCCCTCGATCAGCGCGACCGAGCAGGCAGCGGTCGCGGTGTCGATGACGAGCGTGCGGGGGCGATCAGGCGAGACGATTGAACTTCTCGAACGCCGGGCGGGGCGAGCGCGCGAAGATCGTCGCCGGATCGCCGTGGCCGAGCGTCGAGATGAAATTGGCGCGCACGGTCGGCTGGTCGGCGAAGAACGCCGCCTCGACCTGCTTGGCGTCGAACCCCGACATCGGCCCGGTATCGAGCCCGAGCGCACGCGCGGCGAGGATGAAATAGCCGCCCTGCAGCGACGAATTGCGGAACGCGCTTTCGTTGCGCAGCGCCTCATTGCCGACGAACCACGAGCGCGCATCGGCATGCGGGAACAATTCGGGGAGATGCTCGTGGAAATCGGTGTCCATGCCGATCACGACGCTGACCGGGGCGGCGAGGATCTTGGGGCGGTTGCCCTCCGACGCGGCGGCGGCGAGCTTGGCCTTGGCCTCGTCGCTGACGCACCACACCAGCCGCGCGGGCATCTGGTTGGCCGAGGTCGGCCCCATCTTCATCAGATCCCAGATCGCACGGAGCTCGGCTTCGCTGACCGGCTGGTCGGTGTAGCCATTATAGGTGCGGGCGGTGCGGAACAGCTGGTCGAGCGCAGCGTCGTCGAGGGGCTTGGTCGTCATGCCGCGGGGCTATAGCGTCGCGTCGATGCGCGCGTCGATAGGCTGTTACGGCGACGCAAGGTTTCCGTTCGTGATAAAGAGGCACATGCACGATCACACGCCCCCGGCGATCGATATCCCGTTCCGCCGCATCCACGCCGATGGCGAACCGCCGGACGCGATCGCGCGCGCGGTCGCGGTCGAGCGGCCGGTGGCGATCGAGTTCAACGGCATCGGCTATGCG
>NZ_MKRR01000145.1:23755-29604 GCF_001897045.1 Sphingomonas sp. 66-10
GTGGAGCGGGCGCGGCATCGCGTGTCGGAATCCTCGTGCGGCCTGTGCGGGATCGAGAATCTGGCGCAGGCGATCCGTCCGTTGCCGCCGGTGAAGGCGACGCCGCGCGCGACGGACGGGGCGGTCTTCGCCGCGCTGGCGACATTGCGGGCACATCAGCCGCTCAACCGCGCGACCGGGGCGGTTCACGCCGCCGCGCGGGTCGCCGCCGACGGCAGGTTGGTGGCGGTGCGCGAGGATGTCGGGCGGCACAATGCGTTCGACAAATTGATCGGCGCGATGCTGCGTGCCGGGGCGGACTGGGACGGCGGGTTCGCGCTGCTCAGCTCGCGCTGCTCCTATGAACTGGTCGAGAAGGCGGCGCTGGCGCAATGCCCGCAGCTCGTGACGATCTCCGCGCCGACTAGCCTCGCGATCGCGCGGGCGCGGGATTGCGGGCTCAAGCTCACCGTGCTCGCGCGGCCGGATGCGATGCTCGAGGTGGAGGCGTGAAACTGCTCGGCGTGGTGCTCGCCGGGGGCGAGTCGCGCCGATTCGGCAGCGACAAGGCACGCGCGTTGCTCGGCGGCGTCGCGCTGGCGGATCACGCGCGGGCGACGCTGGCGCCGTTCGTCGCCGAGGTCGCGTTGTCGGGGGCGGAGGGGATCGCCGATTGCCCGGCGCCGGGGCTGGGGCCGCTCGGCGGGATATGCGGGGCGCTGCGCTATGCCGAGGCGCGGGGGTTCGCGGCGGTGCTGACGATCGGGTGCGATACGCCGTTCGTCCCGGCGGAGGTGCTGGCGAGGCTGGCTGCAGCGCCGGGCGCGGCGTTCGTCGCGGATACGCCGATCATCGGGTGCTGGCCGGCGGGGCTTGGCGATGCGCTGGCGGCGCGATTGCGGGCGGACCCGGACCGCTCGATGCGCGCGTGGTGTGCGGCGATCGGGGCGGTGCGGGTCGACGCGCCGGAGATCGCCAATATCAACCGGCCCGAGGATCTGGCGGCCTTGGCGCGCGCCTGACTATCACCGTCATCCCCGCGCAGGCGGGGATCCATTCTGGCTGGCCTATCGGCTTAGAACGCAACCTCAGCGCGAATGGATTCCCGCCTTCGCGGGAATGACGAAGAATAAAGTACGGCGGTCAACCTTCAGGATAGGGCGAAGGGCCGCCTTCGGCGATGAAGCGATCGATTCGCGCTTCGAGCACCGGCAGCGGGACCGAGCCGAGCGACAGCACGGTATCGTGGAAATGCCGGATGTCGAATTTCGGCCCGAGCGCCTTTTCGGCCTTGGCGCGCACCTTCTGGATCGTCAGCTCGCCGAGATAATAGCTCAACGCCTGCCCCGGCCAGCCGATATAGCGATCGACCTCGGAGACGATCTCGCGCTCGGGCAGCGCCGTATTGTCGCGCAGGAATTGCTGCGCCTGTTCGCGCGTCCAGCCCTTGGTGTGGATCCCGGTATCGACCACCAGCCGCGCCGCGCGCCACATCTGGTAGGAGAGCATCCCGAACCGCTCATAAGGCGTGCGATAGAAGCCCATCTCGTCGCCCAGCCGCTCGCAATAGAGCGCCCAGCCTTCGCCGAACGCCGAGATATAGCTGTTGCGGCGGAACGGCTTGAGTGCCTTGTTCTCCGCCGCGAGCGGCATCTGGAACGCATGGCCCGGCGCGCTTTCGTGGAGCGTCAGCGCGGGAAGCTGCGGCAGCGAGCGCGATTGCGGGTCATAGGTGTTGACCAGATAGACCCCCGGCCCGCCGCGCCCCGAGGTGTAATAAGGCGCGATCTGTGGCGGCACCTCGATGATCGCGAAGCGCTGGCGCGGCAGCCGGCCGAACCATTTCGCGGCCATGCCGTCGAAGCGCTTGGCATGCCACGCCGCTTCCTTGAGCAACTGATCCCCGGTGGTCGGGTGGAATTGCGGATCGGTGCGGATGAAAGTGAGGAAGGCAGGGAGATCGCCCTTGAATCCGGCGTCGGCCTTGGCCTTTTCCATCTCGGCGCGAATCTTGGCGACCTCCGCGAGCCCGAGCTGGTGGATCGCATCGGGGGTCAGGTCGGTCGTCGTGTAAACGCGGATGCGGCTTTGGTAATAAGCCGCGCCGTTGGGATATTTGTCCGCGCCGAGTTGCTTGGTCAGCCCCGGAAAATAGCTTTGCTGGAGAAACGCCAGCAGTCGCTGGTGTGCCGGGATCACCTGATCGGCGATCACCTTGCGCGCGGCGGCGCGCAATGCCTCCTGCGTCGCCGCGGGCATCGTGGCGGGCAATTTGGTGAAGGGCTCGTAATAAGAGACTTTGGTCGGATCGGTCGCGCCGGCGATTTCCGCCACGCCTTTCTCGCGCCCCTGCATCACCACCGCGGGCGGGGTGAAGCCGCGCGCAAGCCCGGCCTTCATATTGTCGGTCTCCTGCGCGAAGAAGCCCGGGATATCGCCGAGCCATGACAGATAGTTGCGGTAATCACGCTCGCCATTGGCGAAATTGCCCCGCGCGACGCCCTGGAGATCGGACCAGAAAGCGCTATCGCCGTTGACCGGCTTTTCGAACTCGCGGAACGTCTCGTCGTCAACCTGGCTGGCGATCTGCGCGCGATAGACCTGCCAGTCGGTCAGCGTATCGGGCGAGAGCGTCTTGGGATCGATCGCATCGAGCTTCGTCAGCACGTCGCGCCAATAAGCGAGCCGGCGGGCGTGCGCCGCGGCCGAATCATCCGCGATATGCGCCTCGACCGTGCCGGGGGCGTGATCGGCAATCCCCTCCTTCTCGCGCCACGCCCATTCGTCCTGCCAGATCCGGTCGAAGCGCGTGTCGGCGGTCGGGGGGGTGGGCGAGGGCGCTGGGGCCGCGGCGATCAGCAGCATAGCTGCCGGAGCAAGGATGGAACGCATGTCAGCGATCGTGGCCGAAGCGCGGCGTTGCTTCAACCCGGGGCTTCAGCCCGGCGTCATCGCAAGCCGGGTTTCCTCGACGCGGCGGCGATGTTCGCGCCATACGATGTAGAGGCCGGAGGCGATGATCAGCGGCGCGCCGATCCAGGTCGCCGGAGTGGGCAGGTGATCGAACAGCAACCCGCCGAGCAGGGTCGCCCATAGCAAGGCAGTGTAATCCATCGGCACCACCACGCTGACTTGCCCCAGATGGAGCGAGCGCGTCATCGCGATCTGCGCCGCGCCGCCGAGCAGCCCGATCGCGAGCAGCGTCCCCCAGCCGCGCGCATCATGCGCCTGAGCGAAGAACGGATAGATCGCGCCGAGCGGCACCAGCGACAGCGCCGAAAACCAGAAGACCGTCGTCAGCCCGCTTTCGGTCTTGCCGATCGTGCGCAACAGGATCGAGACGATCGCGCTGAGCAAGGCCGCGCCGAGGCCGGTCGCGACGCCGAGCGGCGGGATATGCCCGCTCCCCGGCTGGGTGACGATCATCACCCCGACGAATCCTGCGAAGACCGCCGCCCAGCGCCGCCAGCCGGTCGGCTCGTGGAGGATGAACGCGCCGAGGATCGTTGCGAAGATCGGCATCGAAAACCCCAATGTCGTCGCCTCGGCGAGCTGGAGCAGCATCACCGTGGCGAAATTGAGCGTCATCGAGGCGAGGCCGAGCGTGCAGCGCAAAATATGCGCGCCGAGCCGTTGCGTGGCGAGCGAGCCGAACCCCGGCCCGACGCCGACGATCGCCAGCACCAGCAGTGTCGCGATGAACTGGCGCCAGAACATGATCTCGGCGAGCGTCGCGCCTTGCGCCTCGGCGAGCTTGATCAGCGCGCTCATGCCCGCGAACAGCGCCGCGGAGGTCAGCCGCAGCCCGATCGCGCGCGCGACATGCTGGTGATCCCCGCTCCCCATGCGATCGCCAGTGCCGCACCGGCTGTGAGAACACAACGGACGAGGTTCTAGAAATTCATGCCGTCATGCCGGGCTTGACCCGGCATCCAGAGCCACAAACACCTTCCCGAGACTCTGGATGCCGGGTCGAGCCGGGCATGACGGTTGGGAACCGTCGGTCTGAATCTGCCTGCGGCCGGGGCGAACAAGTCCGCAGGTGACGAACGCGGCAACGCACGGTAAGCGCGCGCGTTATGATCAAGCACGCCCTTTCCGTCACGCGCGACGGCGATTTCGCGCAATGGTATCAGACCGTCGTCGCCGAGGCCGACATGGCCGAGGAATCGGGCGTGCGCGGCTGCATGGTGATCCGCCCGTGGGGCTATGGCATCTGGGAACGCATCCAGCGGCTGCTCGATGATCGGATCAAGGCGACCGGCCACGAAAATTGCTATTTCCCCTTGTTCATCCCGCTTTCCTATTTCGAAAAGGAAGCCGAGCATGTCGACGGCTTCGCCAAGGAGATGGCGGTCGTCACGCATCACCGGCTGGTGGCGGACGGCAAGGGCGGGCTCGTCCCCGATCCCGAGGCCAAGCTGGAGGAGCCGCTCGTCGTCCGCCCGACGAGCGAGACGGTGATCGGCACCGCCTTCGCGCGCTGGGTGCAATCGTGGCGCGACCTGCCGGTGCTGATCAACCAATGGGCCAATGTCGTCCGCTGGGAAATGCGCACCCGCATGTTCCTGCGCACCGCCGAATTCCTGTGGCAGGAAGGGCATACCGCCCACGCCAGCGCCGATGAGGCGCGCGAGGAGACGCAGCGTATGCTGGAGGTCTATCGCAGCTTCGCCGAGGACGATCTCGCCTTGCCGGTGGTAGCGGGCGAGAAGCCGGAGAACGAGCGTTTCCCCGGTGCGGTCGCGACCTATTCGATCGAGGCGATGATGCAGGACGGCAAGGCGCTGCAGGCCGGCACCTCGCACTTCCTCGGCACCAATTTCGCGCATGCGCAGGGCATTCGCTTCCAGAATGCCGAGGGCGAGCTCGAATTCGCCAATACGACGAGCTGGGGCGTGTCGACCCGCATGATCGGCGGCATCATCATGGTCCACGGCGACGACGACGGCTTGCGCGTGCCGCCGAAGATCGCACCGTGGCAGATCGTAATCGTCCCGATGCTGCGCGATCAGCCGGAGGATGAGGCGATCGTCGATTATTGCCGCGGGCTGCAGGGCGAGCTGGCGAAGCTTTCCGCTTTGGGCGAGCCGGTACGCGCGCTGCTCGATCTCAAACAGGCCAAGGCGGCCAACAAGCGCTGGGGCTGGGTGAAGAAGGGCGCGCCGATCGTAATCGAGGTCGGCGGGCGCGATGTCGCCGGCGGCAATGTCTCGGTGCTGCGCCGCGACCGGCTGTATCGCGAGGACGGCAAGCTCGACAGCCGCGTCATCGCGCGCGACGATTTCGTCGGCGCGGCGGCGGCGCTGCTGGAGGAGATCCAGTCCGGGCTCCACGCCGAAGCGCGCGCGCGGCTCGAGGCCAATATCACCCGCGTCGACGATTGGGCCGGGGTGGAGGCGATGTTCGTCGAGAGCGCGGCCAAGCCGGGCTGGGCCGATGTCGCCTGGTCGCGGCCGACCGGCGCGGCGCTCGATCAGGTGGTCGAGCGGTTGAAGGCGCTCAAGCTCACGATCCGCAACGCCCCGGTGGATCAGGGCGCGACCGACGGCGCGTGCATCTTCACCGGGGCGCCGGCGGTCGAGCGCGTGCTGATCGGGAGGGCTTATTGATGGCGGCGATCTGGACCCAGCCGGTCGATCTCGCGCAGCTCACCGCGCTCGGCACCAACGCGCTGCCGGGGCTGATCGGGATCGAATTTACCGATTATGGCGATGACTGGATGCGCGCGCGGATGCCGGTCGACGCGCGCACCCACCAGCCGTTCGGACGGCTCCACGGCGGCGCTTCGGTGGCGCTGGCGGAGACGGTCGCCTCGGTCGCCGGCTTCATGGCGGTGCCCGAGGGCAAGGTGACGGTGGGGCTGGAGA
>NZ_MKRR01000145.1:29636-30517 GCF_001897045.1 Sphingomonas sp. 66-10
CCGCCACAGCCGAGATGCTCGGCCGCACGACGCAGGTGTGGACGATCCGCATCGAGGACGATGCCGGCAAGCTCGTCTGCCTTTCCCGCATGACCGCGGCGGTGATCGACCGCCAGTAAAGGACCCGATTCATGACCACGACGATCCGCGCCGCCGACCTGATCGACAGCGTCGCCGATGCGCTGCAGTTCATCAGTTACTATCACCCGATGGATTATATCCGCGCCTTGGGCGTGGCGTATGAGGCGGAGCAATCCCCGGCGGCGAAGGACGCGATCGCGCAGATCCTGACCAATTCGCGGATGTGCGCGGAGGGGCATCGCCCGATCTGTCAGGACACGGGAATCGTCAACGTCTTCGTCAAATGGGGCATGGACTGCCGGCTCGACGACACGACGCGCAGCATGCAGGACGTGGTCGACGAGGGCGTGCGCCGCGCCTATCTCCACCCGGAGAACAAGCTGCGCGCCTCGGTGCTCGCCGACCCCGCCTTCACCCGCCGCAACACCCGCGACAACACGCCCTGCGTGCTCCATGTCGAGCTGGTGCCGGGCGACAAGGTCCATGTCGATGTCGCGGCCAAGGGCGGCGGGAGCGAGAACAAGTCCAAGTTCAAGATGATGAACCCCAGCGACTCGATCGTCGACTGGGTGCTGGAGATGCTGCCGCAGATGGGCGCCGGCTGGTGCCCGCCGGGGATGCTCGGGATCGGCATCGGCGGCACCGCGGAACATTGCGTGCTGCTCGCCAAGAAGTCGCTGATGGAACAGATCGACATGGCGACGCTGAAAGAGCGCGGCCCGAAGAACGATATCGAGGCGTTGCGCATCGAGATTTTCGACAAGGTCAATGCGCTCGGCATCGGCGCGCAGGGGCTCGGC
>NZ_MKRR01000145.1:30533-46868 GCF_001897045.1 Sphingomonas sp. 66-10
CCACCCGCCACGCGCATTTCACGCTCGACGGCAGCGGCCCGGCCTATCTCGAGGCGCCCAAGCTCGAGGAGTGGCCCGATGTGAACTGGACGCCCGACAAGGCGGCGAAGCGCGTCGATCTCGACACGCTGACCCCCGAGGTGGTGCAGAGCTGGAAGCAGGGCGACCGGCTGCTCTTGAACGGCAAGATGCTCACCGGGCGCGATGCGGCGCATAAGCGGATCAAGGACATGCTCGACAAAGGCGAGCCGCTGCCGGTCGAGTTCAAGGGCCGGGTGATCTATTATGTCGGCCCGGTCGATCCGGTCGGCGAGGAAGTGGTCGGCCCCGCCGGCCCGACCACCGCGACGCGGATGGACAAATTCACCCGCATGATGCTCGAACAGGGGCTGCTCGCGATGGTCGGCAAGGCCGAGCGCGGCCCGGCTGCGACCGAGGCGATCCGCGATCACAAATCCGCCTATCTGATGGCGGTGGGCGGCGCGGCCTATCTCGTTGCGCGTGCGATCAAGGGGAGCAAGGTCGTCGGGTTCGAAGATCTCGGGATGGAAGCGATCTACGAATTCGAGGTGCAGGACTTCCCCGTCACCGTCGCGGTCGATGCGGAGGGTAATAACGTCCACCAGCTCGCCCCGCTGGTGTGGAAGGACAAGATCGCCAAGGAGCATCTGCTCGTCGGGGCGTAACGTTTTCTCCTTCTTCTCCCCTCCCTTGAACAAGGGATGGGTCGGGGGCGGGTTGGCCTCGCGGATACCGGTCACCCAGCCCCATACCCACCCATCCCCAGCCCCTCCCTTCACGAGGGAAGGGGGGAGGGAACCACTTGCACGCTCTGCCATAAATAATGTTATGCTCCCCGCGGCCACGATCGCGAGGAGAGGCAGGTTGGACTACGAACAGATCCGCTATACGGTGAGCGACGGGATCGCGACGATCACGCTCGACCGTCCCGACAAGCTCAACGCCTTCACCGCGCGAATGATGCATGAACTGATCGACGCGTTCGACCGGATCGATGCCGACGACGATGTCCGCGCGGTGATCGTCACCGGCGCGGGGCGTGCCTTTTGCGCCGGGGCCGATCTGTCGGGGGGCGCCAAGACCTTCGACTATGAAAACCGCGGCGACGAATCCCCGGTCGGGCCGAACGGCGAGCTGCGTTATTCGAACGAAAGCGCGCGTGACGGCGGCGGCCGGCTGACCTTGCGGATCTTCGAATGTTTGAAGCCGGTGATCGCGGCGATCAACGGCCCGGCGGTCGGGGTTGGCTCGACGATGACCTTGCCGATGGACATCCGCCTCGCCAGCGACAGCGCGCGGATGGGGTTCGTCTTCGCGCGGCGCGGAATCGTGCCGGAGGCGGCGTCGAGCTATTTCCTGCCGCGCGTCGTCGGGATCAGCCAGGCGCTCGAATGGTGCTATTCGGGGCGGGTGTTCGACGCGGCCGAGGCGCTGAAGGGCGGGCTGGTCAAGGAAGTCCTTCCCGGCGATCGGCTGATCGCCCGCGCGACCGAATTGGCGCGCGAGATCGCCGATAATACAGCCCCGGTCTCCGTGGCGCTCACGCGGCAGATGCTGTGGCGCGGGCTGGGTTATTCGCACCCGATGGACGCGCACAAGGTCGACAGCCGCGCGATCCTGTCGCGTGGGCGATCGGGCGACGCCAAGGAGGGGGTGACGTCGTTCCTCGAGAAGCGCGCGCCGGTCTATCCCGATCGGGTGTCGCGCGACATGCCCGATTTCGTCCCGTGGTGGGAGGAGCAGCGGTACAGCTGAGCATGCTGCGTCGAAGCGCGATTCCCGCTCCCCGTTCGGGCTGAGCTTGTCGAAGCCCTGCACTTTTCTTCCATGCAAGAAGGACAACCTTCGACAAGCTCAGGGCGAACGGATCATATTGCCTGCTCGATGCTTAAGGGTGGCAATGGCGAAGGATGACGACAAGCGACTCGCCGCCGAGGCGGCGGTGGCGGAGGTGGCCGACGGGATGCTCGTCGGGCTCGGCACCGGCAGCACCGCGGCGTTCGCAATCGCCGCGTTGGGGCGCCGCATCGCGGAGGGGCTGAGGGTGGAGGCGGTCGCGACCAGCGAAGCGACCGCTGCCGCCGCGCGCGCCGTCGGCGTCGTCGTCCGCAATTTCAGCACGATCGCCACGCTCGACCTGACGATCGACGGCGCCGACGAGATCGATTCGCGGCTGTTCGCGATCAAGGGCGCGGGCGGGGCGATGCTGCGCGAGAAAGCGGTCGCTGCCGCCTCGCGCCGGATGGTTGTCATCGCCGATGGATCGAAGCGAGTCGCGGCGATCGGCGCGGCGAAAGTCCCGGTCGAGGTGCTGCCCTTCGCGAGCGCCTCGGTGGTCGCGGCGCTCGAACGGCTCGGCGCGGCGGTGGCGGTGCGCGCGGGTTATGTCACCGACAATGGCAATATCATCGCCGATTGCCACTTTCCCGCGATGCCCGATCCGCGCGCGCTTGCCGCGCGGATCGCCGCGATTCCGGGCGCATTGGGCCACGGCCTGTTTCTCGATGAGGTCGATGCCGCATATATTGCCGCCGACGGTAATGTTACGAGGCTGGAACGCGACGGATCGAGTGGCTAGGGTCCAAACTCACATAGGACAGCGTCGTGACGGAGCGGATTTTGGCGCCGGGCCAGGAGCAAGGAGAGAGCGATGCTTCTGCATCGTGATCGACGCGCGACGCCGCATGGCGCCACAAGACGCCCGCCGCGGAGCGGTCGCCCGGAGAAGTCCGCTGGACGGCGTCGCTTGCTTGCGCGTAGCGACTGCTAAGCGTCTGCGCTGCGCTCCATGGGGCACCCCACAAAGTCCTACTTTGTGGGAACCCCTTTGCCCGCGGACTTCTCCGGGCGATCACGGCGTTGTCCTATGTGAGTTTGGACCCTAAGGGGGCGGGGAATCGGCAACCGCGCGCCCGACCGGTGCGTTCGCCCCTATGACCCCGAACGAGGCTCTTTGATGACCGACACCGCTACCGCCCCCGCCGGCGTTCACGAAGACGGCAGCCCCGAACGGCTGGCGATCGACACGATCCGCACGCTTTCGATGGACGCGGTGCAGCGCGCCAATTCGGGCCACCCGGGCACGCCGATGGCGCTCGCGCCGGTCGGCTGGACCTTGTGGACCAAATTCCTCCGCTACGATCCCGACACCCCCGACTGGCCGAATCGCGACCGGTTCGTGCTGTCGGTCGGTCACGCCTCGATGCTGCTCTATTCGCTGCTCCACCTCGCCGGGGTGAAGGAACTCGACCGCACCGGCAAGCCGACCGGGCGTCCGGCGGTGAGCCTTGAAGATATCGAGGCGTTCCGCCAGCTTGGCTCGAAGACCCCGGGCCATCCCGAATATCGCCACACCACCGGGGTCGAGACGACCACTGGCCCGCTCGGGCAGGGTTGCGGCAATTCGGTCGGCATGGCGATCGCCGAGCGCTGGCTCGCCGCGCGCTACAACAAGCCGGGCTTCACCCTGTTCGATCACGACGTCTATTCGCTGTGCGGCGACGGCGACATGATGGAAGGCGTCGCGTCCGAGGCGGCGAGCCTTGCCGGGCATCTCAAGCTTTCCAACCTGTGCTGGATCTACGATTCGAACCATATCTCGATCGAGGGCGGCACCGATCTCGCGTTCGACGAGGATGTCGGCAAGCGCTTCCTCGGCTATGGCTGGAACGTCATCCATGTCGACGACGCCAATGACGTCGCCGCGCTGACCGCCGCCCTCGACGCGTTCCGCAAGACCGACGACCGGCCGACGCTGATCATCGTCCATTCGGTGATCGGCTGGGGCAGCCCGCGCGCCGGCAGCGAAAAGGCGCATGGCGAGCCGCTCGGCGTCGAGAATATCGCCAAGACCAAGGAAGCCTATGGCTGGCCGGCCAAGGATTTCTACGTGCCGGAGGGCGTGCAGGCGGCGTTCGAGCAGGCGGTCGCCGGGCGTGGCCGCCCGTTGCGTGAGGAATGGCAGGCGACGCTCGCCAAATATGAGGAAGTCGAGCCGGCGCTGGCCACGGAGCTCGATCTGATCCTCGCCGGCAAGCTGCCCGAGGACTGGGATGCCGATATCCCGGTGTTCGAGGCCGACGAAAAGGGCCTCGCGAGCCGCGATGCGGGGGGCAAGGTGCTCAACGCGATCGCCAAGCGCGTGCCGTGGCTGATCGGCGGGTCGGCCGACCTCGCGCCCTCGACCAAGACCGACATCAAGGGCGCGGCGTCGTTCGAGGCGAACAATTACGGCGGCGCGAACTTCCACTTCGGCGTGCGCGAACATGCGATGGGCGCGGTCGTCAACGGCATGACGCTGTCGGGGCTGCGCGCTTATGGCAGCACCTTCTTCGTGTTCCTCGATTATATGCGCCCGCCGGTGCGCCTCTCGGCGCTGATGGAGTTGGGCTGCACCTGGGTCTACACGCACGATTCGATCGGCGTGGGCGAAGACGGGCCGACCCACCAGCCGATCGAGCATCTCGCGATGATGCGTGCGACCCCGGGAATCGACACGATCCGCCCGGCCGATGCGAACGAGGTGGCCGAGGCGTGGCGCGCGATCGTCAGCGACGGCCAGCATCCGACCGCGCTGATCCTGTCGCGTCAGGCGCTGCCGACGCTCGATCGCAGCAAGTACGCCAGCGCCGCAGGCGTGGCGAAGGGCGCCTATGTCCTCGCCGACAGCCCCGATCCGCAGGTGATCCTGATCGCGACCGGCTCCGAAGTGTCGCTGGCGCTCGGCGCTTACGAGCAGCTCAAGAGCGAGGGGATCGCGGCGCGCGTCGTGTCGATGCCGTCGTGGTTCCGCTTCGAGCGGCAGGATGCGGCGTATCGCGAAAGCGTGCTCCCGGCCAAGATCACCGCGCGCGTCGCGGTCGAGATGGCGGGCGGGTTCGGCTGGGATCGCTATGTCGGCGCCAAGGGCCGCACCGTCACCATGTCGGGCTATGGCGCCTCGGCACCGGCGGGTAAGCTGATGGAAGCGTTCGGCTTCACCGTCGGCAACGTCGCGCAGATCGCCAAGGAAGCGCTGCAGGGCTGATTCGGGGTTGCAGCGGCGGGCCGGCCGCCAAATATCGGAATTCTACCGTTCGAATATGGAGTTGAATGCAATGGGACACCTCAACGACCTTGAAAGCCACGGTCAGGCGGTGTGGCTCGACTTCGTCGACCGGAAGTTTCTGAACGAGGGCGGGCTGGTTAAACTGGTCAAGGAGGACGGCGTCACCGGCGTCACCTCCAACCCGTCGATCTTCGAAAAGGCGATGGGCCACGGCACGGCTTATGACGAAAGTCTCGCGGCGTTCGACAAGGCCAAGCCCGATGCGTCGGCGATGGCGCGCTACGAGCATCTCGCGATCGAAGACATCCAGAACGCTGCGGATACGCTGCGCCCGATCTACGACCGGCTCAACGGCAAGGACGGCTATGTCAGCCTCGAAGTCTCGCCCAAGCTGGCCGAGGACACCGACGGCACGATCGCTGAGGCGGCACGGCTGTGGGCGGCGGTCGATCGCCCCAATCTGATGATCAAGATCCCGGGGACGCCGGAGGGCGTGCCCGCGATTGCCGCGTCGATCGCCGCGGGGATCAACGTCAACGTGACTTTGCTGTTCTCGATCGAGGCATATAAGGCCGTCGCGCTGGCGTTCGTCGAGGGACTCGAGGCGCGTGTCGCCAAGGGGCAGCCGATCGATCGCCTCGCCAGCGTCGCGAGCTTCTTCGTCAGCCGCATCGACAGCAAGATCGACGACAAGATCGACGCCGGGGTCGGCGGGGACGAGGCCAAGGCGCTGAAGGGCAAGGTCGCGATCGCCAACGCCAAGGCGGCCTATGCCTGGTATCAGGATTTCATCGCCTCGGATCGCTGGCAGAAGCTCGCCGCGAAGGGCGCGATGCCGCAGCGGCTGCTCTGGGCCTCGACCGGGACCAAGAACCCCGATTATCCCGACACGCTCTATATCGACGCGCTGATCGGCGCGGATACGGTCAACACCGTGCCGCCCAAGACGCTCGACGCCTTCCGCGATCACGGCACCGTCGCCGAGACGCTGACCCAGGATATCGAGGGCGCGCGCAAGGTGCTCGCCGACGCCGAGCGGCTCGGACTCGATCTCGACGGGGTGACGACCTTGCTCGTCGCCGAGGGGGTGCATTCGTTCATCCACTCGTTCGACGATCTGCTGGGGGCGATCGCGGCCAAGCATCCTGCCGCTGCCTGACGATTCCCTTGCGGAACGATATCCGCGCCCGGCGATTGAACGGGGCGGTAGTGGCGGAGGGACCATCATGACGATCGGCATCGTCGGCCTTGGCCGGATGGGCGGGAATATCGCACGGCGGCTGATGCGCGGCGGGCATCAATGCGTCGTGTGGGATCGTAACGCCGATGCGGTGAAGGAACTGGCCGGCGAGGGCGCGATCCCCGCCGATTCGCTCGACGCAATGCGCGGGCTGCTCGCCGATCCGGCGATCTGGTGGGTGATGCTCCCCGCGGGCGACCCGACCGAACAGACCGTCGCCGCGATCGGCGAGAAGGCCGCGCCCGGCACGATCGTGATCGACGGCGGCAACACCTTCTGGAAAGACGATATCCGCCGCGCGAAGGCGCTCGCCGCGAAGGGCGTGGATTATGTCGATGTCGGCACTTCCGGCGGGGTGTGGGGGCTCGAACGCGGCTTCTGCATGATGATCGGCGGACCTAAGGCCGCGGTCGACCTGCTCGATCCGATCTTCGACACGCTCGCCCCGGGAACGGGGAGCGTGCCGCGCACCCCCAATCGCGATCCCGCGGACAATGAGGATCCGCGCGCCGAGAAAGGCTATATCCACGCCGGCCCGGTCGGCGCGGGACATTTCGTCAAGATGGTCCACAACGGCATCGAATATGGGCTGATGCAGGCCTATGCCGAGGGCTTCGACGTGCTCGCCGGGCGCAATGCGGCGCAGCTGCCCGAGGGCGAGAGATTCGATTTCAACCTCGCCGATATCGCCGAGGTGTGGCGGCGCGGATCGGTGATCTCGTCTTGGCTGCTCGATCTCACCGCCACCGCTTTGGCCGGCGATCACGATCTGTCGCATTATTCCGGCAATGTCGCGGATTCGGGCGAGGGGCGCTGGACGATCGACGCGGCAATGGAGCAGGCGACCCCGGTGTCGGTGCTCACCACCGCCTTGTTCGCGCGCTATCGCAGCCGGGTCGATCATCTGTTCGGCGACAAATTGCTCTCCGCGATGCGCTACGGCTTCGGCGGGCATATCGAGCGTCCCGAATGACGTTAGTGGTCTGCGACGTCGACGGCACATTGGTCGACAAGCAGAAGCGGCTGAGCGAGGCGACCGTCGCGGCGGTCACCCGGTTGCGCGCGCACGGCTTCGGCTTCACCTTGATCAGCGCGCGGCCGATGTCGGGGATGATGGCGCTCGCCGAGCGGCTCGGGCTCGATGTGCCGATGGGAGCGTTCAACGGCGGGATCGTGTTCCGCCGCGACGGCTCGATCGCCGAGCATCACACGATCCCGCCCGAGGTGGCGCGCGGCGTGTTCGAGGCGGTGGGCGATGCGGCGGTCGATCGCTGGGTGTTCGCCGACGACCGTTGGTATGCCTCGACCGATCAGGGCGTGCATGTCGATCACGAGCGGATCGCCTCGGCGCAGGAGCCGGTCGTGCGTGCCGGGTTCGACGATCTGCTCGACCGGGCTGACAAAATCACCTTCGTCAGCGACGACCGCGAACTGCTCGTCGCGCTGGCCGAGCGGGTGAAGCCCTTCGCCGACCGCGCCACGATCGTCCAGTCGCAGGTCTATTATCTCGACGTCACCGCGCGCACCGCCAACAAGGGCGACGGCATCGCGGCGCTGGCGCATGCGATCGGGGTGCCGCTCACCAAGACGATCGCGATCGGCGATCAGGCCAATGACCTCGCGATGTTCGCGCGCGCCGGGCGATCGATCGCGATGGGCAATGCCACCGATGCGGTGAAGGCCGAGGCGGACGACGTGACGACCGCCAACGACGCCGACGGTGTGGCGCATGCGATCGACAATCTGATCCTTGGGAGAATGATGTGAAGCGTTTGGTGGCGTTCGATCTCGATGGCACGCTGGCGGAGAGCAAGCAGGCGATCCAGCCCGACATGGCCGAGGCGCTGGCCGATCTGCTCACCGTCGCCGATGTTGCGGTGATCTCGGGCGGGGACTGGCCGCAGTTCGACAAACAGGTCGCCTCGCGGCTCCCCGCGCGCGCCGATGTCGCGAAATTGTGGCTGATGCCGACCACCGGGACCAAGCTCTACACCTTCCGCAACGGCGCGTGGGGTGCGGTCTATGCCGAATTGTTCTCCGACGCGGAGAAGCAGCGGATCATCGAAGCGTTCAACGCCAGCCTCGACGCGACCGGCTTCGTTCCCGGGCAGACCTGGGGCGAGCGGATCGAGGATCGCGGCAGCCAGATCACCTTCTCCGCACTCGGGCAGCAAGCGCCGCTCGAAGCCAAGGAGAAATGGGACCCCGATTTCGCCAAGCGCCGGTTGATCCAGGCCGATCTGCGCCAGCGGCTGCCGGGGCTGGCGATCAACATGGGCGGATCGACCTCGATCGACATCACCCGCGAGGGGGTCGACAAGGCCTATGGGTTGAAGCGGTTGCGCGACGAGAGCGGGATCCCGCTCGAGGCGATGATGTTCGTCGGCGACGCGATCTTCCCCGGCGGGAACGACTATCCGGCGAAGGAACTGGGGCTCGATACGGTGCGGGTGCGCGATCCGCAGGATACGCTGGGGGTGATCGCCACGGTGGTGGCCTGCCAGAAGTAGATTTGGGCTCCCGCCTTCGCGGGGACACCAGGGGGAGGGGGCCGGGTTACCGCCCCTCCGCCACGATCGCTTCGGCGCGGTCGTGCAGCCGCTCCACCGCCGCGGCGTGAATCCCCTGCGTCGAGACGATCACCCCGAAGGCGCGCGGATCGGGTTTGTTGAAGGTCAGTTGCGCGCCGAAGGCGTCGCTCGTCGCCGCGCCGGCCTCGGCCGCGATTAGCGCGGCGGCGGCGATGTCCCACTCATTGCCCCAGCGCAAGGTCGCGACCAGATCGGCGCGATCGTCGGCGACCATCGCCATCCTCAACGCGATCGAATTGGGCTTTTCCACCGCGACCAGATCGCGGTCGACCTTGGGCAAGGCGTCGGTCGGTACGCGCGATCCGGGGAAGATCGCGCGATCGCCCGCGCGGATCGCAACGCCGTTGAGCGTCGCGCCCGTCCCCGCGCCGGCACGCCATGCCTCGCCGCGCGCCGGGGCGTCGAGCACCGCGAGCAGCGGCTGGCCGTGTTCGACCAATGCGATCGACACCGCCCAGCCGGGGCGTCCGCGGATATAGTCGCGCGTGCCGTCGATCGGGTCGACCACCCAGACGCGGTCGCGGGTCAGCCGTTCGGCGCTGTCGGCGGTTTCCTCGGACAGCCAGCCGGCATCGGGGAGCAATGCGGTCAGCCGCGCGCGGAGCATCGCGTCGATATCGAGATCGACCTCGCACACCGGGCTCCCCGGCACCTTTTCCCAGCGCGCGAAATCGGTCTGCCAGCGCGCCATCGCGAGCGCCCCGGCTTCGCGGGCGACCCCCGCGACCGCTTCGCTGAGCCGCGCGTCAGCCACCCGCGACCGTCATTCCGTCGATGCGCAAGGTGGGGACATTGGTGCCGTAGCGGAATTCGAGATCGTTCGCCGGGGTCAGCGCAAGGAACATGTCCTTGAGGTTGCCCGCGATCGTGAATTCGGCGACCGGGCGGGTGATCTCGCCATTCTCGATTCTGAAGCCCGCCGCGCCGCGGCTGTAGTCGCCGGTGACGCCGTTGACACCGTGACCGATCATTTCGGTGACATAGACCCCGCTGACGATATCCGCGATCAGCGTCTCGACCGGGACATGCCCCGCGTCGAGATAGAGGTTGCTGGTCGACACCCCCGGCGCGCCGCCGACCCCGCGCGCGGCATGCCCGGTCGGCTCCAGCCCAAGCTGACGCGCGGAGGCCGAATCGAGCAGCCAGGTTTCGAGCACCCCGTCCTCGACCAGCGCGGTGGGCGATACCGGCAGCCCCTCGCCGTCGAACGGGCGCGAGCGCAGCCCGTGCGGGCGGTGCGGATCGTCGCAGATGCGAATCCCCGCGGCGAACACCCGGGTGCCGAGCGCATCGAGCAGGAAACTCGTCTTGCGTGCGATCGACGGGCCGGAGATCGCCCCGGTCAGATGCCCGAGCAACCCGGCGCCGACGCGCGGATCGAGCACCACCGGCATCGCGCCGCTCTCCATCCGGCCGGGATCGAGCCGCGCCACCGCGCGCTGCCCCGCCTCGCGCCCGATCGTCTCTGGCGCATTGAGCCGGTGGCGATGGCGCGCGGAATGGAAGGCGTAATCGCGCTGCATCCCGCCGCCCTCGCCGGCGATCACGCTGGCGGAGAGGCCGAAGCCGGTGGTGGCATAGCCGCCCGCGAAGCCGTGGCTGGTGGCGAGCGCGATCACGCTTCGCGACGCGCTGGCGCCGCCGCCCTCGCTGTTGGTGACGCCGGGGACGGCGCGCGCGGCATCCTCGGTCGCGGCGGCGATCTCGCGCAATTCGGCGGGGGACAGTTCCGCGCGATCCTCAAGGTCGAGCGCCGGCGGCGCGCCGTGGAGCAAGCGCTCCTCCGGGGCGAGCCCGGCCCAAAGATCCTCGGGCGCCTCGCGTGCCATCGCCACCGCGCGTTCGACCAGCGCGTCCATCGCCTGCGACGACAGGTCGGAGGTCGACACGCTCGCCGAACGGTGCCCGACGAAGACGCGCAACCCGAGATCTTCGCTTTCCGACCGCCCGACATCCTCGAGCTTGCCGAGCCGGACCGACACTTCGCTCGAGGCATCGGCGGCGAAGATCGCATCGGCGGCATCGGCGCCGGCGCGGACCGCGCGCGCCACGATATCCTGAGCGCGATCGCGCGCCTGATCGGAAGTAAGCATGGCGGGGGACTTAGGGGCGCTGGGCTTAAAGTCCAGACCGGAACGAGTGGATGCGGCGCTATCGCTTAATCCGTGTCCCGGCGAACGCGGGGACCCAGATGCCAGGGCGCCGGCGTTCGAGCGTCGTGAGCAACCTTGATCCACCCCGGCGAAGGCCGGGGTCCAGCATCAGGCCGCTCGTGACTGGAACCCGGCCCTCGCCGGGGTGGACCAGTAAATTGAAGCCGATTTAACGCGCGGTGCTCTGGCGACCGCGTAGCCGGATCACGGACATCACCACGCCCCATGCCCTTGGCGCGCCGCGAGATGCTCGGCGATGCGGCGCCGGGTGGCGGGGGAGGTGCCTTCGGGGAGTGTATCAGGGGCGAACCAGCCGGCCTCGGCAATCTCGCGCGCGTCGGCGGCGTGGAGCGCGGCGGGATCGGCCACGCGCGCGACGAACACCACGACATGATCGTCCTTCGCCTGGCTGCGGTTGTGATAGACCCCGAGCAGCCCGGCGATCTCGACATCCGCCAGCCCGACCTCTTCGGCGAGTTCGCGGCGGATCGCCTCCTCGGCGCTCTCGTTTTTGTCGACGCCGCCGCCGGGCAGATACCAGCCGGCGATATAATGATGACGGACCAGCGCGATGCGCCCCGCGGGATCGGTCAGCAACGCACGCACCCCGAATGTCCGCGGGCGCGCCATTCGCCACCACAGCCGCATCGCGCGACCGGCTATGCGGTAGCGCAACGCGACCAAGGGCCTCAGGCCTCGATCGAAACGCTCAGGAAGCTCGGCACCGGCCCGTTCCACCCGTCGTCCGGGGTGTCGTCGCGCCGCTCGCGCTGGCGGCGCGGTTCGGGTGCGCGCTCGGCCTTCTGGGCAGGTGCGGTCTTCGCGGCGGGGGCGGACTTGCGCGCGTTGCGCGGTGCGTCCGGTGCCGGCGCGGCTTCATCGGCGCGGGGGCGGCGGCCGCGGCGCGGCTTTTCCTCGCGCGCCGGGCGATCCTCTGCCGCTTCGACCGCCGGGGCGGCGAGGCGGGCGATCTTCTGCCCGGTAAGCTTTTCGATATTATCGATATTCTCTTCGTCGTCCTTGCCGATCAGCGTGTAAGCGACGCCGGTCGCGCCCGCGCGGCCGGTGCGGCCGATGCGGTGGACATAATCGTCGGGATGCCACGGCGCGTCGAAGTTGAAGACGTGGCTGACGCCCTTGATATCGAGCCCGCGCGCCGCGACGTCGGAGGCGACGAGGATGTTGATATCGCCCTGCTTGAACCGGTCGAGCTCGGCCAGCCGCGCCGGCTGCTCCATGTCGCCGTGGATTTCGCCCGAGGCGAAGCCGTGCTTCTTGAGGCTCTTGTTGAGCTCGCGCACCGTCGTCTTGCGGTTGCAGAAGATGATCGCGGTGCGCACCTCTTCACCGCGCAGCAGCGCGCGCAGCGTGTCGCGCTTGTCGAACGCCGAGCCCTTCACCGGCACCAGCCATTGCGTGATGTTGGTGTTGGTCGTCGCCGGGCGCGCGACTTCGATCGTCTTGGGGTTGCTGAGGAAGCGATCCGCCAGTTTCTTGATCGGCGGGGGCATCGTCGCGGAGAACAGCAGGGTCTGGCGAGTGGCGGGCAGCTTGGTGCAGATCGTCTCGATATCGGGAATGAATCCCATGTCGAGCATCCGGTCTGCCTCGTCGATCACGAGCAGGTTGCACCCGGTGAGCAGGATCTTGCCGCGCTCGAACAGGTCCATCAGCCGGCCGGGGGTGGCGATCAGCACATCGACGCCCTTTTCCAGCGCCTTGACCTGATCGCCCATCTGCACGCCGCCGATCAGCAGCGCCATCGAGAGTTTGTGATATTTGCCGTATTTCTCGAAATTCTCCGCTACCTGCGCGGCGAGTTCGCGGGTCGGTTCGAGGATCAGGCTGCGCGGCATCCGCGCGCGGCTGCGGCCGTGGGCGAGGATGTCGATCATCGGCAGCACGAACGAGGCGGTCTTGCCGGTGCCGGTCTGCGCGATGCCGATGATGTCGCGCATCATCAGCACCGAGGGGATGGCCGAGGCCTGGATCGGGGTCGGCTCGTTATAGCCCGTATCGGCTACGGCGCGAAGCAGTTCATCTGACAGGCCGAGATCGGCGAAGCTCATGGCGGTTCCGAGAAAGAGCGGCAAGGCGCGCGCCCTCTCCGCCGGAACGCGATTGCGCGCGAAAAGTCAAGTTTTTGTGGTGTCGGGGCGCTATCGCTGCGCGACCAGGGCGCGGAAACGGACGATATCGCAGCGTGCGCCCGAACGCGAACGCAGCGCGTCGCGGCCGGCGCAGATCATCCCGTCCGAGGTGCGCTTGAGGTAGAAACCGGTGTAGAATTTGAGCGTCGGGCAATCGTCGCCCAGTTTGGCGCGCACCCGTGCGCCGTCCACCATTTCCAGATCGACGTCGCCGCCGTCCATCGCCGCCGCGACGATCGAATCCGACGAAACGCATTTCGGCGCGCGATTCTCGCGCCACCCGGTTGCGGTGGGCGGCGCGCGGTAGAGCGGGCGCGCATTGTCATTCGAATCGGTGCGCGGGATGCGGATCACCATCCGCTCGTGGATGATCACCTGCGCCCATTGCGTCCCCGCCATCGCGAAGGCGTCGGGCTCCCTCGCCGACGCCAGCAAGGGCGTGAGCGCGGTGAGCGTCAGGATGGGCAGGGCGCGATCGAACATAGGCAAACGGGACGAAACGTGGCGGATGGGATTTGAACCGTGGATGAATTGCGTGCGAAGGTGAAGATGATGACCCCCGACCAGATCCGCCTTGTCGATGCGCTCGCCGGCCATTTGCCGGCGCGCGTGATTGTCACCGATCCCGCCGAGATCGCGCCGTGGGAAACCGATTGGCGCGGCCGCTGGCATGGCCATGCCGCCTTGTTGCTCGCGCCGACATCGACCGCCGAGGTAGCCGCGATCGTCGCGGCGGCGGCGGCGCACCGCGTGCCGCTGGTGCCGCAGGGGGGCAATACCTCGATGGTCGGCGGCGCGACCCCGCCGGCGGACGGCGGCGCGGCGATCCTTTCGCTCCGGCGGATGAACGCGATCCGGTCGCTCGACGCCGAGGCCGGACTCGCGGTGGTCGAGGCGGGGGTGATCCTCGCCGAGCTTCACGCCGCCGCCGCGACGGTCGGGATGCGTTTCCCCTTGTCGCTCGGCGCGAAGGGGTCGGCGACGATCGGCGGGCTCGTCTCGACCAATGCCGGGGGGACGCAGGTGCTGCGCTTCGGGACGATGCGCGGGCTGGTCGCAGGGCTGGAGGCGGTGCTGCCCGACGGCCAGATCCACGACGGCCTCGCCGCGCTGAAGAAGGACAATCGCGGCTATGACCTCACGCAATTGCTGATCGGCGGGGAGGGGACCTTGGGGGTGGTTACCGCGGCGACGGTGCGGCTGGTGCCGGCGGTGGCGGCGCGCACGGTGGCGTGGGTCGGACTGGCCGACCCCGCAGCGGCGCTGACGCTGCTTCGTCGCTTCCAGCGCGCGAGCGAGGGCGTCGAGAGTTTCGAGCTGCTCCCCGCGGAATCGCTCGACGCGGTGCTGCGGCATATCCCCGGCACGCGTGCGCCGCTGTCGGGCGCGCATCCATGGCATGCCCTGATCGAGGTAACCGCCGCGCACGATGCGCGCGAGGCGCCCGCCGCGATCGTCGAACATATGCTCGGCGCCGCGCTGGCCGACGGGCTGGTGGCCGACGCGACGATCGCCGCGAGCGAGGCGCAGGCCGATGCCTTCTGGCGCATCCGCGAATCGATTTCTGAAGCGGAGCGCGCGACCGGCCCTGCGGCGCAGCACGATATCTCAGTGCCGATCGAGGCGATGCCGCGCTTCATGATCGAGGCGGCGGCGGCGTGCGAGGCGCGCTTCCCCGGCACGCGCGCCTCGGGCTTCGGGCATCTCGGCGACGGCAACGTCCATTTCCACGTCCGCGCGCCCGCCGGGGCGGATCGCACGCGCTGGCTGGCGCAGGAAGCGCCGGTCGTCACGCAGTTCGTCGACGATCTGGTGGTCGCCGCCGGGGGCTCGATCTCGGCCGAGCACGGGATCGGCCAGATGAAGCTCGGCGAGCTGGAGCGGCTGTCCTCGCCGGCCCGGATGAGCGCGTTGCGCGCGATCAAGGCGGCGCTCGATCCCCACAATATCATGAACCCCGGCAAGCTCGTGGCGCTTGCGCCGCGCGGGCCGGCCGAATAGGGCCTGCGAAGGGGGTGTGAGAGTCTGTTTGGAAAGGGCGGTTTCACCGCATGTGCGGCGCCGTCCGAAAGACCCGAAGGGCTTTTCCAACAGACTCTGATGGCCGCAATCGTATCTGTTGAGACTGGAGAGACTAATGGCCAGCGCGCCGCAGCAGCTTCCGCTTTTCTACAACGGCCTGGAGCCGCTTTCGAGCGAGCTGCACGCCAATTATCGTATTCGCCCGGCCAATGTCGCGCCGTTCCTCCGCGGGCAGCACGCCATCCCGCTGACGGTCGAGGAATTTCCGCTGGCGCAGCGGTTCATGCCGATCGTGTTCAGCGCGGGCGAGGACCCCGTGCCGCTGGCGCTGATGGGGCTCAACGAAGGCGTCAACGTGTTCATCGACGCCGAGGGCAAGCTGACCGAAGAGAATTTCTACGTCCCGGCCTATGTCCGCCGCTATCCGTTCATGCTCGCGCGGCTGCGCCCGGATGCCGACGAATTGTCGCTGTGCTTCGATCCGACCAGCGATACGGTCGGCGCGTTCGACGAGGGCGATGCGCTGTTCGACGGCAGCGAGCCGACCGAGCTGACCCGCAACATCCTGTCGTTCAACGAATCGTTCGAACAGGCCGGGCAGCGCACCGCCGCCTTCGCGCAGGAGCTGCGCGAGCTCGAGCTGCTGATGGAAGGCGAGGTTTCGATCCAGCACGAAGGCTATGAGCAGCCGTTCGTCTATCGCGGCTTCCAGATGGTCAACGAGGAGAAACTGGTCGATCTGCGCGGTGATCAGCTGCGCAAGATGGCCAAGTCCGGGATGCTGCCGCTGATCCACGCGCATCTCTTTTCGCTTGCGCTGATGCGCGATATCTTCGCGCGGCAGGTGCGCCTCGGCCTGGTGCCGCAGCCGACCCTGACGGTGTAAACAACGGGGAGGGGGACGCGATGAACAGGCCGATGGTCGACGCGCGCTATTCCGGCGTCGCGGTCACGCTTCACTGGCTCATCGCGTTACTCGTCCTGTTCAACCTGCTCGTCGGCATCGGGCATGACGCGATCCCCGCGTTGCGCGCGCTGATGCCGGCGCACAAGGCGGCGGGGATCACCGTGCTGGTGCTGACCGCGGCGCGGCTCGGCTGGCGGCTGGGGC
>NZ_MKRR01000145.1:46879-73008 GCF_001897045.1 Sphingomonas sp. 66-10
GGCGCGGACGGTCCACGGCCTGTTCTATGTGTTGCTCGTCGCGCTGCCGCTATCCGGCTGGCTGATGGTATCGGGGCCCGATCATCGCCGTCCGCTGCAATGGTTCGGCGCGTTCGACATCCCTTATCTGCCGGCGTCGGGCGCCACCGCCGATCTGGGCGGTGCCGCGCACGGCCCGCTCGGCTGGCTGATGCTGGTGCTGGTCGCGGTGCATAGCGCCGCGGCGCTGCGCCACCAGTTCATCCTGCGCGACAAGGTGCTCGCGCGGATGATCCCGCCGCTGGCGGGCTGAAACCTCGCCAAGGCCGGCTTCCATCTCTCGCCTCGCATGAACAAGGCGGGGAAGCGGTGGGGCGCGTAAATTTTCCCCAATTCGGATCAAATTCTTCCCCGTAGCGATAAAAAGAGCCGGTTGCGCGGGCAAGGGTCTTGCAACCCGTCGCCTGAGACTTATGTTGGTAGCGTACGGTGTCGTGTCCCCCCTTTCGCGGCGCCGTATGGCACGCCTCTGGCGTGTCTCCTCCCTGAACCTTGGCCACCTCGCGCCACCAAGCGCGAGGTGGTTTTTTTATTGGTTCGTCACTCCGCGGCGAGCGAGTGGGGATTATCGAGCGCCTCGTCGGCCAGCGCGTCGATCGCCGCGCGGACCAGCGCCACCATCGACGCGAAGCCTGGCCCCGGCTGATCGAGCAGCGGGTCGAGGTAAAGCGACCGATCGATCTCGAGCTGGATCGCGTGGATATGGCCCGCGGGCTTGCCGTGCCGATCGAGGATATGCGCGCCGGCATAAGGCGCGTTGCGCGCGTGGCGCAGCCCGGCGGCGGCGATCGCCGCCTCCACCCGCCGCACGAAGCGCACCGCGCTCGCCCGGCCGAACCGGTCGCCGGTGATGACCCGGGCGCTGCCGTCGATGATCGGTGGCATCGAATGGAGATCGAGCAACACCGCGCAGCCGAACCGTTTGCGCGCATGCGCCAGCGCCTCGCTCAGCGCGACGTGATAGGGGCGGTGATCGGCGGCGATGCGCGCGGCGATATCCTCGGCTGAAAAGCGCTGGCGCCACAATTCCCCCGCGCGCGCGGTGCGGCGCGGCACCAGCCCAAGCCCGCCGCGCACCTTGGCGGTCGGCTGGCTCTCCCCGGCGCCTTCGTCGATGCGCGGATCGCGCTCGTGCTCGGCGCGGTTGAGATCGATCCACGCCCGGCCGATGCGCTGGATGAACATCGTCTCGCGCCCGCGCGCCGCGCGCGCCACCGCGTCGATATGGCGATCCTCCAGCGTCGTCAGCACCTCCACCGGCACGCGCAGATTGGCGCGCAGCGCCAGCGGGTAATCCCGCCCGCCATGCGGGACGGAGATCACCACCGGGCTTTCGGGCTGGTCCGGGCCGAGGATGTCGAACGAGTTTGGCATCGATGTGCGAGCCTATGGCAGGTGGCGGCTCGTCGCAACGGGCGGGTTGCGGGTGGAAAATGTTAATTGGTTGCCGCATATTGTCGCCCGGCGTTTCGCGAGGCCAGAAGGCAAGGATTAAGCGACCCTACGATGATCAGGATTCTACTGGCCGAAGACGATCAGGTGATGCGCGAATATCTTACGCGCGCGCTGGAGCGATCCGGCTATGCCGTGACGCCGGTCGACCGCGGCACCGCCGCATTGCCGCTGATCGAGACCGAGCGATTCGACCTGCTGCTGACCGATATCGTGATGCCCGAGATGGACGGGATCGAACTGGCGCAGAAAGCGGCAGAGATCGCGCCGGACCTGCGCGTGATGTTCATCACCGGTTTCGCCGCGGTGACGCTGAAGGCCGGCAAGACGATGCCGCAGGCCCGCGTGCTGTCCAAGCCGTTCCACCTGCGCGACCTGGTGATGGAGGTCGACCGCATGTTCGAGACCGATCACGTGAGCGGGCTCAATTAATCGAATCCGGTGCTTGCGCACCGCATAACTGCCCGCTAAAGGCCCCACTCCCCGTGGGCGTGTAGCTCAGTGGTAGAGCACTGTGTTGACATCGCAGGGGTCGCAAGTTCAATCCTTGCCACGCCCACCATCGAAAGCCCCGCTAATCCAATGGGTTAGCGGGGTTTTTGTTGGAAAAAGCCGGGCGTGGAAATGAGCCCGAAACGGCCAAATTTGACCCGATTTTACCCGTTTTGACCAACTTTTTTGGGCAAATTCTGGGCACGGGTTGGAGGACGTGTCGGGCGCCGTGTAAAATTGGGCCGGTAGCGACAGTTAGAACTGGGATCCGGCCCATTTTGTCGGCGTCAGTGGCGTGGGCGCCCCGGTACGGCGCCCTGTTGTTCCCGAGACGGCGGTAACGCTGTCCCCCGAGCTGCTACGTCCCTTGCTTGAGTATGAGCGCTCTCTCACGGGCTGCCGGGTTCAATGTACAGGGTGGTGACACCCAGCCGGCCCAGCCCTTCGCGCACGGTATTGGCGAGGCGATTTCCACGACGTCTGGTGTCGCAAAAATCCGGGATCGCACACGAGGCACTCGAGCGTATCGGGTAGCTCTATGAGATCGAGCGCGAGATCACCGGCAATTGGTCCAGGAAATGATGTTCCGGCCCCGGCACCCGCGCCTCCTACTCGCCGGGGGACATGCCCGCCGCCGCGACACTCGCCATCGCCAATTCCCCTTTCGTCATAGCGCCGTGGAAAGGCCGATCTTGAACTGGCGGCCCAAGGCGCTCGCGGTGAACGGATCGTAATTGTAATTGAGCCGCGCGAACGGGGGATCGCGGTTCGTCAGGTTGATCACCGACAGGCTCAACATAGTCTCCGGCATGATTTCATATTGCAGCGTGAAATCGGCGGTTTTGAATGAGTCGATATAGGTGCCCTGCGGCAATGCCGGGCTGCCCGGAATATTCGCATTCGGCCCGAAGATGCCGGTCGCGCTATCCGCGCGCTGATCATACATCTTACCGACGTAATTGAAGGTGATGCGCCCGTTCAGCGGGCCGTATCTGGCCTCGACATAGGCCTGGTCCTTCCAGCGCGGCACCGGATAAGCGGTGGTCTGGAAGTTGAACTTACCGGCCGCGTCGAAGCCAGGCTGAACGACGACGCCGGCGACCGATTCCTCCCCAGTGCGATATTCGATATTATAGGTGGCGGATCCGCCGATGCCGATCCGCACCGGCCCGACCTCCGCGCTATAATCGAGCAGAATATCGAGGCCCGAATTGGTTACTTTGGCGCCGTTCTGATAATTGGTGATCACGCGCGAGATATTGCCGACGTTGCATATTCCCGCGCCGGCCACCCCGCCGCCGCCGTTGAAATAGAAGCGCTGACGCAGCGTGGCAAAGGCGGGATCGTCGCAATTGCCGCCCGCCGTCAGCGTCGAGACCATCCCGGCGAGCGGATCCGAGACGATCGTGTCGCGGATATTGTAACGGAAATAGTCGATGCTCGCCTTGAGGCCGCCGATCGCCAACAGCACGCCGCCTGAGATATTAGTCGAGGATTCGGGCTTGAGTGCGGGCGTGCCGAACACCTCGACCGGGCGGAATGCCGAGCCGATCAGCTGCAGCCCGGTGAACGAATTGGTGGTGAGATATTGCACCGGCGGGCCGCGGAAGGGGGTGCCAAGCCCGCCGCGCACCGCCAGCCAGTCGGTCATCTGGAAACGCAGCCGCCCCTGCGGGTTGAAGGTCGAGCCGACCAGCCCGCCATAATCCTCGTACCGCGCAGACAATTGGCCATTGAGCGAATCGAGGATCGGCAATTGCAGCTCGGCAAAGGTCGCCCAGACGTTGCCGCTCGCCTGGGTCGCGGTGGTGGTGCCGAGGAAGCCGAACGCGCCGCCTGCCTGCGCCGATGGGCCACCGACCGTGCTCGGCGCGCACGGCCCGAGATTGCCGTTGATCGGGGTCTCACGGCACGGCGTCGTCGCCAGATCGGCCGACTGGCTTGGCGTGAAGCGATAGGTCGATCGGCGGAACTGCCCGCCGAACGCAAATTTCACTTCGCCGCCCGGCAGTTGAAGCCCGGTATCGCCCGAAATCGCCGCGTCCGCGACGAGCAGCGAGGTATCGATGCGCTGGATGTGCGGCACGTACAGCCACCGCGCCAGCTCGATTGAATTCGCCACCGATGCGACATAATTGGGGTTGGTCTGCCCCGACACCGGATTGCCGCTGACCGCATTGCCGAACGGGTTGAGCCACAGGCAGCCGTTTTGCCCCGGCGTGCTCGCCGCAATGTCGCAATTCGCGCCGCCCAGCCCGCGCAACGCCAGCTGCAGTCGGTCGCCGTAAATGTCAGCACCGCGGATGATCCGGCTATATTGATGATAGGTGCCGGAAATGTCGAAATCGATCCCCTCGGTCAGCGGCCCGCGCAACGCGAGCGTGAACCGCGTGCTATTCGAGCTGCGGCTGCCGATCGACGAGCCGGGATTGTCCGGATCGTCAAGCGTCAGCGGGTTTCCGCCGAGTTGGAACGGACGGTAGAATAAGGTCGGAAACACCACACCCGCGGTGGCGGCCGGCAGCGCATTCTGCGCGCGATAGGCCTGCAGCCCCGGATTATCGCCCGGCACGTAGAAGCCCGACACGCTGCTGCGATCCACCCCGCCCAAAGAGACGAGCGAGGGCGGGAGCGACGGCAGAAAAGAAGGCGAGCCGAGATAGCGCGGAATATCCGACCATCCGTACAGCGCGGTCGCCTGCAACTCCATCGCGCGCGGCAGATCGACAGTGATGTCGATAAACACCTGGCCGCGCCGCTCGGTCTCGGTCAGCGCGTCGAATTGCGGATTGTTGGCGATGCAGCGGTTGCGCGTCGTGACATAACCGCCGAGCGGCGCGCAACTCGCATCGCTCTGGATCGGGCCGAGCGCGGCGCCGGATGCGCTGATCGGCACGAAGCTGCCCGGATGGCCCGCCTGGGTCCAGCCGCCCTGCGGGTTTTCGGGATAGGGGCGCAACGAAAAGGCACGATCGAGAGTGAGCAATTGTCCGCGCGTCTGATAGCCGGCAGCAACCAGGAAGCGCAGCCCGTCGCCGCGATGGCCGTAGCTCAACGAGCCGTCGAAATCGCCATTGCTGCCCGGCACGTGCTTGTAGCTGCCGGCGGCGCGGAAACCCTGCTGATCGGTGCGGGTGATGAAATTGACCACGCCGGCGATCGCATCCGAGCCGTAAGTCGCGGCGGCGCCGTCCTTGAGCACCTCCACCCGGCCGATCGCGGCGAGCGGAATCAGGTTGATGTCGACGGTCGGCGCACCCGCGCCGGTCGCCACCAGCCGCTTGCTGTTGAGCAGCACCAGGGTCCGCTCCGGCGTCAGCCCGCGCAAATTGACCGTCGCGATCCCCTCGGTGCCTTGCGAGCGCGCGTCGAACTGATTGGCGTCGCCCAGCACGCCGGTCGACGTCGGCAGAGACTTCATCAACTCGACGACGGTGGGGCTGCCCTGCCGCTGCAATTCCTGCGCGCCGATCACGTCGACCGGCGCGCGCGCATCCTCGCGCGAGCCGCGGATCAGCGTCCCGGTCACGATGATATCGGCTGGCACGCTTGCCGCTCCTTCGCCGCTGGCGATCTGTGCCGATGCCGGCGCGATATGCAGCATGGTAACCGCTGACAAAGCGGTCGCCCCCCAAAATATTCTGCGCATCATCCCCTCCCGCTCCGATGCATCTGAATCAGGCTAACGTGGGACGGACGCCTTGCGCTTGGTCAAAGAATCCTTCGGGGTTATTCCCTGCGACTATAGCGACCGGCGTTTGGAGAATTCGGCAATCTTGCGCACCAGCGGCACGCTCCACAGTCCGCGCGTGGTGAGCATCCAGCATTCGAACGGCCAATGCCCGGTGGTGCGCAGTTCCACCAGCGCGCCCGACACGAGATCTCGTTCGAACACGAAGCGCGGTCCGCGCGCGATCCGATCGGTCCCGAACGGATAGACGCGGATCAGTTCCGGTTCGTCCGTCAAAAGCGCGCGCAGATGCGCATCCTGCGCGTTCGTCATCGAGCCGATCCAGGAGAGAAGCGAGTGATCGATCTGCAGATGCGCCATCGGATAATCGAGCACCGCCGCCGGGCCGACCGGCGCCCGCTCGAGCAGGGGATGGCCGGGCCGCACGGCCATGATGATGTCAGTCTCGAACAGCTTGACCCGGATCAGATCAGGAAATCCTTCCGCATTCTCCTTTCGTGTGAACGAAATGTCGTAAAGCCCCTCCTGCACGCCGCGAGCCAGTTGCGAGCGGCGCACCCGTTTGACGGCCAGTTGCAAATTGGGAAATTCGATCGCCGAATGCCGCATCACCATCGGTAGCGGCTTCAGATGCGTCACCGCGCCGACCGCGATCGTCAACTGGCCGACCTCGCCGCGACTGCGCTGCCCGATCTCGCGCCGCAGCTTGGCCACCTCGTGCAAGAGCGGCTCGGCGCGGCGTGCGAGGAATTCGCCGTGCGACGTCGGGCGCGTCCCCTCGGCGGAACGCTCGAACAGTTGGATGCCAAGCTCTGCCTCCAGCCGGGCAATGCTCTTGCTGAGCGTTGGTTGCGATACGCCAAGCGTGCGCGCCGCGCCGTTGAACCCCTTCGCCTCGACCACGGCCACAATCTGTTCGAGGTGACGCAACTCCATCGCGCCAGCCTATATCAATTCATGCCGGCATCATAATCAGCGCAGCGGCACCTTCGCCGGATAGCTTTTGAACGTGTCGAGATGCGCGCGGATCGCATGCGTCAGCACCGGGATCTGCGGCTGTTTGAGTGGAGCGAGCGCATGTTCCTCCTTGGGATCGATGTAGAGGTTGAACATCTTCCCGCCATAGATCAGCTCGCTGACCGATGCTGAAAACGGGCTGGATCTCGGCCAGCTATCGTCGCTTTCGGTTTTCTGGTCGCGCACAAGGAATTTGAATTCGCCGACTCGCGCGCCCATAAACACATTGGTCGCCCAATAATATTCCACGCGCCGCGCGCTCTCGCCATTGTCGGCGAGCAGGAAGCCGCTCTGGTCGATGCCGTCGATATAGCGGTCGCCCGGCACCAGATCGGGCCGCCCGGCCAGCGACAGGCTGGTCGCGAACACGTCCATCAGATCGAACAGCCCGTCGGACACGCGCCCCGGCGCGATCACGCCGGGCCAGGAGGCGATAAACGGCGTGCGTACCCCGCCCTCGTAGATCGAGCCCTTCGCCGAACGGAACGGCGTGGTTCCCATATCGGGGAAGGTTTCCGCCATCGGGCCGTTGTCCGACGCGATCATGATGATCGTATTGTCGAGCTGTCCGGCCTGACGCAGCGCCGCTACCACCTGCCCGACGCGATGGTCCAGCTCGACGATCACGTCCTTGAACGGATAGCGCCCCGGCGATTTGCCGGCGAATGCGGGGTGGGGATAATTGTCGAAATGCGCGCCGCGCGTGCCGAAATAGAGAAAGAACGGATTCGCCTGATCCTTGCGTGAGGCGATGAAATCGGTGGCGCGCTGAGTGAATTTCTCGTCGACGAAGCGGATCGTGTCGAGATCGATCGGATAGACCGGCTTCGCCTCCTCGCCGGTCCGCCCCGAAACGATCGCCATCGTCTCGCCCGCCGCCGCCCAGGCTTTGCGGTCGGGGTCATTGACCAGATCGGGATTGCGCCATGGCTCGCGCCACGCGGTATAATCGTCGGACGAGGTGAGGATGCCGTAATAATCGTCGAAGCCGACATTCTGCGGCTGCGTCTCCTTCGCCCCGCCGAGATGCCATTTGCCGATCGCCTGGGTGGTATAGCCCGCTTGTTTGAGCAAGGCGGCAAGCGTGACCTCGCCGTTCAGCCCGGTCGCCGCGCTGTTCTCGCCCGGCAGATAGGGTTTGAGCAGCCCGGTACGCACCGGCAGCCGGCCGGTCAGCAGCGACGAGCGTGTCGGCGTGCACGAGGGTTGCGAATAGGCCGAGGTCAGCCGCAATCCGCTTGCGGCGAGGCGATCGAGATTGGGCGTGGGACTGCCGACCGCAATGCCCCCGCCGAACGCGCCCAGATCGCTCCAGCCGACGTCGTCCATCAGGATCATCACGATATTCGGGGGACGGCCGAATTTCGCCCGCGCCGCGGCCAGCGCCGCCTGCGCCGCGCCCGACTGGCGCGGGTGTTGGATGACCGGCTCGCGGTTGGGCGCGGGGCGCATCGTTTTCGCGAGAAAGGCGTCGACCGGTTTGACCGGCGCCGGTTGCGCGGCCGAAACCGCGGGCATCGCCATGGCCGCCAGCGCGATTGCCGATGCGCGGATTGCGAGCCTCGTCATGGCCATGCTGCGCTCCCCTGGTCCTTGTCGTTGCCGGCACGCTAACCGGTGCGTGGCGCAATGGCGATGACATAGCCGCTATGTATTTCGGCTATTGGCTTAGCGCTGTCGTCGCCCGATCGCCGCCCCTAGGATCACGGCATGCGCGATCCGAAGCGGTCGCCGGGGCAAATATGAAGGGGAGTGGGCGATGGATTTGTCGCGTCGCGGCATGCTGGCGCTGGGGCCGATCGCCGCCGGAAGTTCGATGGTTCCGCTGCTCGCAGCGCCGGCAGGGGCGCAAGCGCCCGCCGACGCGATCGCGGATCCCTATCGGGTTGGGCTGTTGCCGTCGCAGCGCCATGATGCCGCGCCGCTGGGGAATGACGTATCCCCACAGACCCGCGCCTGGCGCGCGCGCGGCAAATTGGCCTCGGTGTTCGGCAACGAAATCTATTACCAGCGCGACGGCCGTGGGCCGACATTGGTGTTCATCCACGGCTTTCCGACATCGAGCTACGACTGGAAGTCGGTGCAGGAAGACCTCAGGCGGTCATTCGACTGCGTCATCTTCGATCTGGTCGGCTTCGGCCTCTCGAGCAAACCCGAAGCGTGGAGCTATTCGCTGTTCCAGCAGGCCGATACGGTCGAAGGACTGATGCGCGCGCTCGGCATTCGGAGCGCGCATATCGTCAGCCACGATATGGGCACTTCGGTCCATACCGAGCTGCTCGCGCGCAAGCAGGCGGGAACGCTGACCTTCGACCTGTCCGGCTCGACCTTCCTCAACGGCAGCGTGATTAAGGGCATGGCGACGCTCAACGACTTTCAAAAGACGCTGCAGGACGCATCCTCGCTGCAAGCGGGGATGAAGATGGTCGCGGAACTGATGCCGAGCTATGTCGACCGGCTCAAGCAACTGATGGCGCGCCCCGAAGTGGTGACCGCAGAAGAAAGACGCGTGATGGAGGATTTGCTGGCGCACGAGCAGGGCAATATCCGCCTCCCCAACGTCTACAGCTATGTGCGCGAACGCTATATCCATGAGGAGCGCTGGGTCGGCGCACTGCGCAAGGAGAATGGCCCGGTCCAGATCATCTGGGGCGCGGCCGATCCGATCGCCAATATCGGTATGGGCCGCAAGCTGCACGAACTGGTGCCGCAGGCGCACTATACCGAGCTGCGGAATGTCGGGCATTTCATCCCGTTCGAGGCGCCGGCCGAGGTTTCCGCCGGGATACGCGGCTTTATCGGAAAAATCGCCGAGCGGTCGTAATGCTGCTCATGCGGCTCTGCCTTCAGCGCGACGCCGCAGCACGTCGAGGTTGCGTTGGTGGCTCGCTTCGTCGTCGCCTGAACGCGGCGAGCGAAAGCATAGCGGCGATATAGATGGCGATGATATAGACCAGGCCGAGTTCGTCCAGGGACCGTTGAGAGATGGTCGCCGGCCGGACATTTTCCGACAGCCCGACAATGCTCAGGATCGCGTCGACCGAGAATACGCCGAAGCCCGCGATCGATTTCTTGACGATATCGTCGGCCGAAACGAGCACCCCCTCCGAGGGCCGGCCGGTCTTCACCCAAGCCTCGTTCGACCCTTCTATCTGCCAGATGCTCTTGCACTATAGAGGTCGGCACTTGGCGAGTGTCGAAGTTTCACGCGTGCTACGCTGCTCAGAGCGCAAATCCCATCCCTGGAAAATCAAGCTGATTTCTCAGCTGCGCGCCGACGATCCTCACCCAAATAGCGGTGGTTCAAGGGTAAGCCGCTCCTCGTCGGTCGAATAGAGTGCCGCAGAGGGCGCACTACCGGCAGCCGCCGACCAGCCCCGCCAGCCCGATCGGTTGGCGGGGCTTTTTTGTTCGCGGCTCCGCCGGGGCGTGCGCCTCAGAAGAAATGGCGCAACTGGACGCCATATTGCCGGGGCTCGCCGTAGAGGGTCTTGATCACCGTCTGGTTGGTCACCCCTGTCGCGCCCACGCCGGCTGTCTTGTATGTGGGATAGCGCTCATTGGTGAGGTTGCGCCCGTAGAGCGCGATTTCCCATCGCTCGTCGATCGGCCGCCACGCCGCCCGCGCATTGAGCAGGGTTACCGTCTCGCTTTCGAAGGCAGGATTGTTGTTGGCCTTGAAATAGACCCGGTCGCGCCACGAGAAATCCGCGCGCAGCGTGAGGCTCCCGACCTCGCCGAGCGGCGCCTTATATTCGCCGCCATAAGTGACATTCCATTTCGGCGCATTGGGCAGGCGGTTGCCGCCGAGGTCGACGCCCTGACTGAAATAGACGTCGTAGCGGGCATCAAGCCATGCCAGCGTCGAGTTCAGTGTCAGACGCGGAACAGGCCGCGCCAGTATCTCGGCCTCGAACCCCTTGATCCTCGCCTTACCCGCATTGGTCGTGGTTGCAACGCCATTGATATATTCGACGACCTGGAGATTGGTGAAATTATAATAGAAAGCCGAAAAATTGGCACGAAGCCTTTTGTCCAGAACGGTCGACTTCAATCCCGCTTCGTAGCTCCAGATATATTCAGGCAGGAAGGGCTGGCCATCGCCGAGCTGGAAGCCACCCGATTTGAATCCGCGCGTTGCCGCGGCATAGAGCATGATATCTTTGGTAATATCGTAATCGATTCCGAATTTGGGCGTCCATGCCCCCCAGGAATCCTTCGGCTGCCCGCCCCCGATCTGCGCGTTGTTGACCAGGATACGGTAGGAAAAATCCTTCTCTTCCCATGAATAGCGCAGCCCGCCGATCAGGCGCAGCCGATCGGTCACCGCATAATTCGCCTGTCCGAACACCGCGACGGCATTGGTGGTGTTGGTCTCGGGCGTGACCCGGCGCCTGTTGGGCTGGATGATGCGAAGCTCGTCGCTGCCCTTTTCGTTGAGATAGAAAGCGCCGAGGATCCACTGCAGCGCGCCCTCGCCGTTGCTCACCAGTTGGAGTTCCTGCGTGATGCTGCGCGAGCTTTCGAAATATTCCTGGTGCCGGAGAAACAGATCGGTCGCATCAGTGTCGAACGCTTCGGAGACATTGCTCTTGCGCAGCGCGGTGATCGACTTAAGCGTGACCGGGCCGTTATTCCATGTGATCGTCGAGGAAACGCCCCAGGCGTCGACATCGTAGCGCGGATCGGCATCGAGCGCGACGTCGAACGCACCCCGCGGAACGGTCGCCCCCGCGGCGGCGAGCCCACCGCTCGCATAGGATGTGAGCTTCGATGTCGAGCCGGTCTCGCGGTCCTGGCTCGCATCGGCCCGCAGCACGATTTCCAGATCGTCGGTCGGATTGAACGCGAGCGTCACGCGTCCGGCGAGATTGCCCTGATCCTGATATCGCCGGTTTCGCGCAACGTCGCGATAGATGCCGTCGCGACTGTTGGCGAGCACCGTCACGCTCATGCCGACGCGATCGCCGACCGGCCCCGCGATCGTGCCGCTGAGCGCGCGTTTGGCGTAATTGCCCAGCGTGAGGCCGATCGCGCCGCTCAACGCCTTGGTCGGCATTTTCGAGATGATGTTCAACGTGCCGGCGGCGGAGTTTCGGCCGAACAGCACGCCTTGCGGGCCGCGCAGGATCTCGATGCGTTCGACGTCGAACAGATCTTGATAGCTCGTCGTGGGGCGGGGAATGTAGACCCCGTCGTAATGGACCGTGGTGCTGGGATCGGTCGCGATGCCGAACGCCGTGGTGCCGATGCCGCGAATGTTGATGATCGCCATCGCGTCATTGGTGATCGAGACGCCGGGGGCGAAAAATTGCAGGTCCTCGACATTCGAGATGCCGGTCGCGGTGAGCGATTCGCCCGTCATCGCGGTCACCGAGATCGGCACGGATTGGAGATTTTCCTCGCGTTTCTCGGCCGTTACTATGATGTCCGTAAGGCCGCTGTCGGGCGGCGCCCGTTGTGCGTCTGCCGGGTCGGCGAACAGCGCCGACAATGCGAGGCTGATGCCGGCGATTCGTGCATTCGTACCGGAGGATATGTAAATATTCGTCAAGTATTTTCCCCTCCAATTTATCCGCTCGTGCCGAGCGCGATTTCGTCTTCTCTGCGGAGAGGTTGATTACCTGACGGTAGATGGGCGAAAACTCGTCGCCAAGACGATAATATGCGCTCCCTCCGCGCGAATATATACGTCGCGTCTGCAGTATTCCCTCATATGTAATTTCCTTGTCTCCATCGAAGGGCGAGGGGTGGAGAATTACTGGCTTAGCGTCATGGCCTCTTTCCGGGTGTCGATACCGACGTCCGCCTCGCTGCTGCGAAGCAGCCGATAAGTCGCACCGGGCGCAATCTTCCTGGGTTCCGCGATGCGCCCGTCGGCACTGAGAAAGCCGGACCGGCTGTAAAAATCGGATTTTCGATAGTCTCGACCTATCCCTGTCTGGCTCGCGTCGGGTATTGCGAGATCGACTGTTGCGGCGCGCCTGCAACTGATGGAGGGACGGTGTGATGTCGACGATAGGCAAATTGACCGCCGGCGCGGCGGTGACCGCTTTGTCCGCATTATCGGGGCTTGCGCTGTTCACCGCGTGGAACGGCCGTCGCGCCGAGCGGCTGGTGCCGCCCGACGGGCATTTCGTCCAGGTCGACGGCGCGACCTTGCATTATGCCGATATCGGCCACGGGCGGCCGATCGTGATGATTCACGGGCTCGGCGGGCAGCTGCGCAATTTCACTTATGCGCTGAGCGAGACGCTCGCGCGCGATCATCGGCTGATCATCGTCGATCGGCCCGGATCGGGTTATTCGACCTTCAGCGCCGGCACCAAGGATCGCGGGCTGTTCGTCCAGGCGCGGATGATCGTTGACCTCATCACCGCACTGGGGATCGAGCGGCCGTTGCTGGTCGGGCATTCGCTCGGCGGCGCGATCGCGCTGGCCGCGGCGGTGCAGTTTCCGCAGCGGATCGGCGGACTGGCGCTGCTCGCGCCGCTCACCCAGCCGATCGAGACGGTGCCGGAGGTGTTCAAGGCGCTGTCGCTGCAATCACCGGTGGCGCGCGCCGCGATCGCCTGGACGCTGGCCGCGCCGCTGAGCCGCGCCCGCCCCGAGGTCGCGCAGGCGCAATTGTTCGGCCCCGAGGAGGCGCCCGCCGATTTCGAGACGCGCGGCGGCGCCGCGCTGACCTTGCGCCCGGCGGCGTTCCAGGCGGCGGCGGCGGATGTCGAGGCGTGCGGGGTCGATATGCCGATTTTGGCGCGCCGCTACGGCGAATTGTCGCTGCCGGTGGGGATCCTGTTCGCGAAGGAGGATCGCATCCTCAACTTCGCGGATCACGGCCCGCCGACCGCGCAAGCGATCGCCGGCGCCGAGCTGACCGCGATCTCCGGCGGGCACATGTTCCCGCTGACCCAGCCTGCGGTTACCGGGGAGTGGATACGCGCGAGGGCTGCGGCGATCGGGGGTTAGGATTTCCGTCGCCCGGCCCTAGCCGGAGATGCGCTTCAACGCGACGCTCGCAGTGCATCCGATCTCGAAAAGTAAATTGATGAATAGCGACCGCTGGAGCGACGAAAATTTCGTTTCTTTAGCGTCGTCGTGTGCGAGAACATTAGGGGGACGAATCGGGAATTCTTGGTGATGATCGATCTCTTCTGTAATCGCGAAAATTTGCCGATGTGCAATCTGACATTCGATATTGTCGACCGAAAATACGACGATAGCGCAAAGTGCTGGAATTTATCCTTCCGCGCCGACGGCGGGTTGTACGGTATCGTTGGATTCGGCGCGACGATTCCCGCATCCGGCTGGCGCGCTCAATCCGATACGGCCGAAGGTGTGACGTTCCATACTTATTGGAACCGCCTAATCCTGCATTCGAGCGGGCACGAAAGCGATATGCTGCTGGAAGTCCTTGTCGAATGCTACGGATATTTCGCCTGCCGTGGCGATGAATCGAGTATATTCTACAAAATCTATCAAGAGATCGGGCAGTGGTTCTTCGTCGACGCGATCGATTGCGTGTGTGTCGGGATTCAGTCCGACCCTGCAAGGATCGCGGAGGAGCCTCAGCACCTCAAGATTTTCTTCACCGACGGGACGGAGGATGATCGCTATGCGGAAATATTTCTCGACATCGATCTGCCGAACGGCACGGCCGGGTTGAACGAGAAGGACACGACTTACCGGCCAAAACTGGTCCATTGGCTCGCCACGCGGGCAAGGCGGCTTCATTCGATGCACTAGGGTGGATCGAGTTTCACGCGTTCGAGCCTTCGCAACCCGGTCACCCCGGCCTTGAGCCGGGGGCCGTCTGGGGGGCGGGTGCGGAGCAAGAGCTTCCAGCCGCTGTACGCGCGGCAGGATGGAGCCCGGTTCGGGGCTGTCCTGAATACCTACCTTGGCAGGCAGTCGAACGCGTCGAGGCGACGGGATTTGTGCGCCGGGGTCGCCGCGGCCGTCGCGTTAAATGAAACGGCCTATCCTCCGTTCGCCCCTAAGCTTCTCGAAGAGCTGCATTTCTTTCCGCGGACGAAAAGTGCAGCCCTTCGAAAAACTTAGCCCGAACGGTTCGGAGCCCGAGCGCCCGGCCTATTCCGCCATTTCCGGCTCGGGGGCCGGCGCGCGTTCGAGCAGCGGCGCGAGATAATGGCCGGTGAAGCTGCCCTTGGTCTTGGCGACCTTCTCCGGTGTCCCTTCGGCGACGATCTCGCCGCCCTTCACCCCGCCTTCGGGGCCGAGGTCGATGATCCAGTCGGCGGTCTTGATGACGTCGAGGTTATGCTCGATCACCACCACCGTATTGCCCTGTTCGACCAATGCGTGGAGCACTTCGAGCAATTTGCGGACATCCTCGAAATGCAGCCCGGTGGTGGGTTCGTCGAGGATGTAGAGCGTGTTGCCGGTGGCGCGGCGGCTCAGTTCCTTGGCGAGCTTGACGCGCTGCGCCTCGCCGCCGGAGAGCGTCGTCGCCTGCTGCCCGACCTTGACATAGCCGAGCCCGACCTCGGCCAGCATCGCCATCTTGTCGCGGATCGGGGGCACCGCCTTGAAGAATTCGGCGGCATCCTCGACCGTCATGTCGAGCACGTCGGCGATCGAAAGGCCCTTGAACTTCACCTCCAGCGTCTCGCGATTGTAGCGCGCACCGTGGCACACGTCGCAGGTAACATAGACGTCGGGGAGGAAGTGCATCTCGATCTTGAGCACCCCGTCGCCCTGGCATGCCTCGCACCGCCCGCCCTTGACGTTGAAGCTGAACCGCCCCGGCTTGTAGCCGCGCGCCTGCGATTCGGGCAGCCCGGCGAACCAGTCGCGGATCTGGGTGAAGGCGCCGGTATAGGTCGCCGGGTTCGATCGCGGGGTGCGCCCGATCGGCGACTGATCGATGTCGATCACCTTGTCGAGATGCTGGAGCCCGGTGATCTTCTCATGCCGCCCGGCGAGGATGCGCGCACCGTTCAATTGCCGCGCCGCCGCGGCATAGAGCGTGTCGATCGTGAAGCTCGACTTGCCCGATCCCGACACCCCGGTGATGCAGGTGAAGGTGCCGAGCGGAATGCTCGCGGTGACGTTGCGCAGATTGTTCGCCGTCGCGTTGTGGACGGTGAGCTTCTTGCCCGATCCCTTGCGCCGCTTCGCCGGCACCGGCACCGCGCGGGTGCCGTTGAGATAATCGGCGGTGATCGACCCGTCCGACGCGAGCAGCTTGTCGAGCGTGCCGTGCGCGACGATCTCGCCGCCGTGGACGCCCGCGCCGGGCCCCATGTCGATGACATAATCGGCGGTACGGATCGCATCCTCGTCATGCTCGACGACCAGCACGGTATTGCCGAGATCGCGCAGCCGGCGCAGCGTCGCGAGCAGCATGTCGTTGTCGCGCTGATGGAGCCCGATCGACGGCTCGTCGAGCACATAGAGCACGCCGGAGAGGCCGCTGCCGATCTGGCTGGCGAGGCGGATGCGCTGGCTCTCGCCGCCCGATAAGGTGCCCGATGTCCGGTCGAGGTTGAGATAATCGAGCCCGACATTGTTGAGGAAGCCGAGTCGCTCGACGATCTCTTTCAGGATGCGTTCGGCGATCGCGCGCTGCTGGTCGTTGAGCTGTTCCGGAAGCGCATTGAACCACGCCAGCGCGTCGACCACCGACATGCGCGTCGCATGGCTGATATCCTCGCGCGCGACCTTCACCGCGAGCGCCTCGGGCTTGAGCCGCGCGCCGTGGCACACTTCGCATGGCTGCGAGCTTTGATATTTGCCCAGTTCCTCGCGCATCCACGTGCTCTCGGTCTGAAGCATGCGGCGATTGAGATTGCCGATCACCCCCTCGAACGGCTTCTTGACGTCATAGGACTTCTTGCCGTCGACGAAGGTCAGCGTGACGGGCTTGCCGCCGGTGCCGTGGAGGATGATCAGCCGCACTTCGCCGGGCAGATCCTTCCACGGCGTTTCGAGGCTGAAGCCGAATTCGCGCGCGAGGCTGCCGAGTACCTGCATATAATAAGGTGAGGGCGGGTTGGATTTCGCCCAGGGCACGATCGCGCCCTTCTTGAGCGTCAGATCATGGTTGGGGACGACGAGATCCTCGTCGAAGATCAGCTTCTCGCCCAGCCCGTCGCACGCCGGGCAGGCGCCCTGCGGCGCGTTGAACGAGAACAGCCGCGGCTCGATCTCGGGGATCGTGAAGCCACTGACCGGGCAGGCGAATTTTTCGGAGAAGACGATGCGGTTGGCGGGGATGCCGGCATTCTTCACCTGCCCGCCGGCCGCCGCCTCATCCTCGCGCCCCGGCACCACGCCGTCGGCGAGATCGACATAGGCCAGCCCCTCGGCCAGCTTGAGCGCGGTTTCGAAACTGTCGGCGAGCCGCGTCGCGATATCGTCTCGCACGACGAGGCGATCGACCACCACCTCGATATCGTGCTTATACTTCTTGTCGAGCGCCGGCGCCTCGTCGATCTCATGCATCTCGCCGTCGATGCGGACGCGGGTGAACCCCGCTTTCTGCCACTCGGCCAGCTCCTTGCGATATTCGCCCTTGCGCCCGCGTACGACGGGGGCGAGCAGATAGAGCCGAGTCCCCTCGGGCAGCGCCATCACGCGATCGACCATCTGGCTCACCGTCTGCGCCGCGATCGGCAGCCCGGTGACGGGCGAATAGGGCACGCCGACCCGCGCCCACAGCAAGCGCATGTAATCGTAGATTTCGGTGACGGTGGCGACGGTCGAGCGCGGGTTGCGGCTGGTCGTCTTCTGCTCGATCGAGATCGCCGGCGAGAGTCCCTCGATATGATCGACATCGGGCTTTTGCATCAGCTCGAGGAACTGGCGCGCATAGGCCGAGAGCGACTCGACATAGCGCCGCTGCCCCTCGGCGTAGATCGTATCGAATGCGAGGCTCGATTTGCCCGAGCCGGAGAGCCCGGTGATCACCGTCAGCGTGTCGCGCGGGATATCCACCGCGACGTCCTTGAGATTGTGCTCGCGCGCGCCGCGGACGGAAATGTGAGTCAGCATGGATGGGGGTTCTACTTCTGTTCCGCAAAGCTTTCCAGTCCCTTCGAGATGGGATTGTGCATCGATTGCGGCAAGATGGCTGGAACTGGCGGCGAAGTGTATTATATTGATGGCACACTGGAGGCAGGCGATGGCGAAGAAAGACGGCAAGAAGGCAAAGCGGATCCCGAAGCGGATCGGCGGGCTGAAAATCCCGAAGGAACTGCGGCACGCGGGCGAGGCATTGCTCGACAAGGCCAATTCGCCCGCGGGGCGCGAGATTATCGCCGCCGGGCTGACGATGGCCGCCGCCGCGGCGTCGGCCGCCGCGCGCAAACAGCGGACCGAGGCGCATCGCGCGACCCGGCCGGGCGAGCCCGGCACGGTCGATCCGCAACGCGTCGCCGAGGCGGTGGGCGATATGGCGGATATCGTGCTTGATCGCATCTTCCGCCCCCGCAAGGCGTGACGATTACCGTCTTTTCATCACGCGGACGCGGTGGCGTCAGGCAGGGAAGGGCAGAAGCGCGTTACCGATCAGGAGTAACCGGAATGAAACAAGCCAAATTCGTGTTCGCTGCTGCCGCCGCTGCGATGGCGCTCGGCGGGTCTCCGGCGCTGGCCAAGGGCTGTATCCGCGGCGCGGTCGCAGGCGGCGTCGCGGGGCATTATGCCGGGCATCATGCGATCGCCGGCGCAATGGCCGGCTGCGCGGCGGGTCATTATTACTATAAGCACAAGGCGGCGGTCGCTGCGCAGAAGCAGCAACAGGCCGCGCATCCCGGCACCGGCCAGCCGGCGAAGTAATATCTGAAAATGATAGCGCGGGTCGTGCCGAATCCGCGCTACCGCCCCGGCGTAGGCCGGGGCCCAGTTATGGCCGACCCGATGCTGGACCCCGGCCTGCGCCGGGGTGGTGGGAGTCAGAAGATCCTCGTGTCCCCGCGAAGGCGGGGATCCAGAGGCCAAGGCAATCAGCGTTTCGTTATTTGGCCCTGGGTCCCCGCCTTGGCGGGGACACGAGGAATGTGACTTACTTCCCCCGCCGCTTGCGGTGGCTCTCGAGGTCGAGCACCGCCGAATCCTCGCCGTCGGGCAGCAGCCCGAGCCGCCGCGCGACTTCCTGATAGGCCTCCGCCTCGCCGCCGAGATCGCGACGGAAGCGATCCTTGTCGAGCTTCTCGCCCGAAGCCATGTCCCACAAGCGGCAGCAATCCGGGCTGATCTCGTCGGCCAGGATGATCCGGCCGTAATCATTGTCCCAGATTCGCCCGAATTCGAGCTTGAAGTCGACCAGCCGGATCCCGACCCCGGCGAACAGCCCGCTAAGGAAATCGTTGATGCGAATCGCGAGATCCTGGATGTCGTGCATCTCCTCCTGGCTGGCCCAGCCGAAGGCGGCGATATGCTCGTCGCTGATCATCGGATCGCCGAGCTCGTCCGACTTGTAAGCATATTCGATGATCGTGCGCGGCAGGCGGGTGCCTTCCTCGATCCCGAGCCGCTTGGCGAGCGTGCCCGCGGCGACGTTGCGCACCATCACCTCGATCGGGACGATCTCGACCTGCCGGATCAATTGCTCGCGCATGTTGAGCCGCCGGATGAAGTGCGTCGGCACGCCGATATGGTCGAGCAGCGTGAAGATATGCTCGGAGATCCGGTTGTTGAGCACGCCCTTGCCGTTGATCGTGCCCTTTTTCTGGGCGTTGAAGGCGGTCGCGTCGTCCTTGAAATATTGGATCAAGGTGCCCGGCTCGGGACCTTCGTAAAGGATCTTCGCCTTGCCTTCGTAGATCTGTCGCCGCCGCGCCATCGCTCGGTCCCCTGAAAAAAACGACCCCGGCGACGCGAATGCCGCGCGGCCGGGGCAGGAATCTGGGGGAGGATATAAGGTAAGGGATAGACGGGCGCAATCAGTCGGCTGCCGACGGTCTGGTGCCGCGCCACCACGCGCGCAGCGGGTCCTGCCAGCGTCGCCACGCCAATGCGCCGAGCAGCAATACGATCGCCGGCGGCCCGAGCAGCGCGATCGCACCGAGCAGAATCGCCAGCGTCCATTGCAGCGAATTGCCTGCCGTATCAGCCGCCTCGGCCAGCGCGGTGCGCGCGCCGAAGCCACGGACCACGGTGCCGGAATGATATTGGAAGGTCAGCGGGGTACTGGCGAGCGAGGCGCGCTGTTCGTCGGTCTTCTGCTGCGCATCACGGCGTTGCGCGTCGAGTTCACCGCGTTGGCGGGCGAGTTCGGCGCGCGTCGCCGATGAGATATCCTTGCGTGCGAGTTCGCGGTCGATCTTGTCGCGCGCGGCGGCGAGCGTTGCGTCGGCCTTGCCGAGCTCGGCGATCCGCGCACCAGCGTCGGCGCCGGTAATCTCGGCATCGATCAGCATACCCTCGGCCGCCTCGATCGCCGCGATCCCCTGTCGCCCGAAGGCGCGGGCGAGCGCCGGATCGAGCTTGAAGGCGAGCATCGCCTCGACCCCGTCGCCGTGCGTCAGCGTGTAGCGCATCCCGGTGATGCGACAGCGGCTGATCCCGAGTTTTTCGCAGGCCTGGGCATGCGCCTCCTGCGCGCCGGCGATTTTCGCAGGGGGCAGGCGGAAGGCGTAACGATAATCGAAGGCCACGCCGGGTGCGGCGGTGACGTCGACTCCGGGCCCCGATCCCTGGCTGTCGCTTTCCGCCTCCGGCGGCGCGGACCTGCTGCATGCCGCCAGCACGAGACAGACACAGACGATCGAAATACGTCGCATGATCGCTCTCCCGATAATGTCCTTAATCCATCGGATTAATCGAATATCACGGTCAAGCGTTATTTTTTGTCGATGAGTTGAGTGTCGAGCGCCGCAAGCACGAGCTGCCTGGCGGTCGCCCAGGCAGGGGTTTCGGGTGCGATCAGTTCGACATGGCCGGTGGCGGGGACGGTGTGGAGCGTCACGCTGTCGCCCGCGGCGGTGGCGCGCGCCAGATAATCGGTGGCGAAGCGATAGGGGATGATGCGGTCCTCGCGCCCGTTGACCAGATCGTGCGGTATGCCGATCGGAAGCAGGCGCGGGATCGACGTGTCGACATAGGGATCGGCGCGACCGGTGCCGACGAGCCGGGGGATCACCGCGGTGCCGCAGCCATTGTCCGGGCTGGCGGCGGTCGCCTCCAGATCGGGCAGCCCGCCGAGGCAGACGACATGCGCGATCGGCAGCGGGGCGGGGCTGCGCAGCGCGCTGGCGCCCGGCAGCCGTGGACGCGCGGCGAGCCACAAGGCGAGATGCCCGCCGGCCGAATGGCCGAGCGCGACGATGCGGCGCGTGTCGAGATCATAGTCGGCGCGGTGCGCGAGCAGCGCGTCGGCGGCCGCGGCGGCATCGGCGAAGGTGCCGGGATAGCCCCCGCCGTGGCGGTCGACGCCGCGATAATCGATGTTCCACACCGCAATCCCCGCGCGGCGCAGATCGTCGGCGATCCAGTCCATCAGCGTGCGATCGGCGATCGCGGTTTCCCAGCAACCGCCGTGGACCATCACGACCACGCGATGCGGCCCGCGCCCGGCGGGGCGCCACAGATCGATTTTCTGGTAGGGATCCGGCCCGTAGGCGATCGTGGCATCCGGCACGGGGCGCGGCCGCGTGGTGAGATCGGGCCAGGTGAGATAGGAAGGCGACATGGCGCCCACCTTATCATTCATGTGTCGACTGGGAACCTCCCCGGCGGGGCGTCGATCGGCGGAGTGGAGAGGGCCGACCGGCTTGGCGGGGGAGCGGGCCGCCGCCGGGGAGGAACTGGTCCGCGCTCAGCCGCAATGCGGCCCGCGGCTGCGCCAGGGCGCGTCGAATTGCTTGCGGTTAACCCGGGCAAAACCGACGCTTGCCGCATGAATCAGGTCGGCGACGGCGCGCGAAAACGAAGTGTGCGAATTGGCCCAGGACTGGGTCAGAAAATCGTCACGCATTTCTTCCTCCTGTCCGTTTCTGCTGACCCGCTCTAAATGGCTCATTGTGCGCTGCAGCGCCAACAAATCGCTCGACATGATCGATAAGCTGGATTTATGGGTTCGCGATGCGCCGCATCCCGCCGCTCGCCGCCGTCCGCGTCTTCGAAGCCGCTGCGCGACACGAGAATTTCACCGCCGCCGCCGAGGAACTGGGGATGACCCAGGCGGCGGTGAGCTATCAGATCCGCGTGCTCGAGGAGCGGCTGGGCCAACCGCTGTTCCGCCGCGAGCGTCGTCGCGTCCTGTTGACCGACGCGGGGCGCCGCGCCGCACATCAGCTGACCCGCGCGTTCGACGCGATCGATGCCGCCTTCGCGGGCATCCGCGCCGAGGACGAGGGGCTGCTGACGCTCTCCACCTCGAACACCTTCGCCAATACCTGGCTGGTGTGGCGGCTCGGCGCGTTCCAGATGGCGCATCCAGAAATGGCGGTGCGGCTGCTGACCAGCGACCTGCTGACCGATTTCGCGGCCGAGGATGTCGATGTCGCGATCCGCGCCGGGCGCGGGGGTTGGGAGGGATTGTCGGAGGATCTGCTGCTGCGGATCGATTTCACCCCGATGTGCAGCCCCGAATTCCTCGCGCTCCGCGGTGGGCGGATCGAGCCTGCCGATCTGCTCAGGCTGCCGCTGATCAGCCCGAACGACCCGTGGTGGAGCCAATGGCTGCGCGAGGCGGGGGTGGAAGTGCCGGAGGGCGCGCTGCGCCCCGGCGTCCGGCTCGATTCACAGGCGCATGAGGGGCATGCGGCGATGGCCGGGCAGGGGGTGGCGATGCTGACGCCGTTCTTCTGGCGCAACGATCTCGCCGAGGGGCGGTTGGTGCGGTTGTTCGAACAGGCCTCGACGCGCAATTTCGGCTATTGGCTGGTGTGCCCCGAGCACCGCCGCCGCGTGCCCAAGATCGCGCGCTTCCGCGAATGGCTGCTGCGCGAGATCGCGGCGGATGGGGCGTTGTCCTGATCGCTTTCGTCGCCCCGGCCACTTCGTCATCCCCGCGCAGGCGGGGATCCATTCTGGCTGGCCTATCGGCTTGAGCCGCAACCTCGGCGCGAATGGATTCCCGCCTTCGCGGGAATGACGGGGAAGAGCTTGCTCGGTGTTTGCGGAATTTCCGTTCGCCCCTTAAAGCCTCCGGCTTCATGGCTACCGACTTTGCAGAACCGCCGATCGGCATCCTCGATGCACCCTTCGACAGCGCGCTTTCCGAACGTTATCTCGTTTACGCGCTCTCCACGATCACCGCGCGCTCGCTGCCCGACGTCCGCGACGGGCTGAAGCCGGTGCATCGCCGCTTGCTGTGGGCGATGCGGCTGCTCAGGCTCGATCCCGCGGCGGGCTACAAGAAATGCGCCCGCGTCGTCGGCGACGTGATCGGTAAATATCACCCGCACGGCGACCAGTCGGTCTATGACGCGATGGTTCGCCTCGCGCAGAATTTCGCGCTGCGCTATCCGCTCGTCGACGGGCAGGGCAATTTCGGCAATATCGACGGCGATAACGCTGCCGCTTACCGGTACACCGAAGCGCGGCTGACGCAGGTCGCGATCGACCTGATGGACGGGCTCGACGAGGATGCGGTCGCGTTCCGCCCGACCTATAATGGCGAGGAGCAGGAGCCCGAGCTGTTTCCCGGCATGTTCCCCAATCTGCTCGCCAATGGCGCGAGCGGGATCGCGGTGGGCATGGCGACTTCGATCCCGCCACACAATGCCGCCGAATTGCTCAACGCCGCGATCGCGCTGATCGACAATCCCGCGACTGATCCGCTCGATCACGTCCAGGGGCCGGATTTCCCGACCGGCGGGCTGGTGGTCGACGGCGCCGCGGTGATCCGCGAGGCTTATGCCACCGGGCGCGGCGGCTTCCGCGTGCGCTGCCGCTGGACGGTCGAGCGCGAGAAGGGCGGGGCGTGGCAGATCGTCGTGGGGGAAATCCCCTATGGCGTTCCCAAGGGCAAGCTGATCGAGCAGATCGCGGCGCTGATCAACGAGAAGAAATTGCCGATCCTCGCCGACGTGCGCGACGAGAGCGACGCCGAGATCCGGCTGGTGCTCGAGCCGCGCAGCCGCACCGTCGACCCGCAGGTGCTGATGGACGGGCTGTTCCGGCTGTCCGATCTCGAAACCCGCGTGCCGCTCAACCTCAACGTGCTCGACAAGACGCGCACCCCGCGGGTGATGAGCCTCAAGGAAGCGCTGGAGGCGTGGGTCGAGCATCAGTTCGTCGTGCTGCGCCGGCGCACCGAGCATCGCCTCGCCAAGATCGCCGACCGGCTGGAACTGGTCGCGGGCTATATCATCGCCTTCCTCAACCTCGACCGGGTGATCGAGATCATCCGCACCGAGGATGAGCCCAAGCCGGTGATGATGGCCGAATTCCAGCTCACCGACCGCCAGGCCGAAGCGATCCTCAACATGCGGCTGCGCTCGCTGCGCCGGCTGGAGGAAATGGAGCTCAAGCGCGAACAGGAAGCGCTGACCAAGGAACAGGCCGAGCTGCAGGCTTTGCTCGGCTCCGACGCGCGGCAGCGCACGCGGATGAAGAAGGATCTCGGCAAGATCCGCGACCGCTATGGCCTGGAGACCGCGCTCGGCCGCCGCCGCACGACGATCGAGGAAGCCGCCCCGGCGCGCGAGATCCCGCTGGAGGCGATGATCGAGCGCGAGCCGATCACGGTGATCCTGTCGCAGCGCGGCTGGATTCGCGCGATGAAGGGGCATGTCGATCTCGCCTCGGCCGAGACGCTCAAGTTCAAGGAGGGCGACGGCCCGGCCTGGGCGTTCCACGCGCAGACCACCGACAAATTGCTGCTCGCCGCGGAAAACGGGCGTTTCTACACGCTCGCGGCGGACAAATTGCCCGGCGGGCGGGGGTTCGGCGAGCCGGTTCGCGCGACGATCGACCTCGACGGCAATGTCGGGATCGCGGCGTTCATGAGCGCGGCGAAGCTCGATAAATTGCTCATCGCGGCGAGCGACGGGCGCGGCTTCGTCGTGTCGGCGGCGGATGTGCAGGCCGAAACGCGCAAGGGCAAGACGGTGATGACCCCGCGCCCCGGCGCGAAACTGCTGCTCGCCAAGCCGATCCCCGCCGATGCCGATTATGTCGCGGCGATCGGCGACAACCGCAAGATGGTGGTGTTCCCGCTGTCCGAACTCGCCGAGATGACGCGCGGGCAGGGGGTGCAGCTTCAGCGTTATCGCGACGGCGGGCTCTCCGACGCGATCGCTTTCCATTATGCCGACGGCCTCAGCTGGTCGATGGGCGGTGGGAGCGGGCGGGTGCGCACCGAGAGTGACCTTTCGCCGTGGCGCACCGCGCGCGGCGCCGCCGGACGGATGCCGCCGAACGGTTTCCCCCGCGACAACCGCTTCTGACGGCTCAGAAAAATGCGTCGAATCGATAACTTCACACTTGTAAATTTAGGTCGTCGTTAACGCTCCGTATGTCATCGCAAGCGCCAATGATGACGGGGGGCAACATCGCAAAGGCCATTCCGCCGGTCATGCCCCCGGGTCTGACCGCGGCGGAGGGTGCGCTCGAACTGTTGCCGATCGCTGCGGTCGTCGCGGGGTTCGACGGCGAGCGGCTGATTCGCGAGACTCCCAACGCGATATTCCGCCGGCTCGGGCTCGATCGCACGCTGGAGGATATCGGCCCGCGCATCGCCACGTTCCTCGCCAAGGGCGATGCGCGCGCCGAATTCGCCTGGGATATCGGCGATGCCGTCGAGCGGCGGCATTTCACGGTGACGCTGGCGCGTATCGGCTATCGCGCCGAGCCGCGCTGTTTCGTGTCGTTCGTCGATCATACCGGCGAATTGCGCACCGAGCAGAATCTGCGCCGCGAAATGACGATCGACAGCCTCACCGGGCTACCCAACCGTGGCGGCTTCGGCGATCGGCTGGAGGCGCAGATCGCCGAGGGCGAGACGGCCTGCGCTGTGCTGGTGGTCGATCTCGATCGCTTCGGCCGGATCAACGCCTGCCTCGGCAGCATGGCGGGCGACGAATTGCTGATGGCGGTGGCGCGGCGCATCAAGGGGGCGCTGCGCACGCATGACGTGCTGGCGCGCACCGGCGGCGACGAATTCGGCATCCTGCTGTCGATCGACGATAGCCGCGACGAGGCCGAGCATGTCGCCAAGCGGATCCGCGCGGTGCTCGCCGCGCCGTTCCGGCTGAGCGATTACGAGATCCAGGTCACCTGCTCGATCGGCATCGCGTTCATCGAGGATGCGGTGACCGAGGCGGAGGACGCGATCCGCCACGCGCAATTCGCGGTCCGCCGCTCGAAGGAGAGCGGGCAGGCGGAGGCCTATCAGAACCACGCCTTCGTGCGCGCGCGCGAGGAATTCGCGCTGGAAACCCAGCTACGCCGCGCGATCGCCGAGGAGCAATTGACGCTCCACTTCCAGCCGATCTGCGACCTGTCGACCGGGCGGATCGTCAGC
>NZ_MKRR01000145.1:73044-79226 GCF_001897045.1 Sphingomonas sp. 66-10
GCTGGGCGCTCGACGAGGCGGCGCGGACACTGGCGGCGTGGGACCTGCAGAGCGGTGGCGATTGCGGCGTCTCGATGTCGGTCAATCTCTCGGCGATCCAGCTCCAGCGCGATGCGGTGGCACCGATGGTGGCGGCGGCGCTCACCGCGCACGGGCTGGCGGGCAACCGGCTGCGGCTCGAACTGACCGAAAGCGCGCTGATCTCCGAGCCCGATCGGATCGCGCGGGTGCTGCATGCGCTGAAGGCGCTCGGCACGACGATCGCGATGGACGATTTCGGCACCGGCTATTCCAACCTCGCCTATCTCCAGAAACTGCCGATCGACACGCTCAAGATCGACCGCAGCTTCGTCACCGGGCTGCTCGCCGATCGCGACAAGGTGGCGATCGTCCGCGCGGTGCTTGGGCTCGCGGCGGCGCTCAACATGGAAACCGTCGCCGAGGGGATCGAGACGATCGAGGTCGGGCAGACGCTCGCCGCGCTCGGCTGTACCTATGGCCAGGGCTTCGCTTATGCCGCGCCGCTCGACGCGGCGGCGGCCTATCGGTTGCTTTCCGAACGCAACAGCTGATCGGCGATCGCGCCGGTCTCCGCCGCATCGGGGAAGCCGCGCGCGATCCACTCGCTTTCCACCGCACGCAGGATACGCGCGACCTCCGGCCCCTTGGCGATACCGCGCGCGACGATCTCGCCGCCGCCGATCGGCAGCCGCGGCGGGGCCCAGCCGCGCAGCTCAGCCACGCTCTCGCCGACGAGCAGCAGCCGGTCGGTGGCGATCGCCGGGCCGACGCGATAGGCGAGCGCGCGCGGCCCTTCATTGCCGGGTCCGTCATGCGCCGCCTGCAACCGCTTGCGATCGTTGTTGGAGAGCTTGAGCCGCGCGCCGACGCCTTCGGCATCCGCCGGGGCGATCAGCGCGGCGAGCCGGCGGATCGCATCGGGCGCGACGCCCTCGGCGGCTTCGTGCGCGGCGAGCCGGGTGAGCGCCGCTGCATCGGTGATCTCGGGCAGGACCGGGCGGAAGATGCCGCACTCGATCATCAACGCGATCGTCTCCACCGCTTTGGGCGCGACGAGCAATTTGAGCAATTCGGCCGCGATCCGCTCGCGCGACAGCGCCATCAGGTCGTTGGCGCGTTCGGTGCAGGCGGTCAGCCCGTCGCGATCGATCGTCTCGCCGAACCGCGCGTGGAAGCGGAAGAAGCGCAGGATGCGCAGGTGATCCTCGGCGATCCGCTGATAGGGATCGCCGATGAAGCGCACGCGGCGCGCCTTGAGGTCGTCGAGCCCGCCGAACCAGTCATAGACCTGCCCGGTCAGCAGATCGGCATAGAGCGCGTTGATCGTGAAATCGCGGCGCGCGGCATCCTCGCGCCAGTCGTCGGTGAAGGCGACGGTGGCGCGGCGGCCGTCGGTGGAAACGTCGCGGCGCAAGGTCGTGACCTCGACCACCGTCCCGCTGGAAACCGCGGTGACGGTGCCGTGGTCGATCCCGGTCGGGACGGCGCGGATCCCGCCCCCTTCGAGCCGCGCGATCACCTCGGCGGGGGCGTGGCGGGTGGCGATGTCGATGTCCGCCACGTCGAGCCCGAGCAGAGTGTCGCGCACCGCGCCGCCGACGTAACGCGCGTCGCCGTCGCGCGCGCCGAGCGCGTCGGCAAGCCGCTTCAGCCCCGGCTGGTCGCGCCACGGCGCGGCGGGGAGCGTGGGTTCGTCGTGCCTTACGGTGTCCATCTCAATCGTCGTGCCAGGTTGACGACCATCGCGGCGGTGGCGCCCCAGATGCGGCGGCCGTCCCACATGATCTCATAATAATGCCGTTCGTGGCCCTGCCACTCGACCGTCACCTCGATATGGTTGGCGGTATCGAGCAGGAAATCGAGCGGCCCCTCGAACACCGCCGACACTTCGGCCGGATTGGCGACCAGCGGCAGATCGGGCGGGATCACCGCGACCACCGGGGTGACGAGAAAGCCGGTGACGGTGCGATAGCGATCGACCGCGCCGATCACCGTGACGCGGTCACGGGGAAGCGCGATTTCCTCCTCCGCCTCGCGCAGCGCCGCGGTCACCGCATCCTCGCCCGGGTCGAGCCGGCCGCCCGGGAAGGCGACCTGCCCGGCGTGGCGGCGCATCGTCTCGGGGCGCTGGGTGAGGATCACCCCCGGCCGGTCGCGATCGGTGACGGGGACGAGCACCGCGGCGGGGCGCATCGAGTTTTCCGGCGCGACGTCGAGATCGACGCGGTCGCCGGTCAGCAGCACGGGCTGTTCGGCGAGCCCGGCGGTCAGCGCGCGGTGCAGCCGCTCGACGAGATCGCTCACGGCATCAGCGGGAAGAAGGCCCCCGCGCTCCACACCCCGGGCGGCTCGTCGTCGCCTGCCAGCGCGCGCTCGGCGAGGTCGTAATAGAGGCTGCGCGCCACCAGAGCCTCCAGCCCGCCGCGGACGTGGAGATAGGGATGGGGGCCGTCGTCATGCTCGACGAAGCGCAACGGATGCTCGGCCGAGGCGGTGACGATATCGCCGGTGTTGAGCCGGAAGGCGAGCGTCGCATCGCGCCCGTCGCCGTCGACCTTCATCTCCACCGCAGCGAAGGGCGCATCCTCCACCGTGATATCGAGCTTTTCGACCGGGGTGACGAGAACATAGCCGCCGTCGGGCTCGCGGCGCAGGATGCGGCTGAACGCGCGGACCATCGCCTGCCGCCCGATCGGCGAGCCCTGATGAAACCAGGTGCCGTCGCGCGCGATGCGCATCTCGCTGTCGCCGCAATGCGTCGGGTGCCAGCGCTCGACCGGCGGCAGCCGATCGCCCTCCGCCAGCCGCGCGATGTCCGCGATCGTCAGCGTTTCGAAATCGGGGGGCGGCGCCATCGGCATGATTCCGGCAGCGTTAGGGTTTAAGCGCGGGTTTGGAAAGCTCCCCTCCTTCTACTCCCCTCCCTTGAACAGGGGAGGGGGCGGGGGGTGGGTTGGTGTGGGGGATACCGTTGCGCGCGCCTCATACCCACCCACCCCCAGCCCCTCCCTTCACCAGGGAGGGGAGTAAGAAGGGGAGAGGTCAGGACAATACCGTCACTCGCGGCCCGATCGTTCCCGCCACCGCGGGCACATCCGCGCCGCGCGCGAGCAGGCGGTGGCGTTCGACCGGCCCCGGCAGCCGCCACGCCCCGGTGCGCTCGGCGGTGAAGCCGAAGAAGCGCGTATAATATTCCGGGTCGCCGATCAGCATGATCGCGCGATCGAGCCCGGTGCGCGTGGCGGCCTCGAGGCTGGCGAGCATCAGCATCCGCCCGATCCCGTCGCGCTGTCGCCCCGGCTCGACCGCGACCGGGCCGAGCAGGGTGAGCGGCGTCGTGGTGTTGTCGTCGCCGGTGAGCATCACCGGCCAGCATTGGATCGTGCCGACCAGCGCACCGCTTTCCAGCGCGGCGAGACTCAGCGCGGGGATCGCCTGCGTGCCTTCGCGCAGGCGATAGGCGGTTCGGCGCCGGCGATCGACGCCGAACGCGCGGTCGAGCAATGCCTCGACCGCTGCCTGATCCACCGTGTTCAGCGCGATAAGCTCGATCACCCGTGCTATTCTCCTGATAGACGCCAAAGGCGGCGCGGATAGGGCTCAAATCTCCCCAGAGCAATGCCGTGACGGAGCGGATTTTGGCGCCAGGCTAGGAGCAAGGAGGGAGCGATGCTTTTGCATCGTGACCGACGCGCGACGCCGCATGGCGCCAAAAGCCGCCCGCCGCAGAGCGGTCGCCCGCAGAAGCCCGCTGGACGGCGTCGTTTGCTTGCGCGTAGCGACTGCTACGCGTCTGCGCTGCGCTCCTTGCCAGCGGGCTTCTGCGGGCGATCACGGCGTTGCTCTGGGGAGATTTGAGTCCTAGCGATAGTGCGGCTGAACGCAAGTAGGATGACAGTGGTGAAGCTTTACGATGCGGTCTGGGCGCCGAGCCCGCGACGGGTGCGTATCTATCTTGCGGAGAAGGGCATTACCGTCGAGCGCGAGCTGGTCGACCTGCGCGTCGGTGAGCAGTTCGGCGACGCTTATCTTGCGGTCAACCCGCGCGGAATGGTCCCCGCGCTCCAGCTCGACGACGGCGAGGTGATCTGCGAATCGGCCGCGATCTGCCGCTATTTCGAGGCGGTGCAGCCCGATCCCCCGCTGTTCGGGCGCACCCCGATCGAGATCGCGCGGGTCGAGAGCGCGACGCGGCGAATCGAGCATGAGGGCTATGCCGCCGCGGTCTATGTGCTGCGCAACGGCAACCCCGCCTTCGCCGGGCGGAGCGCGGCCGGCAAATGGCCGGAAATGGCGCAAATCCCGGAGCTTGCGGCGCGCGGCATGTTGATGTGGGAGGTGTTCGTCGAGGCGCTCGAGCAGTCGCTCGCCGATCGCGCCTGGGTGGCGGGGGAGGCGTATAGCTTCGCCGACATCACCGCACTGACCACGATCGATTTCGCCAAGGCGATCAAGCTGCTGGTGCCCGACAAGGCGCGTCATCTCAAGCGCTGGCACGAAGCGGCGAGCGCGCGGCCGAGCGCCGCTGCCTGATTCGCTTGCCCCCGGGCTGCCGCATCCCTAACTCCGCGCGCGATGGACGACAGCCTCGAACTCGAAGTGCACGATCTGGAGGTGCCGGTGCTCACCGGCATCTATTCGGAGGAGACGCACCTGCCGCAGCCGCTGCGCATCTCGATCGGGGTGCAGCTCGAGGCGCCGGCGCATTATGCGCCCGATACCCCGCTCAGCGCGTCGAAAAACTATCTCGATCTCAAGCGTGCGGCGACGACGGCGCTGCCCCCCGGCGTGCATTTCACGCTGATCGAGGGCGTGGCGGACCATATCGCCGACACCTTGTTCCTTCAGGATCGCCGCGTGCGCCGGGTGACGGTCAAGATCGTCAAGCTGGCGATCGCCGAAGCGGGCGAATCGATCGGGATCACCTTGGTCCGTCACCGGCGTTAGGCCCCGATTCGTTCCGCTCGCACCGGCCGAGCCGGTTGAGAACGAATCGGTAATCCTCGCGCGCTTGCGTCGCATCGTCGCCCGATAGCGCGGCGACGCTGTCGTCGGGCAATTCGCGCGGCAGGAAGCAGGCGAGGCGATACCATAATAAGGTGTCGGGCTTGGGCGGCGCGGCCGAATCGTCGATGATCTCGGACAAGGCCACCGCCCAGCGCGGTTCCTCGCCCGGGCGGCGCAGGATCGACAGCGAGACCGGGCGGTGATCGGCGGTGCGCAGGAACACTTGGGTCTCGCCTTCACCGGGCAAGGAGCCCGCGACATGGAAGGCGTTGCCGACCCCTGTGATCACCGGCGGCGCGTCGGCCGCCAGCACCTCGGCAGCGATTCGCCGTGCCAGCGCGTCGCTCGCCGGGGACCAGCCGAGCTGCGCGTCGGGGCGGACGAGCTGGATCTGGTCGCTCCGCCCCGGCACCGGTCGCGCGAATAAAAGAACACGTGATTTCTTATACTTGGGCACACGGCCAAGCGGATCGGGAGCGGCATCGAGCAGATAGCCGATCCGCGGGGGAATCGCCCCGGGGCCGCGCAGCAGCGCGCCGACATCCGCCTCGACATAAAAACGTGTCGCGCCCGGGGCGAGGCCGGGGGCTTCGGTGGGTTTTATCTTAGAAGTCGAACGAATCGTCGCATCGACGATCACCGGGCTGGCGATCACCAGATCGGCCATTTCGGCGTAAGAGGGGGCGGGGCTTCCGGCCTCCGCGGCGGCCTGCGGAGGAGCCGGCGAACGCTGCGCAACCGCCGGAATACAAGCAAAAACAGCGAGCGCGGCTGCCGCCAGCCCGCCCGGGTACGAGGCTCTCTTCATCCTGTTTTGAATAGGCCAAGGCGGGCTTCCGATACAGAAATAATTCTGCCATGGGACGATTGTACGTTTGTTGCGTCCGACAAAGCGTTTGCACGCCTCGAAACCGCGCGATAGGACTCGCCCGGTGCCGGGGTATGTTATAGCCTCCGGACATAACGGCTCTCCGATTCCAACGGGGATCGGGATCCGGCCCTAGTGGCCCTAGGGATGAGGGAGTTTCACTGCTGAATGGCCTACGCTGACCAGAAGATGAGCGGGAGCAAGATCGTCGCGATTGCTATCGTGGCGGTTCTTCATATTGCTCTCGGCTACGCCTTCGTCACCGGCCTCGCGTACCAATACGTGA
>NZ_MKRR01000145.1:79250-84993 GCF_001897045.1 Sphingomonas sp. 66-10
CGCCCGACGTCAAGGTCGCGCCGCCGCCGGTCGTGACGCCGCCGCCGATCGTGCAGGCGCCGACGACCGTCGCGCCGCCGGTGATCACGACGCCGGTGCCGCCGCCGCCGCGCCCCGTCGTGGTCGCGCCGCCGCCCGCCCCGCCACCGCCGCCGCGCGTCTCGCAGGCTGCCGTCGCGAAGGGCAATCCTGGGCAGTATTTCTCCCAGGACAATTATCCTCCGTCGGCGCTTCGTGCCGGTGAGGAAGGGCGCGTGGTTGCCATGCTGACGATCGGCACCGACGGTCGCGTAAGCGAATGTGAGGTAACGACGTCGAGTGGCAGCGCTGCGCTCGATCAGGCTACGTGCCGTATCGCCAAGAGCAGGGTCCGTTACAGCCCGGCGAAGGATGAGAACGGTCAGCCGATCGCATCGAGGCAGACGTTGCCCGTCCGGTGGCAGATCCAGCAGTGATCTGCCGACTGGCCACACATTTGACGCCATTCGTTTTTCAAGGGACTAGCATTTTATGATGATCACCATTCTCGCCGCCGGCGCTGCGCCGGCCGCCAAGGGCGACAATCCGTACGGCCTCATCCCCGCGCTTCAGGAAGGCGGTCTCATCTCGCAGACCGTGTTCGGCATCCTGGTGCTGATGTCGATCGTCTCCTTCTACATCCTGTTCTCGAAGCTGTTCGAGCAGCAGAAGATCATCAACCAGGCGAAGCGCATCAGCCAGCAGGGTTTCTGGAACTCGAACTCGCTGCGCGAAGGCTCGGCCAAGCTCGAGAAGAACTCGGCCTACAAGCAGATCGTCGACGACGGCCTGTCGGCGCAGGACCAGCACCAGAAGCTGACCGATCCGGTCGAAGCGCATGACTGGCTGCACGGTTCGCTGGCGCGTTCGGAAGCCTCGATCAACTCGAAGCTCGGCACCGGCCTCGCCTTCCTCGCGACCGTCGGCGCGACCGCGCCGTTCATCGGCCTGTTCGGTACGGTTATCGGCATCTATCGCGCGCTCATCAAGATCGGCGCTGCCGGTCAGGCGTCGATCGACGCGGTCGCCGGCCCGGTCGGTGAAGCGCTCATCATGACCGCGCTCGGCCTCGTCGTCGCGGTGCCGGCGGTGCTCGCCTACAACTGGCTGCAGCGTCGCAACAAGTCGATCGCGGAAGACCTGTCGGCCTTCTCGAACGACGTGCTCGGCTACCTCGCCTCGAACGGTGCGGTGAAGCCGGCCGGCGTCGGCGCTGCCAAGCCGGCCCCGGCGAAGCCCGCCGCGGCGCCCGCCGGCGGTGCGACCCGCGCGTAAGATGAAAATGGGAGGCGGGGCGGCCGTTCGCGGCCGCCCGGCTGACCGGCCGTCGGCCCGACCCGACGGCAGAATGAGTAGGAAAGCCTGACACATGGCGATGAGCGTTGGTGGAGACTCCACCGAAACTCCGATGTCGGACATCAACACGACCCCGCTGGTGGACGTCATGCTGGTGCTCCTCATCATCTTCCTGATCGCGGTTCCGGTCGTGATCCAGACGGTGAAGCTCAAGCTTCCCAATGTCCGCTTCGATCCGACCACGACCAAGCCCGAGAACGTTTCGCTCTCGATCATGGGCGCGCCGGACGGGACGTGCAAAGTCTATTGGGGCCTGACCCCGGTGACGCATGACGAGCTGCTCAACCGCGCGGTCGAGAAGCTCAAGAAGGAGATCGCTCGGCAGGGTGGCCCCAACGCCCCCGGCCTGGAACTCCCCGAAGCGCATATCCGCGGTGACGTGAACACCCCGTGGCATTGCATCGGCGGCGCGATCTTCAACATGCAGATGGCCGGTTTCGCCAAGGTTGGCTTCATTTCCGAGCCGCCGCCGGGCGAAGGCGTCGAGCGGCTGTGAGCGGAAGCGGTCAGGAGTAACACGACATGGCAATGAGTGGCGGCCGCGACGACGGCGAGCCGATGATGGAAATGAACACGACGCCGTTGATCGACGTCATGCTCGTTCTCCTCATCATGTTCATCATCACGATCCCGATCCAGACCCACGCGGTGAAGGTCGATCTGCCGCAGAATCAGCAGAATCAGCCGCCACCCCCGGTCCTGCCGGACAAGAATGTCGTTGCGATCGACATCAACGGCACGGTGACCTGGAACGGTACCCCGGTCGATATGGTGACGCTGCGTCAGTATCTCGACGTCGCGGCGGGCATGAGCCCGGAGCCGGAGCTGCACTTCCAGCCCGACCGGCAGGCCCGTTACGACGTGGTCGATCGGACGCTGGCGGTGATCAAGCGTTCGCGCGTGACCAAGCTCGGCTTCATCGGCAACGAGCAATATTATCGCGATTTCTGACGGCTACGGCCGCGCATTTCGCGACGATGGTTGAAGGGCGGCCTTGCGGGGCCGCCCTTTTTCTTTTGGGGTGTGCTTCGGCCCGCGCGCAGCGGCAGAGGCGGGCTCGTGGACGAACAGGGCGTCGAGAACCCGGCTCAGCTATCCCCCGTTCGCCCTGAGCTTGTCGAAGGGCGGCCTCACCGGCTGAGTGACCGACCTCGCTTCGACAAGCTGGCGACGAGTGGTTCGTATTCCGCGCAAAGCGTGCGGGCCAGCGGCAGGATGTGATCGCGGACGAGTGGTGCCAACGGCATAGCCGCGGCTTCGACGTGATCGACCCAGACGGCCGCTTCGATCTCCGCGCGCGGTTGGGGCAGATGTGAGGCGCGCACATGGAAGATCTCGGCGTCGACGATATGATCCGGTTCGTTGGCAGCCGGCGCGGAGAAGCGACCAACGTATCGAGCGTCTTCATCCGACAATGTCAGGCCGATCTCCTCATCCAACTCGCGCAACAGCGCATCCAGTGGTGCCTCGCCGGGCTCGATCTTGCCGCCCGCCAGCATGAACCGCCGTGCCCCCGCCTTTCGGACCAGCAGCAACCGCCCGGCGCGGTCGTCGATCAAGGCGGCGGCGATGCGGATCGTCCGCGCCGCTCGTCGCTCGTTCACGACGCCGCACGCTGCGGCAGACCATCGGTGATGTCGTAATAATCGCCCTTGTCGGCGACGTAGATGTGCATCCCGATCGTCGTGCCGGTGGGCTTGTCGAACGCCCCCATCGCCACCGCGATCTTGTCGTCGTGCAACGGCGCCCAGAAAAGCGTCGACCCGCATGAGGCGCAGAAGCCGCGCCTGGCCTTTTCCGACGATTGGAACCACGCCAGCGAGTGCTCGTCCGCGATGGTCAATGCCGATGTCGGCACCTCGGTCGAGGCGAAGCAATGCCCCGATTGTTTGCGGCATTGCGAGCAGTGGCAGACCGCCGGCGGCGGGAGATCGCCGGCAACGGTGAAGGTGATGGCGCCGCAAAGGCATGATCCGGCATGCATTCATTGCTCCTTTCGTCGGGCGCGGAGCCGGGCGGCAGGTCTATTCGACTTGTCCGCGCCGCCGGGCGAGCCAGACGGTTCGCCCGCCGCAACTCGGGTCCTCCGCAATGTGGTCGATCACATCGAACGCGGCGGCGGCGAGCAGGTTGCGATATTCGTCCGGGGAAAGGCTGCCGTGATAGAGCGGTTCGCCTTCGAGTTTGCCGATTGCGCTGCCTTCGCTGGTGCCGCTCGTGAACATCAGTGCCGCCCCGGGGGCGGCATGCGCCGCGAACCGTGCGAACATGCCGCGCTGATCGGCGGGCGGCAGGTGAAAGAAGCTGTCCCACGCGAGCAGCCCCGCAAATCGCCGCCCGAGCGAAAGCCTGCGCATATCGGCGAGATGCGCGGGCGCGGTCGGCAGGTTGGCGCGGAACAGCGCTAGCATCGTCGGACTGGCATCCACGCCGGTCACATCGAACCCGCGGTTGATCAGCGCACGCGCGATCGGAACCCCCGATCCGCAACCGATATCGAGCACGGTCGAACGTGGGGCGAGCAGCGCGCAAAAGCGGTCGAGCCACGCCTGCTCGGGTAGCCGGTCGCCGCGCAGCGCCGCCCATGCCGCGCCGTGGCGGTCATAGACATGGATTACGGAGGTTTCCGGTCGATCCTGTCGCATCGGCGGAACGTAACGCGGCGCGGGTGCGGCTGCTACTATTCGTCATCCCAGCGCAAGCTGGGATCGCGTGCCGCGGAGCGCGCGCCTGCGGCCTGAGATCCCAGCTTGCGCTGGGATGACGACGGCGGCCGCGCCGCCTGTCGTCACAACCGCGGCAACGTTACCCCTTGCTGCCCCATATATTTGCCCGCGCGGTCGGCGTAGCTCGTCTCGCACGGTTCGTTGCCCTGGAGGAACAGGAACTGGCACGCGCCCTCATTGGCGTAGATTTTCGCCGGGAGCGGGGTGGTGTTGGAGAATTCGAGCGTGACATGCCCCTCCCAGCCCGGCTCGAGCGGGGTGACGTTCACGATGATCCCGCAGCGTGCATAGGTCGATTTGCCGAGGCAGATCACCAGCACGTCGCGCGGCACGCGGAAATATTCCACCGTCCGCGCCAGCGCGAAGCTGTTGGGCGGGATGATGCACACGCCGGTCTTGCGATCGACGAAGCTGTTTGCCGCGAAATCCTTGGGATCGACCACCGCATTGTCGACATTGGTGAAGATCTTGAACTCGTCGGCGACCCGCGCGTCATAGCCGTAGGAGGACAGGCCATAGCTGATGCAGCCGTCGCGGCGCTGCGCCTCGACGAACGGCTCGATCATGCGGTCGGCGATCGCGCGCTCGCGAATCCAGCGGTCGGACAGGATGGACATAGGTGGCGTTACCTCTCTTTCGCCCGCTTTCGCCGTCCGCCGCGGCGCTGGCAAGGGGGGAGGGGAGAATGCGCCGAATCCGCGGCTGTCGCCTGTCCCTTCCGCGCTTGACGTGGCGCCTCGTGCCTCGCAACGCAGTCCGCGATCATTCAAAAAAAGGGAGAGGGCGGGTGAGCTTCACGCTAAGCGGCAGGGTCGCATTGATCACCGGGGCATCGTCGGGTTTCGGCGCGCATTTCGCGCGGCTTTATGCCGCGGCAGGGGCGAAGGTGGTGCTCGGCGCGCGGCGCGTCGACCGCGTCGAGGCGCTCGCGGCGGAACTGGGCGCCGCGGCGCTCGCCGTGCCGCTCGACGTTGCCGACGAGGCATCGACGATCGCCGCTTATGACGCGGCGGAAGCGCGCTTCGGCACGGTCGATACGATCGTCGCCAATGCCGGGATGAGCCACGCCGGGCGCGCGACCGATGTATCGGTCGAAGGGCTGCGGCAGCTGGTCGACGCCAATTTCCTCGGCGCCTATCTCACCGTGCGCGAGGGCGCCAAGCGGCTGATCGCGGCGGGCGCGCGCGAGACGGGGCGTGGGCGGGCGATCATCATCGGCTCGATCACCGCGCATCTCACCGGGCAGGGCGACAGCGCTTATGCCGCGTCCAAGGCCGGCGTGGCGCATCTCGGGCGCAATCTGGCCCGCGAGTGGGTGCGGCAGGGAATCAACGTCAACGTGATCCAGCCGGGCTATGTCCAGACCGAGATCGCCGGCGACTGGTTCCAGACCGAAGGCGGCGCGGCGCATATCGCCTCGTTCCACCGCAAGCGGATGATGGACATCACCGCGCTCGATCCGCTGATGCTGTATTTCGCCTCGGATGCCTCGGCGGCGGTGACCGGGGCGGTGGTCGACGTGGACGACGGGCAGTCGTTGTAAGCCCGATTTCTCCCTCCCTTGAACAAGGGAGCATCTGTGATGTTGATCAAGCGGGTCGAGGTATCCATGGCCGGTTTTGAGCGACGAGAGAGTTAGCGAG
>NZ_MKRR01000146.1:0-2717 GCF_001897045.1 Sphingomonas sp. 66-10
TAGCGCGCGGCGAGACGCCGAGCGCCTATCCCGATCAGACGATCCATATGTCCGACGAGGGCTGGCGGCGGGTGATCGGGGTCAATCTCGACGGCGCCTTCTGGTGCGCGCGCGCCGCTTTGCGGCTGATGGCGCGCGACGGCACCAGGGGGTCGATCGTCAATATCGCCTCCACCTCGGCGGCGTCGGGCGAAGGCCCGATCCATTATGTCACCAGCAAGGCGGCGATCGTCGGGCTGACCCGCGGGCTGGCGCGCGAGGTCGCGCCGCGCGGCATCCGCGTCAACGCGATCCACCCCGGCCCGACCAACACCCCGATCATGCAAAGCGTCCCTGACGATGCGGTGAAAGCGATGGAGGCCGCCGTCCCGCTCGGCCGAATGGCGCAGCCGGCGGAGATCGCCGCGGCGGCATTGTTCCTTGCCAGCGACCAATCCTCCTACGCCACCGGCAGCGTCGTCACCGTCAACGGAGGCTCGTATTTTGTCTGACGATCTCGCCGCGCGGATCGACCGGCTCGAATCGCTCGACGCGATCCGCCAGTTGCCCGCCAAATATGCGCTGGCGCTCGACATGCGCGACATGGACGCGATGGTCGGGCTGTTCCCCGCCGATGTCCGCGTCGGCAGGGAAACCAGCGGGCGCGAGGCGCTGCGCGCCTATCTCGACGAGACGATGCGGGTGCAGTTCAACGGCACCTCGCATCATATCGGCGGGCACATCATCGAGTTCGACGATCCTGATCACGCGCGCGGGATCGTCTATTCGAAGAACGAGCATGAGACCGGCCCCGAATGGGTGATCATGCAGATGATGTATGTCGACGATTATGAGCGGATCGACGGGCGCTGGTATTTCCGTCGCCGGCTGCCGCTCTATTGGTACGCGACCGATCTCAACAAGCCGCCGATCGGCGACCGCAAGATGCGCTGGCCGGGGCGCGAACCCTATGAAGGCGGGTTCCACGAACTCTTCCCTTCGTGGCGCGAATTCTGGGCGCGTAGTGGCGCGCCCGAGGGACCGGTGCCCGAACCGGCGCCGCTCGACCAGTTCATCAATCGTATGCGTGGCACCGCCGAGGCGCCGCGCGTCCGGGTACGCTGACGATGGCCACCCTGTTCGATCCCGTAAAGCTCGGCGCGATGTCGCTCGCCAACCGGATCGTGATGGCCCCGATGACGCGCAGCCGCGCCGGCGAGGGCGACGTGCCCAATGCGCTGATGACCGAATATTACCGCCAGCGCGCCAGCGCCGGGCTGATCGTCACCGAGGGCACCCAGCCGAGCGCGGCCGGCAAGGGCTATTGCCGCACCCCGGGGCTGCACAATGCGGCACAGGCCGCCGGGTGGCGCGCGGTAACCGATGCGGTGCATGACGCGGGCGGACGGATCGTCGTCCAGTTGATGCATTGCGGGCGCATCGCCAGCCGGCTCAACAAGCATCCCGATGCCGAGACGATCGCCCCCTCCGCGGTGCAGGCGCGCGGCAAGATCTTCGCCGACGGCGCCGGGCAGGTCGAGATGGATATGCCGCGCGCGCTCGAAACGCACGAGATCGCGGGGATCGTCGAGGAATATGCGCAATCGGCGCGGCTCGCGCTGGCGGCAGGGTTCGACGGGGTCGAGCTGCATTGCGCCTCGGGCTATCTGCCGATGCAATTCCTCTCGACCGGGACCAACCGGCGCACCGATCTCTACGGCGGCAGCGTCGCCAATCGCATCCGCTTCACGGTAGAGGTGCTGGAGGCCTTGTCGGGCGCGATCGGCGCCGATCGCGTCGGTTTCCGCATCTGCCCCGGCAATCCGTTCAACGACATCCACGACGACGACCCGGCCGAAACCTATGCCGCCTTGTTGCAGGCGGCCGCGCCGCTCGGCGTCGCCTATCTCCACCTGATCCGGCTCAACGTGCCGCAGGTCGACGGGGTGGCGGTCGCCGCGGCCAATTGGCGCGGCAAGCTGATCCTCAACGAAAGCATCGACTTCGCCGAGGCGCAGCAGATCGTCGGCGACGGTCGCGCCGATGCGGTCTCGTTCGGCCGCCCGTATATCGGCAACCCCGATCTCGTCCGCCGCTTCCGCGAGGGCGCCGCGCTCGCGCCATTCGAGCTCAAGGGGCTCTATGCCGCCGGCCCCGAGGGCTACACCGATTATCCCGCGCTGACGGAGGGCTGATTATGGCCGCGTGGATGCACCGCTACGCCCGCATCAACCATATCGACATGCATTATGTCGAACAGGGTGAAGGCCCGCTGGTCATCCTGTGCCACGGCTTTCCGCACATCTGGTTCAGCTGGCACCGCCAGATACCCGCGCTCGCCGCGGCCGGGTGGCGCATCGTCGCGCCCGACATGCGCGGGATGGGACAGACCGAGGCGCCGGCCGACCCGCGCGCTTATGACGTCGATCACACCGTCGGCGATCTGATCGGGCTGCTCGACCATCTCGGCGAACGACAGGCGGTGTTCGTCGGGCTCGATTTCGGCATCCTCACGATCTACGACCTTGCGCTGCGCCACCCCGAACGCGTGCGCGCGGTGATCGGGCTGGAGAACCCCTTCCCGGTCCACGATCCGGCGATCTCGCCGCTGGCCGAGGCGGCGCAACACGCCAAAGACCATTTCATCCACATCGACTATTTCCGCCCCTACGGCCCGGCCGATACCGCGCTGAACGCCGAACCACGGCGGTTCCTGTCGAAAGTGTTCTACGCTCTGT
>NZ_MKRR01000146.1:2731-3818 GCF_001897045.1 Sphingomonas sp. 66-10
GCCGCCGCTGCCCTGGGCGTGGCTGAACGAGCTGGAGCTGGAATTCTTCGTCTCCGAATATAGCCGCTCGGGGTTCACCGGCGGGCTCAACTGGTATCGCGCGATGGATCTGCGCTGGGAACAGCGCCGCGCGTTCGAGGGCGTCAAGAGCACGCCGCCTTTCTATTTCATCGGCAGCGAGAATGACGTCGATCTGGAGGCGTGGCACGGCGACGATCCGATCGCGCATATCCCCGATCATCACGCCGATGTCCGCGCGGTGCGCATTTTGCCCAAGGCGGGGCATATGATGCAGCTCGAACGGACCCCGGACGTGAACGCCACACTTGTCGAATTTCTCGGGACGATCGCCGCAGCATGACCGTTTCGCCGCTTGCCGCCGGTTTGAACCTCGCGGTCGAAGACCCGCTCGTTCTCGACGATCCCGATGCGCACCCCTGGTCCGAGACCGCCGATCTGGTCGTCGTCGGGCTCGGCGGTGCGGGGGTGGCGGCGGCGCTGGAGGCGCTCGAACGCGGAGTCAGCGTGATCGCGATCGACCGCTACGAGGGCGGCGGCTCGACCGCGGCGAACGGCGGCGTCTTCTATGCCGGCGGCGGGACGGCGATCCAGAAAGAGGCCGGCGAGGAAGACACGCCGGAGGAGATGTACAAATATCTCAAAGTCGAGGCGGGCGAGGTCGTCGCCGATGCGACCTTGCGCCGCTTCGTCGAGGAAAGCCCGGCGACGATCGACTGGATTGTAAAGCACGGCGGCAAGCTCAATGCCAAGGTGTGGCGCAAGAAGGCGTCCTATCCGCCGCTCGATTACTTCCTCTACCACCCGGACAATTCGCTCGTCGCGAGCTATCGCAAGATCGCCAGGCCAGCCGCGCGCGGCCACCGCGCCTATACCCGCAACGGCAAGAAAGCCTGGGGGCTCGGTGTCGGGATTTATGATCCGCTGCGGCAATCGGCGCTGCGGCTCGGCCTCGCCTTTCACCCGCTGACCGAGGCGCGGCAATTGGTGATGGACCGCAACGGCCGGGTGGTCGGGATCAAGGTGCTGTCGATCCCCGCCGGTTCTGCCGCCGCGGCGCGCTTCACCC
>NZ_MKRR01000146.1:3895-7540 GCF_001897045.1 Sphingomonas sp. 66-10
GGTTCATCATGAACCCGGCGATGGTCGCGCGTTATGCGCCGGCCTATGCCAAGGGGATGCCCAACGGCACGCTCGGCGATCAGGGCGCGGGGATCGTGCTGGGGATGACCGCGGGCGGATCGACCGCGCTGATGGACAAGATCAGCGCGTGGCGCTTCATCAACCCGCCCAAGGCGTGGTCCGATGCGATCGTCGTCAACGCCAAAGGCGAGCGTTTCGTCGACGAAACCGTTTATGGCGCGACGCTCGGCGAACATATCGGCGATCATCAGGGCGGTATCGGCTGGCTGATCTATGACGCGGCGTTGCGCAAACAGGCGTTCAAACAGGCGCGCGATCCGATGCTCGTGCCGTTCCAGCGCGACGTGACCTTGCTCAACCTGGCGTTCAACGCGGTGAAGGCGCCGACGCTCGATGCCTTGGCCGACAAGATCGGCTTGGACCGCGCAACGATCGCGGCGACGGTCGCGGCATATAACCGCGCCGCGCGCGGCGAGGTGGAGGATGCGTTCGGCAAGGAGCGCAGCGATATGCAGCCGATCGAGCGCGGCCCGTTCTACGCGATGGATATCTCGGTAGAGAGCAAATTCCTGCCGCTGCCGGTCATCACCTTCGGCGGGCTGCGGGTGGAGGAGGAGAGCGGGCTGGTGCTCGACAAGGCGGGCAAGCCGATCCCCGGGCTCTACGCCGCCGGGCGCACCGCGGTCGGCATCGCCTCGCAGACCTATGTCAGCGGGCTGTCCTACGCCGACTGCTTCTTCTCCGGCCGCCGCGTCGCCCGGCATGTCGCGCGGGCGAACCGGTAGCGCCCGTTCCGTCATTCCCGCGAAGGCGGGAATCCATTCACACTGAGGTTGCGATTTAATCCGATCGACCAGCCAGAATGGATCCCCGCCTCCGCGGGGATGACGTTACAGGATGAACGGGATCAGCGCCCTTCGCTCGGGCGGGTAATCGGCGAAGGTCGCACGATACCATTTGTGGTGGCTCAGCGCGCGAGGGCCGAGGTTGGCGATCGTGAACAGTGCGAAGATCAGCCCCGCCGCGGTCCAGGTCATCATCGCCCAGCCGATCCACAACATGATCTCGCCGAGATAATTGGCGCTGGAGACGAAGCGGAACATCCCGCCGTAAGGCACGCGATACCCCGTCTCGCCGGGCTTCCTCAGCCGGAACAGCAGATTGTCGGAATGGACGTTGATCACCCAGCCTACGCCCGCGATCGCGAGGCCGGCAATGAAGCGCGGATCGCCCAGCCACGAAGCGCTCGCCAGATGCTCGGCATGCCCGACCGCATAGCCGTTCACGAAACCGTTGAGCGCATTGAACGGCAGCCCGAACCAGATCGTCGCGATCGGCAGCCGCTTGCTGCCAATCCGCATCAGAAACGGCATCACCAGCCCGCGATAGAGATAATGCGCCTGCCACAAGCCGAACAGCAGCAAGGTCGCCGCATTGATATTGATCGCGCGCGCGGCGAACCAGAAGGTCAGCGCGAAGGCCATCCACTGCGGCGCCTCGAAGATCAGCCAGCCGGGGCGCGCGGCGATCGTCCCCTCGAACTTATTGAGATAGCGGCCATAGCCGTTGGGGGCGCGGATCGTCGTCGCGAAGGCCATCAGCCCCATTGCGACGATCAGCCCCAGCCCGATCCGATACGCCCCTTCAAGCATCGCGCTCACCCTCCGAAAGCGGCAAACACTTCCCCGATCGACGGATTGCGGCGCAGCGTCTGCCCGCCGCTGACATGGATATTCTGCCCGGTGACGAAGGCGGATTCGTCGCTCGCCAGCCACAAGGCCGCATCCGCCACGTCCCCTGCCACCCCGGGCCGCCCGAGCGGGATTTCGCGCGCATAGAGATCGCGCACCTTGGGCAGATCGAGCCCGCCGCCCGACATCGGCGTATCGGCGATCCCGCCCGGCGACAGCGAATTGGCGCGGATGCCCTTATGGCCATATTCGTGCGCGACGCAGCGGATAACGTGATCGAGCCCCGCCTTGGTCCCCATATAAGCGGCGTGGTGATCGAACATGATCGTCGCGGTGACCGAGGAGATCTGGATGATCGACCCGCCCGCCGGCATCACCTCGACCAGCGACTGGAATAGCTGGAACGGCCCGATGAACTGCACCGCGCACATCCGCTCCAGCTCGGCGCGGTCATGCTCGGTGAACGGCTTGAGCAGCCCCCAGCCGGTGGCGTTGAGCGCGATATCGATTCGACCCAGCCGTTCCTGCGCCGCCGCGACCAGCGCGCGAATATCGCTTTCCTTCTCGATATCGCAGACCTGCGCGAGCGCGCCGACCCGCGCGGCCACCTCGTCGAGCGGTTCCGCACGACGCCCGGCGATCATCAGCCGCGCGCCCTCGTCGACGAAGCGTTGCGCGATATGCTCGCCGAGATTGCCGGGCGCGACGCCCAGGATCAGCGCCGTCTTTCCGCTCAACCGCCCCACACCCGTCTCCTTCACGCAAGCAGATATCTTTTACGTACCTTCGACCCACTTTGCGCTACATTCAAGCAATCAAATTACGAATCAGGAGAGAGCGATGGACGATCGGCAAGCGATCGAAGTGGCGATGGCGACCTATTCGCAGGCGCTCGACGCGCGCGACTGGGCGCTGCTCGATCAGGTGTTCGCCGAAGACGTCGCCGCGGTGACGCTTGCCCCCGAGGCGGTGCGCGGACGCGCCAATTTCGTCGCGATGATCAGCGGCTTCCTCGATCCGTGCGGGCCGACGCAGCATCTGTTCGGGCCAACGCTCGCTACCGTCGAGGGCGATACCGCGACCAGCACCACTCCGTTCCGCGCCTTCCATTGCGATCAGCTCTACGCGACGCGCGTCTACGAGGCGATCGGCCGCTATCATGTGCGCTGGCGCCGCACCGCCGAGGGGTGGCGCGCGACGCGCTGGGAATATGCGCTCGCCGCGCATGTCGGCGATCCGTCGCTGCTCGGTGCCGCAATCCCCCAGGCTTCGTGAGAGGAAGGATTCCTATGTCGCTGCAAATGCTGCTCGACGAGCGCGCGATCCAGCAGGTCTATATCCGCTATTGCGAGATCGTCGACGGGAAGACTTTCGATGATCTGCACGAAGTCTTCGCCGCCGATGCGACGGGTGATTATACCCAGGCGCTCGGCCCCGGTGTGATCAGCCCCGACCGCGCAAGCCTGATTGCCTCGATGCACGCCAATCTCGGGCCGAACTCCAATTGCGGCGCGACGCATCACAATGTCGGCAATTTCCGCATCGCGATCGACGGCGATAGTGCGCGGGCCAAGGTGCATTATTATGCGGTGCATCTCGGCCAGGGTGATTTCCCCGGCGCGCTCTATTCGATGTGGGGGCAATATGACGATGTGCTGGTCCGCACCTCCGACGGCTGGCGGGTGAAGGCGCGCGTTTATACTTGCGCGCTGTCGCAAGGCCCGGTGGTGACGAGCGCGCGGACTTAATGTGCTCCCGCGGAGGCGGAGGCCCAGTCTGGGTCCCCGCCTTGGGTTCCCATCAAGGTAGTACTTTGATGGGGCCGTTCGCGCTGTTCAGGGATTGAGCACGCTCCGCTCGAACGCACAGAAGCTGTGGCACAGCCGCGTATCGACGATCCACTCCGGGCATTCCGGATCGAACCAGCGATCGA
>NZ_MKRR01000146.1:7552-9490 GCF_001897045.1 Sphingomonas sp. 66-10
ATCGGCATATTCCTGCTCCCACACATGCGTCCACACGCGCGCGCCGCTCGCCTTGGTCACCCGGCTCAACCGCCAGTTGCGGATCGTGCCGATATAATGCGGCATCGCCAGCGTCTCGCTTTCGAACTGACGTACCGTCGCCTCCGGCGTGCCCGGCTTCACCGCGAGCAGCAGGCAGCGATAGACCCCGTTCCGCAGCCCCGGCTCATGCGCGCCGCCGCCGATCGGTTCGTAGACGGCGCTGTCGATATGCGCGATCGCCGCGTCGCTCGGGACGGCCTCGTTCGCGACCTGACGGTGGAGGATCAGGTCGCCCCCGTCGAACACCCCCGGCAAGGTCGGCTGGGCGAGCGTCGTATCGCCGATATTGCGCGCGAAGGCGGCGCGATCGGCGCCGGGCTGGAGCGTGATCAGCGCGGTGAATTTAGCCATTGCACAGCGTCTCCACATCCTCGGGCGCCGCGGCGAAGCGGCGCGCGCGGCTGACCAGCCGGGCGCCGGCGGTTTCCCAGAACGCCGTCGCGCTCGGATCGGCGCCGGCGGCGAGGCGCATCCCCCACCAGCCCGCGGCCCCCTCGACATTCCAGACGATCGTCAGCGTGTTGGGCTGATCGTCCATCCACAAGGGCGGGCTGACCAGCACGCGATCGAGCACCATCCCGCGCGCCCGCGCGCCGGGGGCGTAATCGGCCATATAGGCATCGAGCAGCGCCTTGCCCTCGCCCGGCCGCGCGACGAGATCGTCGATGATCTGCACCGCGGTCATTGCGCCGCCACCGCGAGCACGATCTTGCCGCGGACATGCCCGCTTTCGACGCGCCGGTGCGCCTCGGCGGCATCGGCGAGCGGCAGCGCCTCGGTCGGCGCGGCGCGCACCTTGCCCGCGGCACACATCGCCGCGAGCCCCGCGAGATGCTCGGGCTGGCGCATCACCGCGACCATATTGGAGAGGATCGTCACGCCCTTCGTAGCCGCGGCGGCGACCTGCTCCTCGCTCGCCGCCGAGATCAACGTCTCGATCTCGACGAAACGGCCGCCCGCTTTCACCAGTTCGGTCGCGCGCGGCAGCAACGTATCGAGCCCGACCGCATCGAGCACCAGATCGACCCCTGCGCCGCCGGTCCAGTCGCGCACCGCGGCGACGACATCCTCGTTGGCATAATCGATCGCGCGCTCGGCGCCGAGCTCGCGGACATAATCCGCGTTGCGCGCACCGCAGGTCACCGCGACCCGCGCGCCGACCGCGCGCGCGATCTGGATCGCGAGGCTGCCGACCCCGCCGGCGCCGCCGTTGATCAGGACGCTCTGCCCGGCCTTGAGCGCGCCGGCATCGACCAGCCCGCCATAAGCGGTGACGCCCGCCACCGGCAGCCCGGCGGCTTCGGCCGCGCTCATCGCGGGCGGCGGGGGCGCGAGCATCGCCGGCCAGGCGAGGCAATAGTCGGCATAAGCGCCATTCTCGCCCTGCCCCTGTTTCGACATGCCGAACACCGCGTCGCCGGGTTTCACCCCCTCGACCCCGGCACCGACCGCCGCAACCGTGCCGGAAAGATCGAACCCAAGTACGAACGGGAATTTATACTCGAAATAACGCGAGAGCTTGCCCTCGCGCGCCTTCCAGTCGGCCGGGTTGACCCCGGCATAGGCCACCTTGACCAGCACCTCGCCCGGTCCCGGCGTCGGCTGGGGCAAGTCGGCCAGTTGCAGCCGCTCGAGGCCGCCGAAGCCGGTGATCGCAATCGCGCGCATATCTCTCTCCTCGCCTAAAAAAATGGCCCGCCCGATTGGGCAGGCCAGGTGGGAGGGAGATTATTCGGCCGCCTTTTTAGCCGCTTCCAACGCGCGGAAGTGCGGGATGACTTTCTCGCCGATGTTGCGGATCGTCTCCATGATCGCGGCGTGCGGCACGCCGCCCATCTGGAACAGGAACAGGATCTC
>NZ_MKRR01000146.1:9557-9944 GCF_001897045.1 Sphingomonas sp. 66-10
GAGGATCGCCGCCTGCTGGTCGCCGGTCAGCTCCTCGTCGATCGTCGGCTTCGGGCCGCCCTGATACCAGTGGCCGAGGCTCTCGACGAAGAAGCGCTGCCCGCGCAGACCGATCTTGCGCGCCTTTTCGCGGTCATCGAGCACGATCGACGGGCACAGCGCGGCGAGATGCTCGGTCGGGCGGAAGCCGACCTGATCCTCGGGCTTACGATTGCGGAAATGCTCGCGATAGACCGCATTCTTCTTGGCGATATCGTCCGGGCCGGCGAAGCCCAGCACCAAAGCGCCGATACCGCGCGAACCGGCGGCGACGAGCGTCGCCTCGCGGGTGCAGGCCATATAGATCGGCGGGTGCGGGTTCTGGAACGGCTTGGGGTGGATCGGGCG
>NZ_MKRR01000147.1:0-34794 GCF_001897045.1 Sphingomonas sp. 66-10
GTGGGGGAGGTCGCTCATGCGAGCGTCCTACTCCAGCCGAAAACCGCTGTCGATTGCGACGGTTCGATCAGTTCGCCGGTTGCGCGCATATCGCGCAGGTGCCGCGCACCTCGATCACCGGACGTTCCGGGACAAAACCAACGCCTTCCGCCGCGCGGCGCACCGCCTGGGTCAATTTGTCGTCGTCGAGATGCGTCGTCTGCCCGCAAACGTCGCACACCAGGAAAATGCAATCGTGGCGGCAATCGGGGTGCGCGTTGGCGACATAGGCATTGGCGCTTTCCACCCGCCGCGCGAGATTCGCGCCGACGAACAGATCGAGGATGCGGTAGACGCTGTTGGCGGCGATCCGTCGCCCCTCGCGCTTCGACACCGCATCAGCGATGTCATAGGCCGAGGCCGGTTTGTCGAACCCGGCGAGCGCGCCGAACACGCTGGCGCGCATCGCGGTCCATTGCTCGCCCGACCGCTCCAGCGTCTGCTGCGCGGCGCGCGCGAGATCGTCGCCCTGCGGCTCGTGATGATCGTGGTGGGCGTGAGCGGCCATAACCTAAATCTAGGCCTCGCGAGGCCCCGCGACAACCCGGCGGGTGTCAGTTCTCGGCGCGGCGGTTGAGATCGTGACCGAACGCAAGGATGCCGACCCCGATCACCGTCCACAAAGCTTCGGCATGGCTGCCGTCGTGCGGCAGCGTCATCGCGCCGGCCATGATGCCGAGCCCCAGGCTGCCCATCGCCAGCGGCATCAGATAGCCGTGGTGGAGCACCCCGCGGCCCAGCGCCACCGCGCCGAGAATGATCGCCAGCGTCAGCCCGACCTCGTGAAAGATCGGGTTGCCGAGCATCCCGCCGACCGTCGACAGCATCGCCACCAGCACCGCGCTGGCGAGGCAATGCACCACGCACAGCCCGGACAGCATGATTGCCATCCGATCGAGCGCCCCCATCGGGCCAAGGCGAGTCGTGCTTCCCATTCGCCGCGCCATGTAGCGCGCCTGGCGGTATGTTACAATATCACATCGTCAATTTTCCTTCGCCGGCCCGCCTTCGCTTGGCACAAAGGGCGGGCTGAGCTAGGCGCGGCGGGTCTTTTTCCTCATCGAATACGTTCAAGGGCGGCCCATGCTGCAACCTACCCCCGGCTATGTTTCGACCGCCCGCCCCGCCACGCTGGCGCGCTGGCTGTGGTGCGTCGCGGCGCTGATCGTCGCGATGGTGGTGGTCGGCGGGATCACGCGGCTCACCGAATCCGGGCTGTCGATCACCCAGTGGAAGCCGATCAGCGGGATCATCCCCCCCCTCAACGACGCGCAATGGCAGGCCGAGTTCGCGGGCTACCAGCGCATCCCCGAATATCAGCAGCTCAACCGCGGAATGACGCTCGCCGGGTTCAAGGCGATCTTCTTCTGGGAATATATCCACCGCGTGCTGGGCCGCGTGATCGGGCTCGCCTTCGCGCTGCCCTTGCTCTGGTTCGTGGTGAAGCGCCGCGTACCGCGCGGCTATGGCTGGCGACTCACCGGGATTCTCGCGCTGGGCGGGCTGCAGGGCGCGATCGGCTGGTGGATGGTCAGCTCCGGCCTGTCGGTGCGCACCGACGTGAGCCATATCCGCCTCGCGGTCCATCTGATGACCGCGCTCGTGATCCTGGCGGCGATCGTATGGACCGCGCTCGATCTCAACGATCTCGCGCATAATCCGCTGGCGCGCCCGGCACGGCTGCGCCCGATCGCGATCATTGCCCTGCTACTGCTCGCCGCGCAGATCACCTTCGGCGCCTTCACCGCCGGGCTCGACGCGGGTTACGCCTTTGCCAGCTGGCCGCTGATGGGCGACGCTTTCTTTCCGCCCGAGGTGCCGATGCTGACCCCGGCGTGGATCAATGCGGTCGACAATCCGATCGTCGTCCAGTTCATCCACCGCTGGCTCGCCTTCGTCGCCGCGGGCGCGCTGTTCATCCTCGCCCTGCGCGCCGGGCGCGGGACGGGCACCGCGGTCGTGCTGCTGGTGGTGCTGCAGGTCTCGCTCGGCATCGCGACGCTGCTGACCGGGGTGCAGATCGGCGTCGCGGTCGCGCATCAGGCCAATGCCGCGCTGCTGCTGATCGCCACCGTCGCCGCGGCGCATGTGATCGGCGCGCGGCGCCGGTGACCGCCACTATCGCGATCGTCCAGGTCACCTGCCCCGATCGCGACACCGCCGAATCGATCGCGCGGACCTTGCTCGCGGAACGGCTGATCGCCTGCGCCAATATCCTCGACTGCCGTTCGGTCTATCGCTGGCAGGGCGCGATCGAACAGGGCGACGAGGTGGCGATGCAGCTCAAGACGCTCCCCGCGCGGATCGATGCGGTGGCGGCGCGAATCGCCGCGCTCCACCCTTATGATCTTGCCGCGATCGAGCATTGGCCGGCGACCGCCACCCCCGCGGTCGCCGCGTGGGTCGCCGAAGCGGTATTATAATACCCGTCAGGAACCGCGCGGAAATCTTGACTTTCCGCCGGCCCTCCCGCATTGGCCGCGCGTCGGCGCCGTGCCCCGCGGGTGCGGCGTCCTTTCGTTTTGATGAGGTCGAACAGCCATGAAGGCGCTGATGAAGACCACCAAGTCGGCCAAGCCGCATGAGGTGGAGAAGAAGTGGCATATCGTCGATGCCGACGGCCTGGTGGTCGGTCGCGCGGCGGTGGTGATCGCCAATGTCCTGCGCGGCAAGCACAAGCCGAGCTTCACCCCGCACGTCGATTGCGGTGACAATGTCATCGTGATCAACGCCGACAAGATCCGTTTCACCGGCAACAAGCTGGCGGACAAGGTCTATTACAAGCACACCGGCTATGCCGGCGGCATCAAGGGCGTCACCGCCGGCAAGGTGCTGGAAGGCCGCTTCCCCGAGCGCGTGCTCGAAAAGGCCGTCGAGCGCATGATCCCGCGCGGCCCGCTCGGTCGTCAGCAGATGCGCAACCTGCGCATCTTCAAGGGCAGCGAGCATCCGCATGCCGCGCAGAACCCCGAGCCGCTCGACATCGCGGCGATGAACCGCAAGAACAAGGTGGGCGCATAATGTCCGACAATCGCCAGTCCCTCGCCGACCTCGGCGCCGCGCTCAACCAGCAGCGCGAGGCGGCCGTCACCGCTTCGGAAGACAAGGCCGAAGCCTATCTCGCCGGCCAGATCGACGAGCCGGTCCAGCGCGCCCCGCTGCGTGCGCAGGAGCTCGACAAGTTCGGCCGCGCCTATGCGACCGGTCGCCGCAAGGACGCCGTCGCCCGCGTGTGGCTCAAGCCCGGCACCGGCAAGATCACGATCAACGGCCGTGATCAGGAAATCTATTTCGCGCGTCCGACGCTGCGTCTCGTCATCAACCAGGTGTTCGGGATCACCGAGCGCGAAGGCCAGTATGACGTGATCTGCTCGGTCAAGGGCGGCGGGCTTTCGGGTCAGGCCGGCGCGGTCAAGCACGGCATCAGCCAGGCGCTGACCAAGTATGAGCCGGCGCTGCGTTCGCCGGTCAAGGCCGCCGGCTTCCTCACCCGCGACAGCCGCGCGGTGGAGCGTAAGAAGTACGGCCGCGCCAAGGCACGTCGTAGCTTCCAGTTCTCGAAGCGCTAATCCGCCTTCGGCGACAACGAATTGGGGCGGCCCGGCAACGGGCCGCCCTTTTTCGTGTCCGGTGGGGGGCAACCGGTCGACACAGGCACCACCGTAGCTGCGGCCCCTTCGACTGCCTGCCTTGGCAGGCAGGCGCTCAGGACAGGCTTGAGCCGGGGTCCATCGGGAGGCAGGCGCTGGACAAGAGGCTCTAGCCGCAGGGCGTGCGGCACAATGGACCTCGGCTCAAGGCCCGGGTGACGACGGGAAATTTACAGTCGGTCAGGCTATGTACAGCCTCGCCATTACAGGGTCCGCGCGCCTTCCCCTGCTCTCCCGGCCGCCCCCCATGCCCGATCTCGCCCACTTTACCCCGCACCTCCCCACCTTCGCGCTCCTGCTCGGCGTCATCGTCCTCGCCGGGATGCTGCGCCGCGTCCCGATCGTCGGGCGCGTCGTGAACCTCGCGATCCTGCTCGGTCTCGTCTTCGTGCTGGCGATGCTGGTCGACGAGCGCGGGCGGATGGACCCGCATGTCGGGCGCTTCATGCGCGCATTCGATTCGTCGGCCGAGGAGGTGACCGGCAAGGAAACCCGCGTCCGCATGTCGCGCGACGGGCATTTCTGGGTCACCGCCCGTTTCGGCGGCACGACGCGGCGGATGCTGGTCGATAGCGGCGCGACGATCACCGCTTTGTCCGCCGACAGCGCGACCGAGGCCGGGCTCGATGTCGAGCAGCCCGATTTCCCGGTGCTGCTGCGCACCGCCAACGGCACGATTCACGCGCAGACCGCCACCGTCGACGAATTGCAGCTCGGCAATGTCGTCGCCCGCGACCTGCCGGTGGTCGTCTCGCCGTCGTTCGGCAATGTCGACGTTTTGGGGATGAACTTCCTCTCGCGGTTGCAATCGTGGCGGGTCGAGGGCGACACGCTCGTGCTCGTCCCGCATCACCCGCAGCGCGCCGCGGTCGCTACATCCTGACCACCCGCGCGCACAGCCGCTCCGCCTCGCGCTCGTCGTGGGTGACGAGCAGCAGCGGCAGCCCGCTGTCGTCGCGCACGCGCTCGATCAGCCGCATCGCTTCCTCGCGCCGCAGCGCGTCGAGCGACGACAAGGGCTCGTCGAGCAGCAGGAATTCGGGATCGGACAGCAACGCCCGACCGATTGCCACGCGCCGCGCTTCGCCCCCCGACAAGGCGCGCGGCCAGCGATCGAGCAGATGCGCGATATCGAGCGAGGCGGCGATCGTCGCCAGCCGCGCCGCATCCTTCGCGCCGTAGAGCAGGTTGCGCCGCACATCGAGATGCGGGAATAGCCGCGCGTCCTGAAAGACATAGCCGGCGCGGCGATGATGCGCCGGCACCTCCACCCGCGCCGCGCGATCGGTCAGCACGCGTCCGCCGACACGGACATGCCCGCGATCGGGGCGCAGCAGCCCGGCGATCATGTCGAGCACGCTGGTCTTGCCGACGCCCGACGGGCCGACCAGCGCCACCGCCTGTTCTTCCGCGACGAAGGCGGTGGCGACCAAGGCATCGCCGCGGCGCAGCGTCACGTCGATATCAAAGGACATGCACGCCCCGCCCGGCGCGGCGCGCCAGCCATTCCGAGACGAGCAGCGCGACCAGGCTGATCGCGACCGAGATCGCCGCCAGCCGCCACACCAGATCCTCCCCGCCCGGCCGCTGGAGCGCGGCATAGATGGCGAGCGGCAGCGTTTCGGTCTCGCCCGGCACGTTGGAGACGAAGGTGATCGTCGCGCCGAATTCCCCCAGCGCGCGCGCAAAGGCGAGCGTCGCCCCGGCGAGCACGCCCGGCCAGCACAAGGGCAAGGTGATCGTGCGGAAGGTCCGCCAGCGCCCCGCGCCCAGCGTCCGGGCCGCATCCTCGAGCCGCCGGTCGACCGACTCCAGCGACAGCCGGATCGCGCGCACCGCGAGCGGCAAGGCCATCACCGCCGCCGCCAGCGCCGCGCCGGTCCAGCGGAACAGCAGGGTCACCCCGAACCAGCGTTCGAGCGGCCCCCCGATCGGCCCCGCCGGCGCGAAGGCGATCAGCAGCACCCAGCCGGTCACCACCGGCGGCACCACCAACGGCAGATGGATCAGCGCATCGAGCAAGGTCCGCCCCGGAAACCGCCCGCGCGCCAGCGCGTAAGCGAGCAGGAAGGCGACCGGCAGCACCGCCAGCGTCCCTACCCCGCCGACCAGCAGCGACAGCCGCACGATCGACCAGACGCTCTCCACCGTCAGGGCCGCGTGAAACCGAAGCGGGCGAAGATCGCGTGGCCGCGCGCACTCAGCAGGAAGCGGCGAAAGCCCTCCGCCGCCGGGTTACGCGACGCCGCGAGCCGCGCGACCGGATAACGGATCGGCGGGTGGCTCGATGCCGGGAACATGCCGGCGACGCGCACCTTCGTCGATGCCGCGGCGTCGGTTGCATAGACGATCCCGAACGGCGCAGCGCCACGCTCGACCAGCGCCAGCGCCGCGCGGACATTCTCCACGCGCACCATTTTGGGCGCGATCGCCTGCCACGCGCCGAGCTTCTCGAGCGCCGCCTGGCCGTATTTGCCTGCCGGCACCGCCGCCGGATCGGCCATCGCCACCGCGCCGCGCGCCAGCGTCGCGCCGAGCGTCCGCACCGTCAGCCGCGTCCGTCCGCTCGCCGGCTCGACCACCACCAATCGGTTGCCGACCAGATCGGCGCGCGTCCCCTGGGCCAGCAGGCCCTTCGCAGCGAGCGCGTCCATCCATTCCTCGTCGGCGGAGACGAACAGATCGGCCGGGGCGCCCGCGATCGCCTGCCGCGCGAGCGCGGAGGAGGCGGCGAAGGAGATCGTCGGCCGCTGATGCCCGGCGCTCGCCCAGGCATCCGCGGCGGCGTTCATCGATTCCTGCAACGAGGCGGCGGCGAGGACCAAAGGCGCGCGCTCCTGCGCGGCGGCGGGGATAGCGAGGAGCGCGAGGATAAGGGCGATCAAAGTGCGCACGCATCGCTTCTCCCAACCGTCACCCCGGCCTCTGTCCTGAGCGCCTGCCTGCCAAGGCAGGCAGTCGAAGGGGCCGGGGTAACGGGGAGGCTCACCCGTCATTGGCGCAATGACGGGGAGAACATCACCCCTCGTCGCCCATCCGCAGCGCGGCGATGAAGGCTTCCTGCGGAATCTGCACCGACCCGTATTCGCGCATCCGCTTCTTACCTTCCTTCTGCTTCTCGAGCAGCTTGCGCTTACGCGTGATATCGCCGCCATAGCATTTGGCGGTGACGTCCTTGCGCAGCGCGGCGATCGTCTCGCGCGCGATCACCTTGCCGCCGATCGCCGCCTGGATCGGGATCTTGAACAGATGCCGCGGGATCAGATCCTTGAGCCGCTCGCACATTCCACGCCCACGCGTCTCGGCCGAGGCGCGGTGGACGATCATGCTCAGCGCGTCGACCGGCTCGGCATTGACCAGGATCGACATCTTGACGAGGTCCCCCTCGCGATAGCCGATCTGGTGATAGTCGAAGCTGGCATAGCCGCGGCTGATCGACTTCAGGCGGTCGTAGAAATCGAACACCACTTCGTTGAGCGGCAGTTCGTAGCGCAATTGCGCGCGTCCGCCGACATAAGTGAGGTCCTTCTGGATCCCGCGCCGGTCCTGGCACAATTTGAGGATCGAGCCGAGATATTCGTCGGGCACGTAGATCGTCGCGTCGATCCACGGCTCGCTGATCGTCTCGATCTTGTTGGGATCGGGCATGTCGGCCGGGTTGTGCAGCTCGATATGCCCGCCGCCGTGGGTCAGCTCGATCTGATAGACCACACTCGGCGCGGTGGTGATGAGATCGAGGTCGTATTCGCGGGTCAGCCGCTCCTGGATGATCTCCAGATGCAGCAGCCCGAGGAAGCCGCAGCGGAAGCCAAAGCCCAAAGCCGCCGAGGTTTCCATCTCGAAGCTGAACGAGGCGTCGTTGAGCCTGAGCTTGCTGATCGATTCGCGCAATTTCTCGAAGTCGTTGGCGTCGACCGGGAACAGCCCGCAGAACACCACCGGCTGGACTTCCTTGAACCCCGGCAACGCCTCGGTCGCGGGGCGCTTGGCGTCGGTCAGCGTGTCGCCGACGCGCGCCTGCGCGACATCCTTGATCTGCGCGGTGATGAAGCCGATCTCGCCCGGGCCGAGATCGGTCAGTTGCTCGATCTTGGGGCGGAAGCAGCCGACGCGATCGACCAGATGCTGCGTCCCCGCCTGCATGAAGGTCACCTGCTGCCCCTTGCGCAGCGTGCCGTCGACGACGCGGACGAGGATCACCACCCCGAGATACGGGTCGTACCAGCTATCGACCAGCATCGCCTTCAACGGCGCGGCGGGATCGCCCTTGGGCGCCGGGATGCGCTCGACCACCGCGTCGAGGATCTCGTCGATCCCGATCCCGGATTTGGCCGAGGCGAGGATCGCGTTGGAGGCGTCGAGACCGATGATATCCTCGATCTCGTGCCGCACCTTTTCGGGCTCGGCGGCGGGGAGGTCGATCTTGTTGATCACCGGCACGATTTCGTGATCGTGCTCGATCGACTGATAGACGTTGGCGAGCGTCTGCGCCTCGACCCCCTGCGCCGCATCGACCACCAGCAGCGCGCCCTCGCACGCGGCGAGGCTGCGCGACACTTCATAAGCGAAATCGACGTGGCCCGGCGTGTCCATCAGGTTGAGGACATGCCCCTTCCACTCGAGGCGCACGGTCTGCGCCTTGATCGTGATGCCGCGCTCCTTCTCGATCTCCATATTGTCGAGCACCTGCGCGGACATCTCGCGCTCGGAGAGCCCGCCGGTGCGCTGGATCAACCGATCGGCCAGTGTCGACTTGCCGTGATCGATGTGCGCGATGATCGAGAAGTTGCGGATACGGTCAAGCGGGGTGGTCATGATGACTGCGCCTCTACGGGCTGGCGCAACCTGCGTCAAAGGCGGCGCTGGCAACACAAGAGGGCTGGTGTTAAGCCTATGGGAACATTACGGGTCGCATGGTTCTGACTCGCGCCGGGAGGCGCTGTACAGGGGGTTCGAAATGCTGAGGAATTTTGCGTTGGTTGCCGCCGCGTCGGCAATCGCTTTGCTTGCGTCGTCGGCCGATGCGCAAAAGCTTGCCAAGCCGTCCGCCGGCCAGCGGCTGCAGGACCAGACCGCCAGCGACGTGCCGCATTGCACCCGCAAGCTCGGCACGCTCTCGATCGTCGACGGCGACGATCCCCGGCCGTGGACGCAATATAGCCTCGCCCCGCCCTCCAAGCTGCTCAAGGTGCTGGTGCAGCGTTCGGGCTGCTTCAACCTCGTCGATCGCGGCAGCGGGCTTCAGGCGGCGCAGCGCGAGCGTGACATCGGCGCCGATCTCGGCCTGCAGCGCCGCTCGAACGTCGGCCAGGGCCAGATCAAGGCCGCCGATTACGTGCTGGTCGCGGAAATCCAGGGCGCCAATTCGAACGTTTCCGGCGGCGGCGGCGGGGCCGGCATCGGCGGGCTGGTCGGCGGCCGCTTCGGCGGACTGCTCGGCGCGATCGGCAGCAAGAAGATGGAAGCGAACACCATCCTCTCGCTCACCAACGTGCGCACCACCGAGACGATCGCCACCCAGGAAGGCTATGCCGCCAAGAACAACCTGACCTTCGGCGCGGGCGGCGGCGTCGGCTTCCTCGGCGGCGCGGTCGGCGCGGTCGGTGGCGGCTATGACAATACCGATATCGGCCGGATCGTGACCTTGTCGTTCATCCAGGCCTATTCGAAGATGGTCACCGGGCTCGGGCTGATCCAGCCGGGGCAGCAAGGCACCGCCGAGGCCGCGCCGGCCAAGACCTTCACCGCGCAGGCCCCGCTCGCGCTGCGCGCCAGCGCGCTCGCCACCGCGAAGACGATCCGTACCCTGCCCGCGGGCGCGATCGTCTATCCCACCGGCAACAAGAACGGCCTGTGGTGGGAAGTCGCCGACGAGAACGACAATGTCGGCTGGGTGCTCAACACCAAGCTCGCACCGTCGAAGTAACACGGCAAACAGGCTCGGCGCGTCAATCGGCGCGCTGGGCCGTGTTTCTCCGTTAAAGCGTCGGGCACTTTCCCTACCCCGTTCGCCCTGAGCTTGTCGAAGGGCTGTCTTTCTTCTTCCACGAAAGAAGTGCAGGGCTTCGACAGGCTCAGCCCGAACGGTGGCGAGCTAAACGCAGTTTAATTGAGGTAATCTTAGGCCGCGCGCGCCATCTCGATCGCGGCGAGCGCATTGGCATAGCGCGCCTCGCCTTCGCCGCGCACCATCACCCACGGCACCCCGCGCCGGTCGAGCTCCTCGCGCGACAGATCGAAGAATCGCCGCCGCGCCTCGGCCGTACCGAACATCCGCGTGCCGTCCTCGACCCACGGCAGGTCGATATCGAACAGTAGATAGAGATCGGCGGTATTCTCCCATCGCGCGAACCACGGATCGCGCCGCCCGAACATCATGTCCGCCCATACCGCGCTCATCAGCGCATCGGTGTCGACGATCACCGGCCAGCGCCCCGCCGCGACCGCCGCGCGGACGCTGAGATCCTGGGTATGCGCGATCATCACCAGATCCGACATGGTGAGATCGATGCCGTAGCGCTCGCAATAGGTGCGGCCGAATTCGGTGATCACCGGGCTGCCGAAATGCGCCGCGAGCCGGGTCGACATCGTCGACTTGCCGGTGCTTTCCGGGCCGTGGAGACAGATGGTGCGCAACGTCATGCCGCGAGCGCCGCCGCCGGGCGATGCTCGGCGCGCCCCCAGTCGATCAGCCCCCACACCGCCAGCGCCAGATAGATCACGTACAACCCCGCGAAGAGATAGAGTCCCTTGAGCGCGTACATCGGCACCGAGGCGAGGTCCACCGCGATCCAGATCGCCCAATTCTCGATCCGCCGCCGCGCCATCAGCACCTGCCCCGCGACGCTCGCAGCGGCGATCCCGGCATCCCACCACGGATAGGCCGCATTGGTGAAACGGTGCATCGCCGCGCCCCACAGCAAGGTCGCGACCGCCCAGCCGATCGCCCAGCCGGCACGCGCGGCATTGCTCATCCGCTCGACCGCCACCTCCCCGAGCCGGTGCCGCGCGCGCATCCAATTCGCCCAGCCGTAAAGATTGGCGGCGACGAAGAAGCCCTGGAGCATCGCGTCGCTGTACAGCCGCGCCTCGAACACCACGACACCGAGCAGCACCACCGACCCGATCGCGGTGGGAAAGGTCCACACATTGCGCCGCGCGGCGAGCGCGACGCACGCCACCCCCAGCACCGTCGCGATCCATTCGAGCATCGACATCGCCGCCGTCGATAAGCGGCTTGCCCTCCCCCGCCAAGCGGTTAGCTTGGCCGGCCTGAGGAGAAACGCCATATGCGCCACGTCGCCGTGATCGGGTCCGGCCCCGCCGGTTACTATACCGCGGAAGCCTGCCAGAAGGCGTTCGGAGACGAGGTGAGGGTCGACATTATCGATCGCCTTCCTGTGCCTTACGGGCTGATCCGCAGCGGCGTGGCGCCCGATCACCAGTCGATCAAGGCGGTGTCGAAACGCTATGAAGCGACCGCGCTCAGCGACAATGTGCGCTTCGTCGGCAATGTCATGATCGGGCGCGACATCTCGATCCCCGAACTGGTCGAACGTTATGACGCGGTGGTGCTGGCGACCGGCGCGCCGCACGATCGCGCCCTCGGCATCCCGGGCGACGACCTGCCGGGCGTGATCGGGTCGGCGGCGTTCGTCGGCTGGTATAACGGCCATCCCGATTTCGCCGATCTCGCGCCGGTGCTCGACGGGCCCGGCGCGGTGATCGTCGGCGCGGGCAACGTCGCGCTCGATGTCGCGCGCATCCTTGCCAAGACCGGGGACGAATTCGCCGGATCGGATATCGTCGCCGGTGCGCTCGCCGCACTCGGCGAGCATCGCATCGGGCGAGTGACGATCCTCGCGCGCCGCGGGCCGCACGAGATCGCGATGACCCCCAAGGAATTGGGCGAGCTCGGCCACCTCGCCCGCGCCACCGCGCGGGTCGACCCGGCCGATCTGCCCCCGGTGGAGGCCGATGCCGCGCTCGACCCGGGGCTGCGCAAATCGGTCACCCATTTGCGCGCCTTCGCCGAAAATACCGCCGACGCGCCGATCACGATCGATTTCGATTTCTTCGCGATGCCGGTCGCGATCGAGGGCGACGGCAAGGTCGAACGCGTGGTGGTGGAGCGTACCGAGCTCGATTCGACCGGCCGCGCGACCGGCACCGGCGAGACCTATACGATCCCCGCCGGGCTGGTGGTGAGTTGCATCGGCTATCGCACCCCGCCGCTCGAGGGTGTGCCGTACGACGCGAAGCTCGGCCGATTCGCCAACGAGGAGGGCCGAATCGGTCCCGGCCTTTATGCGGTGGGCTGGGCGCGGCGCGGCCCGACCGGCACGATCGGCACCAACCGACCCGACGGCTTCATGATCGCCGACCATATCGCCGCCGACACGACGGGCGACAGCGGCAAACAGGGCCGCGCCGCGCTCGATGCGCTGCTCGCCGCGCGCAAGGTGGATGTCGTCACCTTCCGCGACTGGCAAGGGATCGAGCGCGCCGAAATCGCCAATGCGCGCGCCGGCGCGCCGCGCGAGAAATTCACCTCGCTCGACGCGATGCTCGCCGCGCGCGACCCGGCATGAACAGCGCGCTTGCCGAGCGAGAAAGAGCGCTTGCGCGGGGCGAAAGTGCTGGCTATAGGCGCGCCTCCAGCGACCGGTAGGCCCCCGAAAACGGCCGACGACCGGTACTCCGTCGGGGAGTAGCTCAGCCTGGTAGAGCACTGTCTTCGGGAGGCAGGGGCCGGAGGTTCGAATCCTCTCTCCCCGACCATTTTCCAGCATCGGGACGGAAAGCCGCGGGAACGCCGCCTTTCATGCGCGCTGCTGCGAGTCGGATGCGCGAAACGCGATCGAGGCGATCGCCGCTGGTCCAGCCAATATCGATGAAGCGTGCGCCCCGTCCGGCGACGGTGACGGCGCATTAACCTCCGCTGATTAAAGCGGATGGCATGAAAATCATCCCGGCCCTCGCTCTTGCTGCGCTTATCTCGACCACCGCCGCCTGCGGGGGTTCCGACCCCGCCGGTTCCGCGGGTACGACCGCGGTCGCCGCGCCAAAAGCGACGCCACCCGGCCAGGACAAGCAAACGTCGACTCCGACGCCGACCCCCACACCGACACCGACGCCGACCCCGACGCCAGCACCGACGCCGACACCGGCGCCGTCGACCTCCACCTCCACGACTCCGGTCAGCGCGGCAGAGTGGACGGCGCTATTGAAGGCGGCGACGCCGGGCAGCACGATCGACCTCGGCAACCGCCCCGTGACGTTCGCGCGCTATCGCGGGTTGGCCAATGTCACGATCCGGGGCGGCGTGTTCGGCTTCATCACGCTCGATCAGTGGCAGAACGTCACTTTCTCCGGCACACGGTTCGAGGCGCGTCCGGAGGACGATCCCAATGCGCCGCTGATCATCGCCTATCAGCCCAACGGCCTGCATTTCGACGCGACGACCTTTGTCGGCGCGCTGAACTCGGCCGGGCAGCTCGGCTATGGCTCGATCAGCGTGCGCGCGGGGAACAACGTCACCATCGCCCATTCGAGCTTCCACGATATGAACAATTCGCTCGGCTTCATCCGCACCACCAACGTGCAGGTGACCGACAATAGCTTCGCCTATATCCGCGAGGGGATACAGATCGTCGGCGCCACCAATGTCGTCGTGGCGCGCAACACCTTCGGCCCCTACCGCCCGGCGCCGGGCGATCACGCCGACGGCATCCAGTTTTTCACCACCGGATTGACGCTGGCCGACGACCACGGCGCGCGCAACGTGTTGATCGAGGACAATCTCTTCGATCCGGGCGAAGGATATCGCGCGCAGGGTGTTTTCATCGGCGACGAAATCAATCTCGCGGCACAAGGCCGCGGCCATTCGGATATCACGGTCCGCAACAACGCCCTGATCGGTACCGGCTGGCACGGCATCAGCGCGGGGACGGCGATTCCGAACCTGCTGATCGAGAACAACAAGCTGCTGATCCGGCTCGGTGCGGACGGCGTGACCGATAATTGGATCCTGGTGAAGGCCGGCGGCGGCATCGTCCGCAACAATTACGCCGGAAGCATCACCCTCGCGCCCGATGTGACGGCGAGCGGCAATACCTCGGTCAAACGCGCGGCGACCGCCTCGGAGATCACCAATGCGATGACCGTGCTCGCGCAATGGGTTCAGGCCGCGCTGGCCGCGCTGTAACCGGATCGGTTCGGCGCGCGCCGGCATCGGCTGGTGGGCGCCGAGCGCGGGCTGAGCCTATCACCGATTGACACCACCCCTGCCCGCTCGATATAGTATCAATTGCAACTATATGGAGCGCTCGGCGCCGTGGACGACGCACATTCTCCGGGCCGGACCGATGCGGCCGGCGGCTATCTCCCCGGCTTCGGCAACCACGTATCGACCGAGGCGGTCGCGGGTGCGCTGCCGATCGGGCGGAATTCGCCGCAGCGCGTGCCCTTCGGCCTCTACGCCGAGCAACTCTCCGGCACCGCCTTCACCGCGCCGCGTCACGACAATCGTCGCTCGTGGCTCTATCGCCTGCGCCCGTCGGCCAACCATGCCGCCTATCGCCGCTATTCCGGCGGCGCCGCGCTGCGCAGCGCGCCGTTCGACGAGGTTGCGCCCTCGCCCAACCGGCTGCGCTGGGATCCGCTGCCGATCCCGCCAGCGCCGACGGATTTCGTCGACGGCCTCGTCACTTACGGCGGCAACGGCGATGTCGGCGCGGCGATCGGGGTCGGCATCCATCTGTATGCCGCCAATCGCTCGATGGAGCGCCGCGCGTTTTTCTCGGCCGATGGCGAATTGCTGATCGTCCCCCAGCAGGGGCGGCTGTCGATCGTTACCGAGCTGGGGCTGATCGGGATCGAGCCGCAACAGATCGCGCTGATCCCGCGTGGGGTGCGCTTCCGCGTCGCGATCGAGGGGCCGAGCCGCGGCTATGTCTGCGAGAATTACGGCGCGGCATTCAGGCTGCCCGATCTCGGCCCGATCGGCGCCAACGGCCTCGCCAACCCGCGCGATTTCGAAACCCCGCGCGCGCATTTCGAGGATCGCGACGAGCCGACCGAGCTGATCCAGAAATTCCAGGGCGGGCTGTGGACGACGACGCTCGATCATTCACCGTTCGACGTGGTGGCGTGGCACGGCAATCTCGCACCGTGCCGCTACGATCTGCGGCGGTTCAATACGATCAACACCGTCAGCTTCGATCATCCCGATCCGTCGATCTTCACCGTGCTGACCAGCCCGAGCGACACCCCGGGCACCGCCAATTGCGATTTCGTGATCTTCCCGCCGCGCTGGATGGTGGCGGAGGGCACGTTCCGTCCGCCGTGGTTCCACCGCAACGTGATGAGCGAGTTCATGGGGCTGGTCCACGGCGCCTATGACGCGAAGGAGGGCGGCGGCTTCGCCCCCGGTGGCGCCTCGCTGCACAACCAGATGAGCGCGCACGGCCCCGATCGCGCGACCTATGAGAAAGCGATCGCCGCCGATCTCGCCCCGCACAAGATCGACGATACGATGGCCTTCATGTTCGAGACGCGCCACGTCATCCGCCCGACCCGCTGGGCCGATGAGGCGCAGACCCGCCAGCGCGATTACGACCAGGTGTGGGACGCTTTCGCCAAGGCGGAGCTGCCGCGATGATCCTCCACGGCTATTGGCGCTCGGGCGCGGCCTATCGCGTGCGGATCGCGCTCAACCTCAAGCGGCTCGATTATATCCAGTCCGCGCACGATCTGCGCAGCGGGGCGCAGCGCGACACGGCGTTCCTCGCGCTCAACCCGCAAGGGCTGGTGCCCGCGCTGGAGATCGGCGACGGCACGACGATCACGCAATCGCCGGCGATTCTCGAATGGCTCGAGGAGCGCTATCCCGACCCGCGGCTGCTGCCCGACGGCGCCGAGGCGCGCGCGACCGTCCGCGCGATGGCCGCGCTGATCGGCTGCGACATCCACCCGCTCAATAATCTGCGCGTGCTCAACGCGTTGCGTGCCGATTTCGGCGCCGACAGCGCCGCCGTGCTGCGTTGGACCGCGCAATGGATCGGCCAGGGCTTCGCCGCGCTCGAAACGCTGATCGCGCGCCACGGCGAGGGTTTCGCCTTTGGCACGACGCCGACGCTCGTCGACTGCTATCTCGTGCCGCAGGTCTATTCGGCCGAGCGCTTCTCGGTCGACCTCACGCCTTATCCGCACCTCGTCGCCGCGTGCGAACGGGCGCGCGCACTGCCCGCTTTCGAGGCGGCGCATCCGAGCCGGCAACCCGACGCGGATTGAGCGGGTTCAGAGGATTCCGCCGCCCAATGCCAGCCGGACGATCGCGATCACCAGCACGATCAGGTTGAAGTTGCGTCCCGAATCGCTCGACGAGAGCATCCCGAACAAGGCGCCGACCGCGGCGATCGGCAGAGCCGCCCAGTTGAGCCAGCCGAGCAGCGGGATCACGCCGGGAACGGCGAACAACAGCGCGACGAGACCGATCAGGATCGAGACGATATTGAGCATGTCGAGCAAGATGGCACCTTATCGGTGTATTGCAAGGGCAAGACGGCCGGTCGGTCCTTCACCGTCACCCCGCGCTTGAGCGGCGATGACGCAGCATGTGCGGCAGGGGCACCGCGCTGCCTCAGCGTTTTGCGCATGTGAATCGCCTTCCCTTCCGCTCGCGCGTCATCCGCGCTACGGCGACGCGATGCAGAATCTTCTGATCGTGATGCTGGGGGGCGCCTTCGGCTCGGGCGCGCGGCATCTCACCGGGCGCGTGATGCTCGGCTGGCTCGGGCCGAACTGGCCGTGGGGCACGCTGACCGTCAATATCGTCGGCGGGCTGCTGATGGGCTTGCTCGTCGGCACGCTCGCGCGTTTCTCGACCGGCGGCGGCGAAAGCTGGCGGCTGTTGCTCGGGGTCGGGGTGCTCGGCGGCTATACGACCTTCTCGTCCTTCTCGCTCGAGGTGGTGACGATGATCGAGCGCGGGCTGTGGGCCGGCGCGCTGAGCTATGTGCTGCTCTCGCTGTGCGGCGCGGTGCTCGCATTGTTCGGCGGCCTCTTCGCCGTGAGGGTGCTGGCATGAGCGACGCCGTCCGCCAGTTCACCGTCGCGCCCGATGACGACGGCATCCGCGTCGATCGCTGGTTCAAGCGGCATTTGCCCGACACCAGCTTCACGATCGTCGCCAAATGGGCGCGCACCGGGCAGCTCCGGCTCGACGGCGCGCGGGTCGGCCCGGGCGATCGTGTCGCCGCCGGGCAAGTGCTGCGCGTGCCCCCGGCCGAGCCGGTGCGCGCCGACGCGCGGCCGGTGCGCCAGCGCCCGACCTTGTCCGAGGACGAAGTGGCGTTCGCGCGCGAGATGGTGATCCACAAGGACGATGCCGCGCTGGTGCTCAACAAGCCCCCCGGCCTTGCGACCCAGGGCGGCACCAAGACCACCGCACATGTCGACGGCCTGCTCGATGCGCTCTCCTTCGAGGCGGAGGGGCGGCCCAAGCTGGTCCACCGGCTCGACAAGGATACATCGGGCGCGTTGCTCGTCGCGCGCACCGCGCGGGCGGCGGCGTTCTTCGCCAAATCCTTCTCCGGGCGCTCGGCGAAGAAGGTCTATTGGGCGCTGGTGGTCGGCGTGCCCTCGATCGAGGACGGCACGATCGACCTGCCGATCGCCAAGCAACCCGGCACGGGCGGCGAGAAGATGCATGTCGACGAGGCCGAGGGCCAGCCCGCGCGCAGCCGCTATCGCGTGATCGAGCGCGCCGGCAACCGCGCCGCCTGGGTCGAGCTCCAGCCCTTCACCGGGCGCACGCACCAGCTCCGCGTCCATATGGCGGCGATCGGCCGCCCGATCCTGGGCGACGGCAAATATGGCGGGCAGGCCGCGTTCCTGACCGGCGGGATCAGCCGCAAGATGCACCTCCACGCACGGCGCATCCGCGTCGATCACCCCGATGGGGCCAAGATCGACGTCACCGCCGAGCTGCCGCACCATTTCGCGGAAAGCCTCGCCGGGCTCGGCTTCGACGCGGCGGCGGGGGACAATCTGCCCCCCGACACCCCGCCCCCGCCGACCCGCGAGACGCAAAAGGCCAAGGCGCGCGCGCATGCCAAGACGGTGCGCAAGGCGCGCCGCGGCGAGCGCCGCTCGCGCGGCCCGGGCGCTGGACGCGGCTGATGCACCCCGATGCCGCCTTCGCCATGTCGGCCGAGGCGGCGCGGGCGTTCGCCGCCGATATCGCCTTTGCGCATATCTTCGTGCTGGCGGGGGAGGCGCCGGCGGTGGTCCACGCGCCGGTGGTGATCGAGGCGACGGGCGATCTGTCCTTCCACCTCGCGCGGCGCAATCGCGCGATGCCGATCGCCGCGGGCACGCGCGCGATCGCCAGCTTCGGCGGCCCCGGTGCCTATGTCAGCCCCGATTGGTATGGCAGCGCCGATCAGGTGCCGACGTGGAATTATGTCGTCGCGGAGGCCGAGGGCGCGATCGAGCCGCTCGACGACGATGCGCTGATCGCGCATCTCGATGCGACGTCGGCGGTGCAGGAGGCGCGGCTCGCGCCCAAGCCGGCGTGGACCCGCGACAAGATGGACCCGCGCCGGTTCGATGCGATGCGCGGCGCGATCATCGGCTTCACGCTGCGCGTGGCCGAATGGCGCGGCACCGCCAAGCTCAGCCAGAACAAATCGGCGGCCGATGTGCGCGGGGTGATCGCCGGGCTGCGCGGCATCGGCAAGACCCATCCGGCGGAGCTCATCGAACGCGCCAACAAAGCGCGGCTTGGATAAGGGCTTCGTCTACCGTTGAAACGCGATACGTCGGGAAATCAGATCGCCGTCACGCTCGGCACCGACAGCGCGGCAAAGCCGAACCACGAGAGCGCCGCGATTCCGAACAGCAGCAGCGAGATCCCGCCGGTCACCCCGCACAGCACATAGCCGGTATATTGCATGATCGGCGGATTGGGACGCCGCAGCTTCGCGTTGCGCGATGCGCCGCTCAGGATGAAGCAAACCAGCAATGCGTAAACGAACACCATCGGGCCGGCCATTCGCCCTTGTCTCCATGCTTCGATCATGCGGGAACCGGCACCGTGCCGGCGTGCACGCGTTAAACATAATCCGCAGGGGTTACCAAGCGGCTTACGCGGCGTCCGGCGCTGGCCCGGCGCAATTCGTCGCGACTGGCGTCGCGCGCGCGGATCGGCCATAGCCCGTACATGGCCGCATCCGATCCCGCCCCCGATCCGGCAAAGGTCCGCTGGTTCTATATAACGCTCGCCCGGCTCGCCGGATCGGGCGGCGCGGTGCTGGGGGTGCTGCTGCTCGCCAAGGGCGACACGACGGGGCGCAAGATCCTCGGCGGCGCGATCGTGCTCGCGGCGCTGGCGATGATGGCGATCGTCCCGCGCAGCCTCGCGCGGCGCTGGCGGAGCCCGCCGCAATGAAGCGCTTCTGGAAGGACGTGACGCTCGACACCGACGGCGGGGTGCTGCTCGACGGCCGCCCGGTGCGCACCCCTGGCCGCGCCCCGCTCGCGCTCCCCACCCCCGCGCTGGCGGAAGCGGTGGCGGACGAATGGCGCGCGGTGGGCGAGACGCTCGATCCGCGCGCGATGCCGCTCACCGGGCTCGCCAATGCCGCGATCGACCGCATCGCCCCCGATCCCGCGCCGTTCGCGGCGGAGGCGGCGCGCTATGCCGAAACCGACCTCACTTGCTATCGCGCCGATTCGCCAGCCGAGCTGGTCGAGCGCCAGCGCGCGGCGTGGGAGCCGCTGCTCGACTGGGCGCGGCAACGCTACGACGTGCATTTCGAGACCACCGCGGGGGTGATGCATGTCGCCCAGCCGCAAGCGACGCTCGACCGGTTGGCCGAAGCGGTCGCGACGCGCGACCCGTTCGCGATCGCGGCGCTGCAGGCGATCGCTTCCGCCACCGGCACGATCGTCGGCACGCTGGCGCTGGCGGAGGGCGCGATCGACGCCGAGACTTTGTGGCGCGCGGCGCAGGTCGATGAGGATTGGCAGATCGAGCATTGGGGCGAGGACGAACTCGCGACGCGCGCCCGCGAGGCCAAGCACGCAAGCTTCGACGCGGCTGCGCGCTTTCTCGCCGCGCTGGGGCGGGGTTAGCTCCAACTCCCGTTCGCCCTGAGCTTATCGAAGGGCTGTTCTTCTTTCCGCGGAAGAAAATGCAGGGCTTCGACAGGCTCAGCCCGAACGGAGGATAGGCGGACTAACCCGCCCGCCGTAACTTACGGATGAAGCCGATCAGCCCGGTCTGCCGCGAGCGCTTCAGCCGTTCCGCCGAAAGGATCGTGCGGACCTGCTGGAAACATTCCTCGACATCGTCGTTGACCAGCACATAATCATAGCCGTCCCAATGGCTTACCTCATTGGCGGCGCGCGACATACGGCGGTCGATGATCTCGGTCGAATCGGTCGCGCGCTTGAGCAGCCGCTGGTGCAATTCCTCCATCGACGGCGGCAGGATGAACACGCGGACCACATCGCCCCCGGCGATCTGGTAGAGCTGTTGCGCGCCCTGCCAGTCGATGTCGAACAGCACGTCCTTGCCCGCACCGAGCATCTCGTCGACCGGCGCGCGCGGCGTGCCGTAACGCTCGTCGAAGACATGCGCCCATTCGAGGAATTCGTGCGCCGCGGTCATTTCGCGGAAGCGCTCGAGCGAGACGAAGTGATAATCCTTCCCGTCGACCTCCCCCGGCCGCATCGCGCGCGTCGTGGCGGAGACCGACATGCAGAGATGCGGATCGTTCGCCAGCAATTTGCGCGCGATGGTCGATTTGCCCGCACCCGACGGCGAGGACAGCACGAAAAGCACACCGCGGCGCTTGAAGCCGTGCGGATCGGGCTGGGAGGGATCGTCCATGCGCGCTACTGACGTGCGCAAGGGTCGGGCGTCAAGCGTCCTCTCAAGCTGTCCCCTTCAGCGGAAGGGGCTTGGCTTCAATTGCCCTCGGTCGGCGCCCCCTGTCGCGCCTTGCGCCGGTCATAGGCCTTTTTCGCGACATAAGCGCCGCCCAGCGCCAGCCCGAGCGGCCCCATCCGCGTCACCGCGCGGGTGACGAGCGCGCCGAACAGCGCCCCCTTCACCCCGCCGCCGCCCTCGCGCCGCTCCAGCTCGCTCCCGACCAGCGCGCCGATGATCGTCCGCAACATATCAACTTCCCAACATGGTTTCCGGCCGCACCACGCGGTCGAAGGTCGCCGCATCGACCAGCCCCAGCGCGATCCCCGCCTCGCGCAGGGTCAGCCCCTCGGCATGCGCATATTTGGCGATCTTCGCGGCATTGTCATAGCCGATCTCGGGCGCGAGCGCGGTCACCAGCATCAGCGATCGGTCGAGCAGATCGGCGATCCGCCGCTCGTTCGCCTCCAGCCCCTCGACGCAACGTTCGGCGAACGATTCCATCGCGACCGCCAGAAGGTCGATCGAGCGCAGCACCGCCGCGCCGATCATCGGCTTGAACACGTTGAGCTCGAGATGCCCCTGCGCGCCGCCGACGGTGATCGCGACATGGTTGCCGATCACCTGCGCTGCGACCATCGTCAGCATCTCGCATTGCGTGGGGTTGACCTTGCCCGGCATGATCGAGCTGCCCGGCTCGTTCGCCGGCAGATCGAGCTCGCCGATTCCGCAGCGCGGGCCTGAGCCGAGCAGGCGGATATCGTTGGCGATCTTGGTCAGCGCCACCGCGAGCGTGTTGAGCGTCCCCGACAGATGCACCAACGGATCGTTCGACCCCAAGGCTTCGAAGAAATTCTCCGCCGGGATGAACGGCTCGCCGGTGATGTCACGCAGCGCGGCGCAGAAATCCGCGGCGAAACCGGGCGGCGCGTTGAGCCCGGTGCCGACAGCGGTGCCGCCCTGCGCCAGCCGCCGCGTGCCGTGCTCGATCGCCGGCTCGATCCGGCGGCGGCAGCGATAGAGCTGGTTGGCGTAGCCGGAGAATTCCTGTCCCAGGGTCAGCGGGGTGGCGTCCTGCAAATGGGTACGGCCGATCTTGACGATCCCCGCCCAGCCCTTCGCCTTGGCATCGAGCGCGGCGTGGAGCCGGTCGAGCGCCGGGAGCAGCCGGTCGCGCATGCCGAGCGTCGCGGCGATGTGCAGCGCGGTCGGGAAACTGTCGTTGGAGGATTGCCCGCGGTTGACGTCGTCATTGGGATGGACCGGGGATTTGCCGCCGCGCGTCCCGGTGAGGATCTCGTTGGCGCGGCCCGCGATCACCTCATTCGCGTTCATGTTCGATTGGGTGCCGCTGCCGGTCTGCCAGATTACCAGCGGGAATTGATCGTCATGCTCGCCCGCGACGACCTCGGCCGCGGCGCGCTCGATCGCATCGGCCTTGTCGGCAGCGAGGCCGTGCGCACGATTCACCCGCGCCGCCGCCTGCTTCACCAGCGCGAGCGCGTGGACGATGCCGATCGGCATCCGCTCGCGTTCGCCGAACGGGAAATTCTCGATGCTGCGCTGGGTCTGCGCGCCCCAATAAGCATCGGCGGGGACAAGGATCGCGCCGATCGAATCAGTTTCGCTACGGGTCTGGGTCATAATAGGCTCCACAAACGAAGGCCATCGCGGGAGCAAGTCCCGTGACGTCGGACGCGGTGTTGCCGCGCCGGCCGGCCGTTCGCGTCGCTTCGCGAGCGCCACGCTGCCTTGCTGCGCGGCTCGCTCCGGCTCACTTCTTCCGCTTGAAATCCACCGCGACGACGTTCGATCCGTCCTCGATCGGGGTGCCGGCCGGGCCGTCATTCTCCGCCGGATCGTGGCCGCCGGGGCCGTCCTCCGGCCCTTCCTGCGCCTGGAAGCGCAGCTCGAAATTGACCGCCGGATCGTGGAATCCGGTCACCGCCGAATAAGGGATGACCAGCTTCGACGGCACCTGGTTGAAGCTCAGCCCGACCGAGAAGCGGCTTTCGTCGACCGTCAGATCCCAGAAGCGGTTCTGCAGCACGATCGTCATCTCGTCCGGGAAACGCTCGATCAGCCGCTGCGGGATATCGACCCCCGCGGCCTGCGTCTTGAAGGTGATGTAGAAATGGTGCTCGCCGGGCAGATTGCCGCCATTGTCCGCCACCGAACTGAGCACGCGGCCCACCACGGCGCGCAGGGCCTCCTGCACGATTTCATCGTAAGGTATCAAACTGTCGGGCGCTGAATCGTCCATAAGCGGCTATGGGTAGCGCGGAAGTGGGCGTGGTCAAGCAAAGCTTTCCTTCCCAAATATCATATCCACGCTATGGGAGCCGGCCATGCGCACCGCCACAATCACCCGCGCCACCAGCGAGACGGATATCGCCGTCACCGTCAATCTCGACGGCACCGGCCGCTACGCGATCGCCACCGGCATCGGCTTTTTCGATCATATGCTGGAGCAGCTCGCGCGGCATTCGCTGATCGATCTCGACGTGCGGACCAAGGGCGATCTGCATATCGACCAGCATCACACGGTGGAGGATACCGCGATCGCGATCGGGCAGGCGGTGGCCGAGGCGCTGGGCGACAAGCGCGGCATCCGCCGCTACGGCGACGCGCTGTCGCCGATGGACGAGACGCTGACCCGCGTCGCGCTCGACATCTCCGGGCGCCCGTGGCTGGTGTGGAACACCGACTTCACCCAGAAGCGCCTCGGCGAGATGGATACCGAGCTGTTCAAGCATTGGTTCCATTCCTTCGCCCAGGCCGCCGGAATCACGCTGCACATCGAGACGCTCCACGGCGAGAACAACCACCATATCGCCGAAAGCGCGTTCAAGGGCCTCGCCCGCGCGCTACGCCAGGCGGTGGAGATCGATCCGCGCAAGGCCGATGCGATCCCCTCGACCAAGGGGATGCTCTGACGTGGCGCTCGATGATTATCGGGCGCAGGGCCACCTCTGCCTGATCCTGCTCAATTACGAGCGCCCGCTCGAGGAGGTGGATGCGCAGATGGCGGCGCATGTCGCCTTTCTCGAACGCGGCTTTAACGAGGGGGTGTTCCTCCTCGCCGGGCGGAAAGAGCCGCGCACCGGCGGGGTGATCCTGTGCCGCGGGGTCGCCGAGGATATCGAGGCGCTGGCGCAGACCGATCCCTTCGTCACCAGCGGGGTCGCCACCGTCGAGGTGGTCGAGTTCAAGGCCGGGTTCGCGGTCGACGCGATCGCGCGGCTCGCGCAATGACGCTGGCGCTGGTCGATATCGAATCGGGCAATTTGCGCTCAGTCGAGAATGCACTGCGCGCCGCCGGCGCGACCGACGTGACCGTCACCGCCGACCCCGACATCATCGCCCGCGCCGAACGCATCGTGCTCCCCGGGGTCGGCGCGTTCGGCGCCTGCGCGGCCAACCTGCGCGCGGTCGACGGACTCGAACAGGCGCTCGCCGAGCGCGTGCTGCGCGGTGGCGCGCCGTTCCTCGGTATCTGCGTCGGGATGCAACTGATGGCCGAGACGGGCGAGGAAATGGGCACCCACCGCGGGCTCGCGTGGATCCGCGGCCGCGTCGCGCGCCTCACGCCGAGTGATCCGACGGCAAAGGTGCCGCATATGGGGTGGAACGACGTCACCCCGCTCGCCCCGCATCCGTTGCTGGCCGCGGGCGAGGCCTATTTCCTCCACAGCTATGCCTTCACCGGCGAGCATATCCTCGCGCAAACCGATCACGCCGGCCCGGTCGCCGCCGCGATCGGGCGCGACAATCTGCTCGGTGTGCAATTCCATCCCGAAAAGAGCCAGCGCTACGGCCTCGCTCTGCTCGAACAATTCCTGGTGTGGCGCCCATGAGCCTTATCGTCTTTCCCGCGATCGATCTCAAACAAGGACAGGTCGTCCGCCTCGCCGAAGGCGATATGGCGCGCGCCACCGTCTACGGCGACGACCCCGCAGCACAGGCGATGTTGTTCGCCGAAGCGGGGGCGGAGCATCTCCATGTCGTCGATCTCGACGGCGCGTTCGCCGGCCAGTCGGTCAACGGCGATGCGGTGCGCGCGATCGTCGCGCGTTTCCCCGGGCACGTGCAATTGGGCGGCGGCATCCGCACCGCGCAAGCGGTCGAGGCGTGGTTCGATCTCGGCGTCGCGCGGGTGGTGATCGGCACCGCCGCGCTGGAGAATCCCGATTTCGTCCGCGATATGGCCGCCGCCTTCCCCGGCGGGATCGTCGTTGCGGTCGACGCGCGCGACGGCATGGTCGCGACCAAGGGCTGGGCCGAGGTCTCGACCGTCAGCGTCACCGATATGGCGCGGCGCTTCGAGGATGCCGGGGTCGCCGCGCTGCTGTTCACCGATGTCGGGCGCGACGGTTTGCTCAAGGGGTGCAATGTCGCCGCGACGGTCGATCTGGCGCGCGCGGTCGATATCCCGGTGATCGCCAGCGGCGGGGTCAAGGGGATCGGCGACATCCATATGCTCGCGCTCCACACCCGCGACGGGGTGGAGGGCGTGATCACCGGCCGCGCGCTTTACGACGGGACGCTCGATCTCGCCGCCGCGCTCTCGGTCGCGCGGGCCGCCTGATGACGGTCCGCGCGCGCGTCATTCCCTGCCTCGACGTCGCCAACGGCCGCGTTGTGAAGGGGGTCAATTTCGTCGACCTCAAGGACGCCGGCGATCCGGTCGAGCAGGCGCGCGCTTATGATGCGGCCGGCGCCGACGAATTGTGCTTCCTCGATATCACCGCCAGCCACGAGGGGCGCGATACGATCCTCGACGTGGTGCGACGCACCGCTTCGGTGTGCTTCATGCCGCTGACCGTCGGTGGCGGGGTGCGCACCGCCGACGATGCGCGCGCGCTGCTGCTCGCCGGGGCGGACAAGGTGGCGGTCAATTCCGCCGCGGTCGCGCGGCCTGAAGTGGTCTCGGATATCGCCGAGCGGTTCGGCAGCCAGTGCTGCGTCGCAAGCGTCGACGCGCGGCGCAGCGGCGACCGCTGGGAGGTGTTCACCCACGGCGGCCGCCGCGCGACCGGGATCGACGCGGTGGCACATGCGCTGCGGCTGGCGGAACTGGGCGCGGGCGAGTTGCTCGTCACCTCGATGGACCGCGATGGCACCCGTGACGGCTATGACCTCGCGCTGATCCGCGCGATCGCCGATCGCACCAGCGTCCCCGTCGTCGCCTCGGGCGGGGTAGGCAATCTCGCGCATCTCGTCGCCGGGGTGACCGAGGGGCACGCCTCGGCGGTGCTCGCCGCGTCGATCTTCCATTTCGGCGAAGCGACGATCGCCGGGGCGCATGAAGCGCTCGCGGCGGCGGGCGTACCGGTACGCGCGCCGATCGCCTAGCCGCGATCCGTCGCCCCGGCTCAAGACCGGGTGACGAGCAAAGGCCAGGCAGGTCTTTCGGCCCCCAGGCCGCGCAATGCCTTGTCGCGCCTTTTCTGATATATAGGCCGGATGGTCGGCCGATTGCGCACCCGATACCTCGACCTTCTCGGGTCGATCTACATCTATAACGAGCACCGCGGCTATACCGCGCTCGACCGGGTGCTCGAAGCCGTCCGCGCCCGCGCCCCCGACGATCTCGCGCTGATCGCCGCGATCGAGAAACATCGCGCCGACGAGCGCAAACATTATCTCATGTTCCGCCGCTGGTTCGAGATGCGCGGGGTGATGCCGCTCGCGGTCGATCGCGCGTGCGGGCATATCGACCGTTTCGTCGAGATCATGTTCCGCCGGCATATCGACGAGCTCGATACCCAGGCGATCATCGCCAGTGACGATCAATTCGAAAAACTGTGCCGCGTGATCTCGCTCACCGAGCAGCGCGGCTATCGCCAGGTCGAGATTTTGCTGCGCCACCCGATCGTCCGCCGCGATCGCGTGCTGATCAAGATCTTCCGCATCATCGAGCGCGACGAGCCGAGCCACTGGGCGCCCTATGACGGCTGGCTCGCGGCGCACGGCAAACGCCCCGCGCGCTGGTGGGAGCACGCGATCGACACGTTCATCCATTCGGAACTGCTGTTCCTCAAACTGCCTTTGCTGTTCGTTTCGCGCGTCGCCCGGCGCACCGACTGGGCCGATCGCGACGATCCCGCCGAACGTCTCGCCTCACCGTTCAGCCTCGCGGCGGAGTGAATTACACCACGTTAGATCGGCACATCCTCTCCCCGTTCGGGCTGAGATTGTCGAAGGGCGAACGGGGTGTGGACGGCCCCCCGTCACTTCCGCCCGAACAATTTCTCGATATCGCCGTGCGCCAGCTTCACCCAGGTCGGGCGGCCGTGGTTGCACTGGCCCGAATGCGGGGTGACTTCCATCTCGCGCAGCAGCGCGTTCATCTCGGCGACCGACAGCACCCGCCCCGCGCGGACCGAGCCGTGGCACGCCATCGTCCCCGCCACCGCATCGAGCCGCTCGCGCAGCGACAAGGCCTGATCGAACGCCGCCAGCTCGTCGGCAAGATCGGTGATCAGCCCCGCCGGATCGCCCGCGCCGAGCAGCGCCGGGGTCGCGCGGACGAGGATCGCGCGCGGGCCGAACCGCTCGAGTTCCAGCCCCAGCTCGGCCAGCTCCGCCGCCCGCGCCTCGAGCCGGTCGCATCCGGGCTCGTCCAGTTCGACCACCTCGGGGATCAGCAGCGCCTGCGACGCCACCCGCCCCCCGGCGAGCGCGCGGCGCATCCGTTCGAGCACCAGCCGCTCGTGCGCGGCATGCTGGTCGACGATGACGAGCCCGTCCTCCGCCTCGGCGACGATATAGGTTTTGGCGACCTGCCCGCGCGCCACACCGAGCGGATGATCGGCGCGCTCGGGCGGCGGGGCGAACGCGGGTTCGGCACGTGCCTGCGGCGGTGGCGCGAAGAACGCCGGGCGACGATCGGCGACCGACGGGCCGATCGCCGCGCCATGATGCTGGGTCATCGCGGGCCAGATCGTCGGCTGCCGCTCGACCGGCGGCGGGGTATCGATCTCGCTGCGCCACATCGCCAGCGCATCTTCAGCCGGGCGGTTCGTCACGCGATGCCCTGCCCCGTCGAGCGCGCGGCGAATCCCGCTGACGATCATCCCGCGGATCATCGCCGGATCGCGGAAGCGCACCTCGGTCTTGGCGGGGTGGACGTTCACATCGACCTGATCGGGCGGCACATCGAGGAACAACGCCACCACCGCATGCCGGTCGCGCGGCATCATCTCGGCATAAGCCCCGCGAATCGCACCGATCAGCAGCCGGTCCTTCACCGGCCGCCCGTTGACGAACAGATATTGGTGATCGGCGATGCCGCGGTGGAAGGTCGGCAGCCCGGCAACCCCGCCGAGCACCACCCCCTCGCGCTCCAGATCGACCGCGACCGAATTCTCCGCCAGCGCGCGATCGGTGAGCAGGGCGACGCGCCCCGGCCGGTCCTCCGCCTGCAACGCCGCCAGCGCGCGCCGCCCGTCATGCTCGACGGTGAAGGCGATATCGGGCCGCGCCATCGCCAGCCGTTTAACCACATCGAGGCAGGCGGCATATTCGCCGCGCGTCGATCGCAAGAATTTACGTCGCGCCGGAACCTTGGCGAACAGCCCCTCGACCACAACCCGCGTCCCTGGCGGCAGCGCGGCCGGCCCCTCGCGCACCAGCACGCCATTGTCGATCGTCCGCGCCCAGCCGTCGGCGCCGCGCGGGCGGCTTTCGAGCGTCAGCCGCGCGACGCTGGCGATCGACGGCAGCGCCTCGCCGCGAAACCCCAGAGTCGCCACCGAATCGATGTCGTCGGAAGGCAGCTTGGAGGTGGCGTGACGCTCGCACGCCAGCGCCATTTCGTCGGGGGTCATCCCGCAGCCGTCGTCGGCCACCTCGATCCGCTCGACCCCGCCGGCGGACAAGGCCACCGCGATCCGCGCGGCGCCGGCGTCGATCGCATTCTCGACCAGCTCCTTCAACGCGCTGGCCGGTCTTTCTACCACTTCACCGGCAGCGATGCGGTTGATCAAATGCTCGGGCAAACGGCGTATTGACACGCTTCGTCCCCTAGCCCAAGCGGCGTCATCCCGCGACCCCGTAAGACGTTTTATTTGGCCGTGCACGCCAATGCACCTTGCGGCGGGAAGCGCGGGATGGTTGGCGTATTGCACCGCGTGCTCGGCGCGGCGACTCGGGGACGGAAACTAGCGCATCATGGCCTTTTCGCGTTTTTTCAAGTTCATGTCGCATGACATGGCGATCGATCTCGGCACAGCGAACACGGTCGTCTATCTGCGCGGCCGTGGAATCGTGCTCAACGAGCCGTCGGTGGTCGCGGTCGAGACGATCAACGGCATCAAGAAGGTGAAGGCGGTCGGCGACGACGCCAAGCTGATGATGGGCAAAACCCCGGGCAATATCGAGGCGATCCGCCCGTTGCGCGACGGCGTGATCGCCGACATCGACGTCGCCGAGCAGATGATCAAGAGCTTCATCTACAAGGTCCACGGCCAGCGGCGCTTCATGCGCTGGCCCGAGATCGTGATCTGCGTCCCCTCGGGCTCGACCAAGGTCGAGCGCCGCGCGATCCGCGATGCCGCTTCCAACGCCGGCGCGAGCCAGGTGTGGCTGATCGAGGAGCCGATGGCCGCCGCGATCGGCGCCGATATGCCGGTGACCGAGCCGATCGGCAGCATGGTCGTCGATATCGGCGGCGGCACCACCGAAGTCGCGGTGCTCTCGCTGCGCGGCCTTGCTTACACCACCAGCGTCCGCGTCGGCGGCGACAAGATGGACGAGGCGATCGTCAGCTACGTCCGCCGCAACCACAACCTCTTGATCGGCGAAGCCACCGCCGAGCGGATCAAGCAGGAAGTCGGCATCGCCAAGCCGCCCGCGGACGGGATCGGCGCGACGATCCACATCAAGGGCCGCGATCTGGTCAACGGCGTGCCGAAGGAAATCCAGATCAACCAGGGCCAGATCGCCGAGGCGCTGAGCGAGCCGGTGGCGACGATCGTCGAGGGCGTCCGCGTCGCGCTGGAAAATACCGCGCCCGAGCTCGCCGCCGATATCGTCGATCAGGGCATCGTGCTGACCGGCGGCGGCGCGCTGCTGCAGGGGCTCGACGAAGTGCTGCGCGACGAGACCGGGCTCCCCGTCACCGTCGCCGAGGACCCGCTGACCTGCGTTGCCCTGGGCACCGGGCGCGCGCTTGAAGACCCGATGTATCGCGGCGTATTGCAGAGCGGTTGACGGGCAGACTTTTTATCAGAGACGGTTGGGAAATGGCCTTCAGCTTTCCCCCGTCATTCCCGCGCAGGCGGGAATCCATTCAACCGACGCTCGGCGAAAGAATCGCAGCGACAGCGCGAATGGATTCCCGCCTTCGCGGGAATGACGGAAAGCTGGCGGCGGAGAAAATCCACTGATGCCTTTTCCAATCGGGCTTTTAGTGTTTAGTTCATCTGCGGCGCCGACCAGCGCCGCCACTCGAAGGGCATAGGTGATGGCGCCGACGCGGGACCGGCGCCCGGGTTTCTCGCGGCGGGCGCAATATTCGCTGTTTCTGACCTATATCCTGGCCATCGCCGGCGCGGTGGTCGGCGCGGTGCTGCTCGCCCTCTCGACATTCAATCCGCCGGCCTTCGCGGCGCTGCGCGCGACGGTGCGCGAGGTGACCACCCCGGTCTCGTCGGGGATTTCCGCTGTGTTCGGCGTGGTCTCGGGCGTTCCCGATGCGATCGGCAGCTATTTCCATGTCCGCACCGAGAATGAAGCATTGCGCGCCGAGGTGAAGCGTACCCGCGCCGCGCTGACCCAGGCGCAGATCATCGTGCGCGACAATCGCCGGCTGCGCGGGCTGCTCAAGCTGCGCGACGGCGATGCCGCACCGGTCGTCACCGCGCGGATCGTCAGTTCCTCCGCATCGAGCACGCGACGCTATGGCGTGCTCAACGCCGGGAGCTGGCAGGGCGTGCGCGAGGGGCAGCCGGTACGCGGCCCCGACGGGCTGCTCGGCCGCATCGTGGAAACCGGCCCCAATACCGCGCGCGTACTGCTGCTCACCGATCCCGACAGCATCGTCCCGGTCCGCCGCATCGGCGACGGCATGCCCGCGTTGGCTGCCGGACGCGGCGACGGGATGGTCGATATCCGCTCGGTCGATACCGGCGACGCCAAATTGCGCCCCGGCGACCGCTTCGTCACCTCGGGCACCGGCGGAATCTATGCGCCGGGCGTGCTCGTCGCACGGGTCGTCCGCGCCGGCAGCGATACCGCCCCGGCGCAGCCTTACGCCCGCCCCGACACGTTCGACTTTGCCCTCGTCAGCGCGGCCTTCGTTCCGCCCCCGCCGCCGGCGCGCCCGCAGCCGCCCAAGACCAGAAGATGAGCGCCGAATCGCGCAAACCGTTCGAGGCGACGCTTCCCGCGGGCCGCGCGCGCGCGATTCCGTGGCTGACGGTGATGGCGGGCTCGCTCGTCACCGTGGCGCCGTTCGGCGCGACGCTGGGGCTGCTCCCGCCGTGCGGGTTGCTGATGCTGCTGGCGTGGCGATTGCTCGCCCCGCTCGCGCTGCGCCGCTGGGTGCCGCCATTGCTCGGACTGTTCGACGATCTGGTCAGCGGCCAGCCGCTCGGCAGCGCGATGGTGCTGTGGACGCTGACCTTCTTTCTGGTCGACCTGTTCGACCAGCGCACGATGTTCCGCGATTTCTGGCAGGATTGGCTGATCGCCGCCGCGGCGATCGCGATGTGCCTCGCCGGCGGCCGGATCGTCGCGACACCGCTTACCGCGCACGTCGATGCCGTGCTAGTGATACAGATCGTCGTGTCGATCCTCGTCTTTCCCCTTGCCGCGCGTATCGTCGCCTGGATCGACCGCAAACGGGCGGTCGAATGACGCGCGCGCCGCGGATCGCCACCGAGGCGCAGCAAGGCTACACCTTCTCGCGCCGCGCCTGGCTGCTCGGCACCGCGCAGCTTGGCGTGGGGGGATTGCTCGTCGCGCGAATGGGCTGGCTCGCGATCGCCGAGAATGAGCGCTACAGCACGCTCTCCGAAAGCAACCGGGTCAACAACACGATGATCCCGCCGCGTCGCGGCTGGATCGTCGACCGCGCCGGGCATCCGATCGCCGACAACCGCACCGACTTCCGCGTCGACCTGATCCCCGATCGCGTCGAGGATCTCGATCGCACGCTCGCGCTGCTCCAGAAATTGCTCGACCTCACCCCCGAGGATCTGCTCCGCGTGCGCGCCGATCTCAAAAAAGCCGCCGGGTTCCAGCCGGTGCAGGTGGTGGACAATATCTCGTGGGAGCGGTTCGCCGCGGTGCAGGTGCGCCAGCCCGAGCTGCCCGGGGTCGCGCCGACCCGCGGCTTCGCGCGCAACTATCCCGCCGGCGCGGCGGTGGCGCATCTCACCGGCTATGTCGGCACCGCCACCGCCGAGCAATATAAGGCGACCAAGGATCCCTTGCTCGTCACCCCCGGGTTCAAGGTCGGCAAGGACGGGCTCGAAAAGACACTCGAAAAGCAATTGCGCGGCACCCCTGGCGCGAAACGGGTCGAGGTGACCGCACGCGGCAAGGTGGTCGCCGAACTCGCCACCCGCCCCGACATTCCCGGCAAGACGCAGAAGCTGACGATCGACGTCGGGCTGCAGGAATATGCCGCGCGGCGGCTCGGCACCAATTCGGGCTCGGTCGTCGTGTTCGACTGCCAGACCGGCGAGATGCTCGCGATGGTCTCGATGCCGGCCTATGATCCCAACAGCTTCTCCGCCGGGATCAGCCATCTCGAATGGCAGATGCTGAGCGCCAACGATCACGTCCCGTTGATGAACAAGGTGACCCAGGGGCTCTATCCCCCGGGCTCGACCGTCAAGCCGATGAACGGCCTCGCGCTGCTCGAGGCGGGGGTCAGCCCCGACGAGCGAATTTTCTGCTCGGGGTCGCTCCGCGTCGGCAACGGCATCTTCCACTGCCACAAGAAGCGCGGCCACGGCCCGCTCGATCTGCGCAACGCGATCGCGCAGAGCTGCGACATCTATTTCTACGAAATGGTCCGCCGGCTGGGCTATGATCGTGTCGCGCCGATCGCGCGGATGGTCGGGCTCGGACAGAAATTCGATCTGCCGCTCGCCACCCAGCGCTACGGCACCGTGCCCGACAGCGCGTGGAAGAGTCGCAAGTACAAGAGCAATTGGACGGTCGCGGATTCGCTCAACGCCTCGATCGGCCAGGGCTATGTGCTGGCCAATCCGCTCCAGCTCGCGGTGATGGCGGCGCGGATCGGCTCGGGGCGGATGATCCAGCCGAGCCTGCTCGCCGATCACGTCCACTCGGGTGCCGCCGCGCTGACGGTCAACCCCGATCATCTGCGCATCGTGCGCGAAGGGATGTGGAAGGTGGTCAACGGCGGGGGCACCGGCGGCGCGTCGCGAATGTATGTCCCCGGCATCCAGCTCGCCGCCAAGACGGGCACCGCGCAGGTCCGCCGCATCACGATGGCCGAGCGGCGCGGGGGGGTGCTCAAGAACGCCAGCCTGCCGTTCAAGCTGCGCGACCACGCATTGTTCGTCTGCTTCGCGCCCGCGGACAATCCGCGCTATGCCGCGGCGATCGTGCTCGAACATGGCGGCCATACCGTGCGCAATCTCGATTCGCCGATGATCGGGCGCGATATCATGACCTGGCTGTTCGATCGCGATCTGGCGATGAAGTCGCTCGCCGAGGTGGAGCCGACCTGGGGCGGCGACATCCGTACCCGCATGGCCGCCGAGGCCGCCGCCTATCGCGCCGCCAATGCCGCCGAGACCGAGGCCGGGCTCGGCACCGAAACCGACGCCCCCGCCCCCACCGCCGCCCCGGCGGTCGAGGCGGTGACGCGCGCGCGCAACGCCAATGCCGATGCCACCCCCGGCGATATCGCCAACACGGGCGGCGTCGCGGGCACCACCGGCTCGCCCGATGCCGGGACGCCCGATTGATGAGCCGCTCCTCGATCGTCCCCGCCCCGCTCGCGCGCCTGCCGTGGCGCGTCCTGCTGACGATCACCGCGATCGGCTGTTTCGGGCTGGTCGTGCTGTTCTCCGCCGCGGGCGGGTCGCTGCGCCCCTGGGCCTTGCCGCAGGGGGTGCGCTTCTTCGTCTTCCTGTTCGCCGCGGTCGGGGTCAGCACGGTCCGCGAGGATGTCTGGCGGCGCGCCGCTTTCCCCGCCTATGCGGTTCTGGTCGTGCTGCTGTTCGCGGTCGAACTGCTCGGCGCGGTGCGCGGGGGAAGCCAGCGCTGGCTCGATCTCGGCTTTATCCGGCTCCAGCCCTCGGAGCTGATGAAGCCGGCGATCGTGATGGCCTGCGCGCGCTTCTACGACATGCTGCCGCCGTCCGAAACGCGGCGCTTCGGCGCGATCTGGCCGCCGTGCGTGCTGATCGGCATCCCGGCGGCGCTGGTGATGCTCCAGCCCGATCTCGGCACCGCGCTGATGATCTGCGCCGGCGGGGTGACGGTGATGTTCCTGGCGGGAATCCCGTTGCGACTGTTCGTCGGCGGCGCACTCGCCCTTGCCATCGCCGCGCCGCTGGCGTTCAACTTCGTGCTGCACGATTATCAGCGCAACCGTGTGCTGATCTTCCTCGATCCCGAGAGCGATCCGCTGCGCACCGGCTATCACATCACCCAGTCGAAGATCGCGATCGGCTCGGGCGGAATCTTCGGCAAGGGCTTCCTCAACGGGACGCAGAGCCACCTCGATTATCTGCCCGAGGGGCAGACCGATTTCGTCTTCGCGACGATGGCGGAGGAATGGGGGCTGCTGGGCGGCATCTTCATCATCGCCGCTTATCTGATGGTGATCCGTTGGGGAGTGAACGTCGGGGTGCGCGCCAAATCGCGCTTCGCCAAGCTGACCGCGGCGGGGCTGTCGACGACGATCTTCTATTATGTCGCGATCAACCTGATGATGGTGATGGGGCTGGCGCCGGTGGTCGGCATCCCGCTGCCGCTGGTGAGCTTCGGCGGGTCGGCGCAGATGACGGTGCTGCTGTGCCTCGGCATCCTGATGTCGATCGACCGCGAGAGCCGGCGAAAAACTGGCTGGTAAGCAAAAAAGGGGTTTGCAATCCGCGAAACGCCTGCTACCGGCGCACCTCCCGACGCGAGGCCGCCCACGCAGCCTCCCGCCGCCGGAATGGACGCATAGCT
>NZ_MKRR01000147.1:34899-36958 GCF_001897045.1 Sphingomonas sp. 66-10
TTGTGTCCTGGAGCCTCCAACCCTTCCGGACACTTAGGCACTGTGTCCATTGTGTCCGGAATAATCAGCTTGTCGGCATAGGGCTGGAGGTGCTTCACCGACATGTGGGCATAGCGCCGCACCATCGTCTCCGACTTCCATCCCCCCAGCTCCTGAAGCACCCAGGTGGGCACGTCATTCTGCCGGAGCCATGTCGCCCAGGTGTGCCGCAGATCGTGCCAGCGGAAATCCTCGATCCCGCAAGCCTTCAACGCCGCACGCCACGTTCGCGTATTCGCATTCGCCAGCCGCTTGCCGGCGAAAGTGAACACATGGACCGGATGCTTTCCCCTCTGCCGCTGTAATACGCCAAGAGCCGCCTCGTTCAGAGGGACGCCAAGCGCCTCCCCGTTCTTGGTCTCGCCATACTCGATCGTCACGATGCGGCGGGTCATATCGACCTGATCCCATCGCAGATGGAGTATGTTGCCCTGACGCAAGCCAGTGGACAAAGCGAACAGCACCACCTCGCGCTGGTGTTCAGGAAGCCGATCCATGAGCGCCGCCGCCTGATCGTGGGTGAGAAACCGCACCCTGACCTTGCCGCTACGCGCATAGGTCTTGAACGCCGGCATATGCGCGATCCATTCCCATTCCCGCATCGCCTTCCGGAATATCGCGCGAATGAGCGCAACATATAAATCCTTGGTGCGATCGCTCTTGCGGGCGAAATGACGCGATATGAGCCGGTCGATCATGTCCCTGCTCACCTGTTCCAGTGTCTTGCCGCGCAGATGCGTGGTGAACCAGCGGATACGGCTCACATCGTCCCGGTAGGACTTTTTGTGTGCCTTCTCCTTCAGCCACCGCAAAGCCGCCTCGTCCCAGGTCCGTTTCGGCTTCTGCTTCAACTTGGCAAGATCCCACAGCTCGGCCTTCAGCTTGTCGTGGTATTCCAAGGCCTTTTGCCTGTCGGTCGTTCCAGTAGTGCGTCTAATGAGCGTTCCGTCAGGTGCTGTGAACTTGAGGTAATATGTTCCTGCACGTTTATAGAGTGCCATGATGCCTCCTTTGTTGGGGCACTCGACTGCATCCGTGCGGGGCAAGAATACCCTGTCCGAATCCAGGCGACAAGCTCGCTCTCCAGAAAGCGCCACTGGCGCCCGACCCGCGCGGCAGGGATGTGGCCTTCGGCCAGCAGGCTGCGAATTGTGTTCGGGTGAACCTTCAGCAGCCCGGCGGCTTCCCTGATCGTCAGAATGCGATCAGAAGGCTCCATCCCGATCGGGCCTCCAGCAGAGCCGAGCGGTTTCGCCGTTCTCGTCGGTGAACAGCACGACCCGCAGCGGACAGAACGGATCGTCGATGATGACGCGCAGATAGTCACGCGGCGGCTCGCTCCTTGAAGTGCGCTCCCAGGCGTTGCCGATATGCTGCCAGCCCAGCATGACGCGAAAGGCCGGGGCGCCATCGCTCACGCGGTCATCATTCGGCACCAGCCTGATCCGGCGCTGGATGGTGAGCGTGTTGATTTCGCCTTCCCAGCCCCCCGGTCTGGACCGCTTGAACCGGCCGATCACGATATTGACGGGTTTCATGGCCGAGCCTCCCCATCCTTGCGCGTCTTGGCAAAAGCACGATCGCTGGTGAGGAAAGCGTCGAGCATGGCGGGGATCAAATCCGCCACCTCCGCCTTGTCGGCATAGGTGCGGTTATAGAGCGCGGCATAAGCGGTAAGCGCATGGGCAAGATCAGGCGTGACCGTCAGCGTGATCTTGACCGGCGTGCGGTCGGGGAGCTTTGCGAGCTTGAGCATCGGGCGTCTCCTTTTCAGCGAGCGCCGGCCCAGGGCCGCAGCACGATGTCCTTGTGGACAATGATGCGCAGTGGCCAGCCGGGACGGACGGTGATGGTGGGCTGGATATTGAGGTTTTTGGTGACGATCTGCTGCCCGGCCTGACTGGCCGACTGCTGGGTCGATTGACGGATCGCCCGAACGAGATCGCTTTCGTCGTTGCCGAACGTCAGTTCGGTGCCGACGCCCAGCAAAGTCGAGAGAGCCACGCCCTTGAGCAATTGC
>NZ_MKRR01000148.1:0-4379 GCF_001897045.1 Sphingomonas sp. 66-10
CCTCGCTGGCACCTCAACGCTGAAGCGCACGCCCTCCCGCGCAGCGGGTTCCGTACTTCCACCCAACTATGGTCACTTACCAATGGCCCGACCCTGGAGCTCAGCGAAAACGCGACGCTGTCGTCTTGGGCTCCAGTCTTCAGTATCCGGGATCATCGCTAGGGACAGATGGCAAACCCTCGCCCAGGTGGCGGTGCAGCTCCATTGCATCGTGAAGCACGCGCAGCACGCCGACCGTCGCTTCGTCGATGATAGTATAGACGATGAAATGCCGGGGGTGACGGACGCCTCCGTGGACAGTCCGCGCTCGCTCACGGCTCATTCGCAGGTGCCAGGAGCGAACATTGCTACCGAGTTCAGGCCGTAGCGCGCTTCCGGATCGTTCCGGCTCGTCGCTGACGTCCTTCAACGCGACAGATACGAGGTGCTGATATCGCCGTCGCGCGTCAACACCGAATTCGCGTTCCGAACGCTCAAGAATGTCGACAATATCGCCATAAGCCGCAGCCGTCAGCCGGATCGTGTAGGTCAAGCGCCCGAGCTCGCGCGCTTGCTCACCTCGGCGCCGAGTTCTGTCATAAACGATCCGATCGCATCCGGTTTGACTTCACGGAACCGACGGGCCGCAAGATCGGCAAGGCCGACCTGGGTCGCGGCGCGCAGGGCTTCGAGCCTGAGCGCGTCTTCCTGCTCACGCTGTTCGACAAGCCGAAGCCCTTCTCGCAAAACTTCGCTGGCATTTTGATAGCGGCCGGACTCAACCAGCGTTTCGATCACCCCTTGCTGGTGATCGGTCAGCACCACATTCCGTGTCGGCATCGTTCAATCCTCGAGCTTTTCACTCAGACCGAATATAGCACCATTGGCATAATATGCCAATGGTGTGCGCGTGCGCTCCGTGGTGCCTCAGTCATATGCGTCTATGCCTGCCGACATTTCTGGAACGCCGGTCCGCTAACCGAGGTCGCTGAAAGCTGCACGGTGACTTTCGACCGAGTAGCTGACGAGCCGTGGACCGAGGCGTCCGAACCCACACTGCAGCCTGACGTAATTTAGCCGCCGTGCGATTACCCCACCCCGTAGCACTGCGGTTGCAACACGCGTCGTCATCACCATCGACGCGTCGGGGATTTTAGTCAGAATTGTCGCCCATCGCTCCCACGGCCCGCCCGTCCCGATCACTTCAAAGCCGATCATCTGCGGGCCCGTCGTCGGCTTCGCGACCCCCCGGTGCGCCGCGCCATACTCGACAGCACCGATCTAGCGACACAAATCGACACCCAAGCGCATCCCCTCAATAGCGGAACGCCCATAGTCACTTCCGCAATCACGCAATCGCCTGCAGACCCTTGTGCTTGACCAGATTGAGCAGCTTGAGCGAGGGACCATCCGGGCGCTTCTCTCCCCTCTCCCACTTGCTGACCGCATCCTTCCGCACGTTGAGATAGTGGGCGAAGACTGGCTGCGAGACGTCCTCGCGCTCGCGCAGCGCCCGGATTTCCTCGGGCGCGAGCGGCGGAATCGGGGTCAGGCACAGCGCATCGAACTCGCGCATCGTCGCCTTGTCGACACGGCCGAGCCTATGCAGGCCGCTCGCCGCCTTATGCACTGAAGCCAGCAACGAGCTGGCCGTCTGCTTGTTCTTCGCCGTCATTGTTCACCACCTCAATCAGCTCACTGCCTTCCATGGCGGCCGCGATATCGTCACGCGAGGATCCCAATCAGCACGCTAGCAAGCTGCCTCTATGCCTTCAGATCCTTCGCGCTAACGTTGGTCCTCTCGTTCTTGGTAAAGCCATGAACAAAAAAGCAGTGCCGGTGCAGCCTGAACAGGATGATGATAGTCCTGAGCCCGCCGGATTTGCCGCGCCCAGGCCGTGCGGTCCGCTGCTTGAATACATCACCTCCGAGATCGGCATCGCAATCTCCCGCCGCCACATCGGATGCCGCCTTCCGCAGGGCCGAGCTGGTCAGAGCGGGGGCGCGCTGCTGTTGCGATCGCGACCCGAACGGAATCGGACAGGAAACCGAAAGTCGGGTGCGACAGGCGCCGTGAGAGAGCGCCGCGATGCCCGTCCGGTCGCCTTCACCGGTCGCCCCACGAGCACGTCGGGCGGTGGCAATCCTTCACTCAGCATATCCGCCCAGATGATCGCCAATTCGCGCCTCCGCGGCATATAGGCCGCCCGGTTGTAAGCACCCTCGACCTTCTCCTTCGGGACATGCGCCAGCATAAGGTCGATGACGCTGCGATCATGGGCCTTCCCATGACGCTCTGCCCATTCGTTCATGATTGTAGAGAAGGCGGCACGGAATCCATGGGGTACATGGTGACCATGGTATCCGACGCGATTGAGAAGATAACCGATCGCGTTTTCGCTCATGGGCTTGTGCCAATGCCGATTGCTAGGAAACAGCAATTCGCCTTCTCCGGTCAGTGGCCAGAGCGCCTTGAGGACGGCAACTGCCTGCGGCGCTAGCGGCACAAGATGGTCGCCGTTAATTTCAGCCTTGCGGTCGAGATCACCTTTCATGCGCGCCGCGGGGATTCGCCACAGCGGCTCCTTGCCGTTGAGGTCTTCCAACTCGGCCCAATATGCGCCGCGCAATTCGCTTGGCCGAACTGCGGTGAGTGCGAGCAAACGCAGCGCCAGACGGGTTATCGGGCGAGCATAGTCCTCCTCCGCCGCGATAATCATTTTTCGCAGCGGAACCAGCTCGGTGATGGCCGGCTGGCGGCCCTTTCGTAGCGGCTTGAGGACCGCTCCGAGCTTTTCGGCTGGATCAGACTGTGCGATCCCCTCGGCGATCGCATGAATGAACACGGCGGAGATGCGCTGCCTAACTCGCTTGGCAGTCTCAATCGCTCCGCGCGCCTCGATCTCTCGAAGCACGCCGAGGACGAGCGGCGGCGTGATCTGCCCGATCGGCAGCGACCCGATCGTCGGGAAGACATCCCGTTCAAGACTCCGAATGATGTCGTTCGCATGGACCTTCGCCCATTGCGAACGGCCATTCTCATGCCAGGCCCGAGCAACGCGCTCGAAAGTCTGGCGGGCAGCCTCGAGATTCGCTTCGACCTTGAGCTTCTTGACGACGGTTGGATCAAGCCCTTGGGCTACCAGCGCTGCGGCCTCCTTCCGTCGCTCACGCGCATCAGCCAGCGACACGTCGGGATAAGCGCCGAAGGCCATGCTCTTCTGCTTGTGGTCATATTCGTAATTCCAGCGCCAGAGCTTGCCGCCGCCAGGGGTCACCAGCAGGTAGAGCCGATTCCCGTCAGAAATTTTGTAGGGTTTGGCGCGCTTCTTGGCGGCGCGGACTATCGCATCGGTCAACAAGATTCGTCTCCCAAAGTACCACGTTTTTTGACCGCCGGTACCACGTTTCCGTACCTCCGATTCGCCGGATTGGCGCGAACGGGTACGAACGGCCGTGGCCGAGCTGATCAGCTAAGTGTCGGTTTTTAGGAGGAAAAAGTCGATATCAGTGGCCCTCTGCGAACCACTGCGGCACACCCGCTGGCGGAGACGGAGGGATTCGAACCCTCGATACGGTTTCCCGTATGACGCTTTAGCAAAGCGTTGGTTTCAGCCACTCACCCACGTCTCCGGTGCGGCGTGAGGGGGGCCTATAGCGAGCGGAATCGGTGCGATCAACCGATCGTGCAACGATTCGCCTCGGCGCGAAATCGACTCGGGTCGTCGTCCGGTTCATTGCCGCGAAAGCCGCGACGGCGCTAGAATCGCTGATCGGGACGATTTTGTGCCCGGGGGGATGACGAAGATGCGCAAGGTGATGCTGGCCCTAGGGCTGACCGCGACGGTGATGGTCGGCGCGGCCGCCCCCGCTCAGGTCCGCACGATCGACCCCAACAAGGCGATCGACAACGATATCGCCCCCGCCCCGCGCGGATCGGCACAGACGCCGCCGCCCGCGCCGCAAAACTATCCCGACGAGCCGATGCCCGAACAGTCCGCCCCGCCGCCGGCCCAGGCGCCGGCGCCGGCCGGCGACAACAGCAGCACGATGCGCACCGAGCGCGCGCAGCAGACGAGCAACGCCGCCGAGACCTTCAAGCGTGACGATCTGATCAGCGCGGGCGAAGGCGTGTTCGGCAAGGGCGCCGCCGGCCTTGCCGGGATCATCGAAAAGATCCTCAAGGAGCAGGGCGAGCCCAATGCCTATATCGCCGGGCGCGAGGCATCGGGCGCGGTGGTCGTCGGGCTGCGTTACGGCTCGGGGATCATGACCCATAAGGTCGAGGGACAGATGCCGGTCTATTGGACCGGGCCGTCGGTCGGCTTCGACCTCGGCGGGGATGCCAACAAGGTCTTCGTGCTGGTCTACAACCTTTACGATACCGAGGAATTGTACCG
>NZ_MKRR01000148.1:4403-16543 GCF_001897045.1 Sphingomonas sp. 66-10
GTGCTGATCCCGGTGCGGCTGGGGGTCGGCTGGCGCGCCGGGGTCAATGTCGGCTATATGAAGTTCAGCCATAAATCGAAGTGGCTGCCCTTCTGAGCAGCCAACCCGAGTCCGCTCTTTTGCCGTCATGCCGGGTCAGGCCCGGCGTGACGACGAACTGGCCAATGTGCTGAGGTCGGCCGGTCTGCCCCGTCAATCGGCGAAAACCGCCGCACGCTTCTCCATATTGGCGCGCACCGCCTCGATCTGGTTGGGCGAGCGCAGCAGCGCGATCTGCTCGGCGCTCTCGGCGCGAAGCACCGCTGCGGCATCCGCATCGGCAGCAAGATTGTAGAGCCGCTTCGACGCCCGCACCGCCTGCGGGTTGCGGCCGGCGATCTCGCGTGCCAGCGCCAGCGCGGCAGTGCGAGGCTCCTCGTCAAGCCGGGTCGCGAAACCATAGCCCAGCGCCTCCGCGCCGGAGAATTCGCGCGCGGTATAGGTCAGCTCGCGGAGCACGTCGTCGCGCGCCAGCGTCCGCCACAGCGCGACGCCCGCCATATCGGGCACCAGCCCCCAATAGGTTTCTCGGATCGACATCCGCGTCGCCGGGTGAACGATGCGGATGTCGGCGCCCGACATCACCTGAAAGCCGCCGCCCATCGCCACGCCGTGCACCGCCGCGATCACCGGCATCGGCAGATCGCGCCACCCCCAGGCGACATTCTGCGGCGCATTGGCGAGGCCGTGGCTGCGCGCCGCGAGATCGTTGCCCGATCCGCCGCCGGCCATCGACGCCATATCGAGCCCCGCGCAGAACGCCCGTCCCTCGCCCGAGAGCACCGCGACGCGCACGTCCTTCATCCCGGCGAGCTGGGCGATCGCATCGTTGATCCCGGCGAACATCGCGGGATCGAGCGCGTTCATCTTGTCGGCGCGATTGAGCCGGACATCGGCCACGCCGTCCGCAACCGTGATCGTCACCCGCTGTTCCATCGCGCTCTCCTATGGCTTTGTCGCACCAGCGTTACGGTCCAATCGCGCGAAGGACAACGGCACGCGGCGTTGTCCTGCGCGAGTTTGGTCCGTAGAGACGCGCCATGAACTTCGATCCCACAACCATGCCGATCGGGATGGCCAATGGCCGGTCGTTCGGCGGCCACGGCGGGCGGCTGGGCATTCGCTATCATGCGCGCGGCGACGATTGGGTCGAGCTGGCGCTGCCCTATTCGGACGAGCTGATCGGCGACGAGGAAAGCGGCGTGCTCGCCTCCGGCCCGATCATCGCGATGATGGACATGGCGACCAGCATCGCGGTGTGGCAGAAAATCGGCGCCTTCGCGCCGCATGCCACGCTCGACCTGCGGATCGATTACCTCCGCCCGGCGCGGCCGGGGCAAACGGTGATCGGCCGCGCCGAATGCCTGCGCATCGCGCGATCGATCTCCTTCACGCGCGGCATCGCGCATGACGGCGATATCGACGACCCGATCGCGCATGTCGCGGCCACCTTCATGGTGCCCAACGGCGCCTATCCGAAAGCCGCCAAATGAAGCTGCCCCCCTATACCGGATTGCTCAAGGCGACGCTGGAACTGGCGGAAGACGGCACCCCGGTGATGGTGATGCCGTTCCACGACGACGTGCTCGGCCGGCCCGGTTTCCTGCAAGGCGGCGCGATCTCCGGGCTGCTCGAGGTGGCGGCGATCGCCGCGCTGCGCCATGCGCTGGAAAACGAAGGCGGCGGCCGGATCAAGCCGATCAACGTGACGGTCGATTTCATGCGCGGCGGCCGCGGGCTGGAAACCCGCGCGGCGGGGCGCATCACCCGGCTCGGCAACCGCGTCGCCAATGTCGACGCCTTCGCGTGGCAGGACGATCGCAGCCGGCCGATCGCCGCGGCACGAATGAACTATCTGATCGAGCGGGATTGAGCCTCACGCGGCGTTACGCAGCGATTACCTCTCCCGTTCGGGCTGAGCTTGTCGAAGCCGTGTACTTTCTTCGCGAGGAAGAAGGACAGCCCTTCGACAAGCTCAGGGCGAACGGAGCATATTTTGCGCACGATACCCTGCCATAGGCACCGTCACCCGGTCTTACGGTTCAGCGCTGGGCGTTATATTTGAGCTGATCCTGCGTCAGCTGGAAGCCGACCAGCGCCTCGAAGCTGGCCGAGAGCACCGCCTGGCGCACGTCTGGCGCGCTCAGCGGATCGACCGCGGCATCCTGCTCGCCCGCCTTGCGCTTGCGATTGAGCTTGTCGCGAACTTCCTTCGACAGCGTCGCCGCCTCGCGGTTGATCGTGGTCGAGGCCTGGCCGTTGGTCGAGGCGATCGCCTGCCCCGCGTCGAAATGCAGCCCGACGCGGCCGATGCGCTTGGCGGTCACCGCATTGCCGCCGCGCACGACGGTGATGAAATAGGGCAAGGTCACGTCGCGCGCGCCCTCGGTCCGCGTCCGACGCGCGCGCACGTCGAAGGTGACGGTGGTCGCCACTTCGGCGCCGCTGTCGTCACAGGTCGAGCGGACATTGGTGATGTTCGCCACCACATCGATCGCGCGCTCGTCCTGGCTGGTTGCCGGATCGAACAAGGTGATGTCGCCCGTCCCCGCCGGCACCCCGACCACCGGGCAGGCCGAGCGCACCGCGGTGATGCCGACGCCGGAGGTGAGATCGATGTCGCCGGTCTTCGCGCAGCCCCCCAACGCAGCGAGAAGGGCAATCGGGGCAACGGATTGGCGAAGGGTCACGGGGCTATACCTTGGCTCGAACACAACATGGGGCCGCGCTTGCGATCGAAGGCGGCCCCGTATGCGCTGCACCATAATCGTTCCGCGCGCGCTGGCAATGGCGCGCGGCATCGCGGCGCTTACTGTGCGAGCGAAAGTCCGCCGGTCACCGGCGCCTTGGCGGCCGCGGCGATCGCCACATTGGCCAACGCGGTGGTGCGCTCGGTGCCATTGTCGAGCGCCGGACGCGTTTCCGGCGCATGATCGGCGTAGATGAAGCCGTTGACCGGATAGGTCGAGCTGCCGAGATCGCCGGTCGGCCCGTACCACACCTTGACCTCGGACCAGTCGTTGTTGGGGGACACGTCGATCGCGCGGACATTGGTTTCGACGCGGCCGGGGCGCGACCAATTGGCGTGGGTCAGCAGCACTTCGCGATCGCTGACGACGCGGGAAACCATCGCGACATGGCCGACGCGCATGCGGCGGGTCGGCTTGAACGCCAGCACCGCGCCGACGCGCGGCTCGGCGCCACGCTCGTAGCGGCCGGCGGCCTGGCCCCACCAGGTGTTCGCGTTGCCGCGGATCTGGATGCCGGAAATCTCGCGGGCATAGGTGGCGCACTGCCAGAATTGAGCAGACGCCGGGGCGGCTGCCATCAGGCCGCACGAAGCCACCAGCGCAAAACGCGCAGCCAAAACCTTCAAATTCACTTGCGACCCCCCGGTCAACAGGACGTTCGGTGAATTCCGGCTACGGGCAGAAACCAAGGAAACCAAGTGCCGCCCGCGGCGTTTCCGATGAATCGTTTCGACGCGCCGATGACTCGATCCGAATGCGGTTCATCGGGGGGTCATGCTGCGGGCTGGCGGGGTTCCGACTCGAGGACGCCGGTTGCAGCAAGCTGCGCCAGCCGTGCCTCATGTTCGCCGCGACCGAACGGGAATCGCGCATAGAAGAAGGCGGCGAGGCAATAGAAGAGCAGGTAGCAGGCGCCGTAGATCGCGGTCAGCCGATCGAGCACCGGCACCGGCACCTGCCCGGGCACCGCCTTCGCCGGAAAGCCCGCTGCAGCGAGAATCAGCCCGGTGACGAAGATGCCCACCCCGCTGGTGCATTTCTGGATGAAGAAGCCGCCGGCGAAGAACAGCCCCTCGGAGCGCCGCCCGGTGCGCACCTCCGATTCCTCCACCACATCGGCGAGCATCGACGCGCCGGTGATATAGGCGGTGACCCCGGCGGCGGTGGACAGCCCGGCGAAGAAGAACACCAGCGGCAGCAGCCACGGATCGCCGACCGCCGGGAACCAGCCGGCAAGCCGCAGCCAGAAGGGCGCGGTGCCCAGCACCGCCGCGATCGTCGACGCCCAGGCCGCCATCCTGGGCTTGCTGCCGCGTCGCCCGACCGCCGGCGCGACGACGAAGGCGACGCCGACCCCGGCGAACAAGGTGATACTGTAATAGAGGAACGTCATCCCCTCGAAGCGCCACACGAAGCTCGCGACGTAATTGGAGATGGCGTAGATGATCCCCTGCCCGGTATAGGCGCACAGGCCGGCCAGCATCAGCACTGCGAACGCCTTGTTCTTCAGCGTCTCGACCATGTCGCGCAGGTTCCGCGCGAGCGATTGCTTCTCGATCTTCGGATTGGGCAGCCGCGGGATCTCGCGATGCGTGCCGATCGCCGAGACGAGGATCGCCAGCCCCATGAACAAGGCGCCAGCGATCGCGAAGCCGCGATAGCCCGCCGGGTTGAGCAGCCCGTTGGGATAGCCCGGCGCGGGCGCGAGGAAATAGACATAGGCCGCGACCAGCATCAGCAACCCACCGAGCCAGCCGAACAGATAGCGGTAGGACATGATCCGCGTGCGCTCGTCGTAATCGGCGCTGAGCTCGACCGCCATCGCCTGGCTCGGCACCTCATAAGCGCTCACCGCGCTGCGCACGAGCACCGCGGTGACGAACAGCCACACCAGGATCAGCATATGCGACTGGCCGATCGGCGGATTCCACAGCGCGACCCAGCCGAGCATGATCGGCAGCGCCGCGCCATAAAGCCACGGGTGCCGCCGCCCCCAGCGGCTGCGTGTGCGGTCGGAGAGGAAACCGACCGTCGGATCGACGAACGCGTCGACGATCAGCGCGATCATCACCACGAAGCCGACGGTCGCCGCCGGCACCCCGACGACCTGATTGTAGAACAGCAGCAGGAACGTGCCGAAGCCCGAATCCTTGACGCCATAGGCCGCGGCGCCGAAGCCGTAACTTCCCATCACGCCCGGTGACAGGCGACGCGCCGGCGGAGTCGTCAGCGGCATCGCCTCGGCGGGCGTGATGCGGGCATTCACGCCATCGACTCCAGTGCCTCGAACATGCCCGGCATTTCGGGATCCCAGCTCTGCCGCGTGCCGATCGTCAGCCCGCCATCGACCAGAATGTGCGTCCCGGTGACGAACGCCGCATCGTCGCTGGCGAGATAGGCCACCGCCGCTGCGATATCCTCCGGGCGCCCGGCGCGCTTCACCGGCTGCGCGTGCGCTGCAATCCCGCCGATCACCTGATTCGCTGCCGCGCGCTTGTCACTCGGCAGATCGAGCGCGCTGACGAAGATATTGGTGGTGATGAACCCGGGCACCACCGCATTGACCCGGATCGAATCCTTGGCGAGTTCCGCCGCGGCGACCTTGGTGAGATGGAGCACCCCGGCCTTGGCGGTCGAATAAGCGATCGGGGCATAGCCGCTGCCCAAGGCCGAGACGCTCGACGTGTTGACGATCGCCCCGCCGCCGCGCTTCGCCATCAACGGCGCGGCATAGCGGATGCCGAGCGCGACCGAGCGCAGCAGCAGCGATTGGGTGCGATCCCAATCGTCGGGCGAGATTTCGTCGATATGCTCACGCGCGCCGCCGGCGCCGGCGTTGTTGAACAGCACGTCCACGCCGCCGGCCGCATCCGCCGCCTCGATCAGCGCGCGGATATCCTCCGCCTTGGTCACGTCGCGGCGCTGGAAGCGGATGCGGCCGTTCGAGGTTTCCGCCACCTCGCGCCCGCCCGCTTCGTCGACGTCGCCGATCCACACCTCGGCCCCCTCCTCCGCCAGCCGGATCGCGGTGGCACGGCCGATGCCGGAGGCGCCGCCGGTGACGACGGCGCGCTTGCCCGTGAAGCGCATAAATTCTCCTCTCCAAGTTTTTCGGCAGCATAGTATGGGGCTGCCCCACGTCAATCATATGACGGTTCGAACTATCGGTTTGCTTCGCGCGAGCGCCTCCGGTAGCGCGAGGACATCGAACAAGGATGCAGGAGAGAGCGATGAGCCTGAGCAAACTTTTCAGCCTCGAAGGGCGCGTCGCGCTCGTCACCGGGGGATCGCGCGGGATCGGCAAGATCATCGCCAAGGCCTATATCGAGCAGGGCGCGAAGGTTTACATCTCCTCGCGCAAGGCCCCCGCCTGCGAGGAAACCGCCGCCGAGCTGGGGCCGAACTGCATCCCGATCCCGCATGACGTGTCGACCGTCGCGGGGTGCCAGGCGCTCGCCGCGGACATTGCGGCGCGCGAGGATCATCTCGACATCCTCGTCAACAACGCCGGGGCCGCATGGGGGGCGCCGTTCGAGGAATTTCCCGAAAGCGGCTGGGACAAGGTGATGGACCTCAACGTGAAATCGCCCTTCTTCCTGACGCAGGCGCTTCACGGGCTGCTCAAGCGGCAGGCGAGCCACGACCGCCCGTCGAAGGTGATCAACATCACCTCGATCGACGGGCTCCGGCTCAATCCGTGGGAGACCTACAGCTATCATGCGTCGAAATCGGCGCTGATCTATCTCACCAAGCGGATGGCGGCGCGGCTGGTGAAGGACGGGATCATCGTCACCAGCCTCGCCCCCGGCGCCTTCGCCAGCGAGATGAACCGCGCCGCGCGCGATCATGGCGATGAAGTGGCGAAATCGATCCCGATGCGCCGTATCGGCGATTTCGACGATATGGCGGGCGCCGCGATCTTCCTTGCTAGCCGCGCGTCGGATTATGTCGTGGGGGATACGCTCGTGGTCGACGGCGGACTCGTTAACGCCGCCTTGGGGACGAGCATCGAGCCGTAGGACAAGATCTCTCCGCCCCGGCACAGGCCGGGGCCCAGTTACGACCGGCCCGATGCTGGACCCCGGCCTGCGCCGGGGTGGAAGCTAGAATATGGAAGGTGGGGAGCTTCTGTTGCCCGGCGCTCCCCGTGCCGCTGGAATCCGCTTCTGTTGCCCGGTGCGGTCCAACCGCGCTTTTGTCCTTGTAATCTAGACCGTTAGGTCACTGATTACGCGGCAATCGCGAGCGCCTCGTTATCGTTGGCACTTGTGTACGGGCCGTCACGGTGGTCCCATTCCGAGCAAAAGCCAGCGCTTTTCAACACACGTCGATCCTGGTTCGGCCCCGTCATCACCCGTCCGTGGAACGGACGGTTGGTGGTGGAGCCGCCGGGTACTGCCCCCGGGTCCGCTGCGCCTATTAATCGCCGGCGTTTATCGCCATAGCCGTGGGGCGAGCCCCGCGAGCGAGACCGATATAGGGGCTTGGTACGAAAACTAAAAGCCCGCCTTTCGCTCGCCATAATAGGGGTGCATAGAGCAAGCTATCATGTTGACGCAGCGTTCCCGTTACGCGCTTCGCGCGATGCTCTTCCTGGCCGAGGCCCCCGCCGGCAGCCCGCCGATTCCGATGAATCGGATCGCGACCGAGGCGAATGTGCCACGCAAGTTCCTCGAGTTGATTCTCGCCGATCTGCGCGATGCTGGGCTGTTGCTCAGCCACCGCGGCAAGATGGGCGGCTATTGCCTGTCGCGCCCCAGCCATCTGGTGTCGCTGGGCGAGATCATCCGCGTGATCGAGGGGCCGCTCGCGCTGGTCCCCTGCGTCAGCCGCACCGCCTATCGCCCGTGCAAGGATTGCAAGAGCGAGGCGGATTGCGCGATTCGCCACGCGATGATGCGGGTGCGCGACGAAACCGCGCGCATCCTTGACGGCACCAGCCTGGCTGACGCCACCGCCGAGCATCTCGTCGCGGCCTGACCCGCCGCCCCGAGGGGCGACGGGCCGGCGACAATTATTTACGCACCGCGACGGCTACGCAGCTCGTCGCGGATTTCGCGCAGCAGCGCGACATCGGCCGGCTCGGCCGCAACCTCTTCTTCCTTCTTCGGCATCACCCGGTTCACCGCCCGGATCATCAGGAAGATGATGAAGGCGATGATGAGGAAATTGACCGCCTGGGTGATGAACTGGCCGTAGCCGAGCAGCGGCACGCCCGCCTTCTTGAGCGCGGCATAATCGGTCGATCCCTGCAGCTTGGCCGGCACGTCGCCGAGCACGATGAAATAGCTGGAAAAATCGAGGCCGCCGAAGATCTTCCCGATCACCGGCATGATCACGTCCTCGGTCAGCGAGGTGATGATCTTACCGAACGCCGCGCCGATGATGACCGCGATGGCGAGGTCCATCACGTTCCCGCGCGCAATGAATGCCCTGAACTCCTTGAACATTCCCGCTCTCCTCTGTGGGTGGCGAATGATTAGTCGCCGATTGCCCTTTCGCCAAGCGCCGCGAGTGTCCTATATGGCTAGGACAGAAACAGGAGGATGACCCCCGATGACGTTTCGTCCGATTGCCATCCGCTCGGTCGCGATTGCCGGCGTTGCGCTCACGCTTTCCGGTTGCGGCATCAACAGCATCCCGACCGCCGAGGAAAATGCCAAGGCGCGCTGGGCCGATGTGCAGAACCAATATCAGCGCCGTGCCGATCTGATCCCCAATCTCGTCGCCACGGTGAAGGCCGCCGGCGCGCAGGAGAAGGATATCCTCGTCGAAGTGACGCAGGCGCGCGCCTCGGCCAATCAGGTCAAGGTATCCGGCGACCAGCTCACCGATCCGGCCAAGATGCAGCAGTTCCAGAATGCGCAGGCCGGACTGACGCTGTCGCTCCAGCGGCTGCAGGAGGCCTATCCCGAGCTCAAGAGCCAGGGCAATTACACCACGCTGATGAGCCAGCTCGAAGGCACCGAGAACCGCATCACCATCGCCCGCAACGATTACAATCAGGCGGTGCAGCAATATAATACCACGATCCGCACCTTCCCGGCGGCGATCGGCGCGAAGATTTTCTACGGCGCGAAGCCGATGGTGCCGTTCGAGGCGACCACCCCCGGCGCCGATACCGCGCCCAAGGTGAACTTCGGCAATTGAGGTGACGATGCGCGCCCCGGCCGCCGCTCGGCCCGAATGGCAATGGGCGCGGGCGTTGCTCGCGCTCCTTGTCGCGTTGCTCGCGACGCTGGCACTGCCGGCGGCGGCGCAGACCTTTCCGAAGTTCACCGGGCTGGTGGTGGACGAGGCCGGGGTGCTGCCCGACGCGGTGAAGGCCGATCTGACGCAGAAGCTCGAGGCGTTGCAGCGCGATACCAAGCGGCAGGTGGTTGTCGCGACGGTGAAGGATCTGCAGGGCTATCCGATCGAGGAATATGCCAACAAGCTGTTCCGCGCGTGGGGCATCGGCCTGAAGGATGTTAACAACGGCGCGTTGTTCATCATCGCGCCCAACGATCGCAAGCTGCGCATCGAGGTCGGTTACGGGCTCGAACCGGTCCTGACCGATGCACTGACCAGCGTCATCATCAACAACGATGTCGTCCCGCGTGTGAAGGCCGGCGATCTGCCCGGCGGCGTTCAGGCCGGAACCGACGCGATCATCACCCAGCTCCGTGCCTCGCCGGAGGAAGCGCAAGCTCGGCTCGATGCGGCGGTCAAACAATTTGACGCGACGCACCAACGCCAGCGGACGGGCGGCGGCGGAATCCCGATCGGGTTGATCTTCTGGGGCATGGTGCTCGTGTTCGTGTTGCTGTTCTTCGCGCGGCGTGGGCGCGGGCGGCTGTATAACGAAGGCGGCGGCTCCGGCACGTTACCGATCATCCTGTGGTCGATCGCCAATGAGATCGGTCGTGAGGCGACCCGCGGCGGATGGGGTGGTGGCGGCGGTGATGATTCAGGCGGCGGCTGGGGCGGCGGCGGCTTCACCGGCGGCGGCGGCGGATCGAGCGGCGGCGGCGGCGCCTCGGGGGGATGGTGATGCGGATGACGGCTGCAGAGCGCGATTCGGTGACCGCGGCGGTCACCACGGCGGAGGCGGGGACCGACGGCGAGATCGTCACCGTCGTCGCGCGGTCGTCCGATGCCTATCACGATGTCGCGCTGCACTGGACGATGCTGGCGATGCTGCTCGCGATCGCGTTGCTCGCCGCCTTCCCGTTGCCGATCGAGCGGCTGCATCAATGGCTCGATCCCTGGGCGCCGGCGGTGCCGATCAACGCGGTGCTGACGATCGCGCTGTTCGTCCTCGTCATCGTCTTCCTGATCTGCCGCGTCGTCTTCGCGTGGCGGCCGCTGCGGCTGGCGCTGACCCCGCGCGCGACCAAGGCACGCCGCGTCCGCGCCCGCGCGCTCGCGATCTTCCGCGCCGCCGCGGAAAAGCGCACGATCGGCGCGACCGGGGTGCTGCTCTACCTCAGCCTCGACGAGCATCGCGCGGAGATCATCGCCGATGCCGCGATCCACGATCGCGTCCCCGATGCGACCTGGGGCGCGGCGATGGCCGCGCTGATCGGGCCGCTCAAGCAGGGCCGCGCGGCGGAAGGCATGGCCGCGGCGGTGGCGCAGATCGGGCTGGTCCTCGCCGAACATTTCCCGCGCACGCCGGGCGATACCAACGAACTACCGGATCGACTCATCACCTTATGACAGCAGAAACCGTCTGGCAGGGCCGCTTCATCCGCATGATGAAGGACGGCAAATGGGAATATGCCTCACGCGCGCGCGGGATCGAGGCGGCGGTGATCCTGGCGATCACCCCGGCGGACGAGGTGGTGCTCGTCGAGCAATATCGCGTCCCGCTCGGGCGCAATTGCCTCGAACTGCCCGCCGGGCTGATCGGCGACGAGCAGGAGGGCGAAGCGGTCGGCCCCGCCGCGACGCGCGAGCTGGAGGAGGAAACCGGGTATCGCGCCGGGCGCATCGAGCCGCTCGGCTTCTTCTATTCCTCGCCCGGGATGGTCAGCGAAGGCTTCACCCTCGTCCGCGCGCACGATCTGGTGAAGACCGGCGTAGGCGGCGGCGATGCGGACGAGAATATCATCGTCCATCTCGTCCCGCGGCGCGAGGTCGCCGCGTTCGTCGCGGCGAAGCGCGCGGCAGGCGTGGCGATCGACGTGAAGATGCTGCTGCTGCTCGCCGATACGCTGGTTTAGCGAGCGGCGATCACCCTCCCGTTCGCCCTGAGCTTGTCGAAGCCCTGCACTTTTCTTCCAAGGAAGAAGGGCTGCCCTTCGACAAGCTCAGGGGGAACGGCGGTTAGATCACCGGAAGTTGTCGGCGTAGGCCTGGAGCTTGAGCTTGCGTTCGGGCGCAGGGATCACCGTGAAGGCCAGCCCCTCGCGCTCGGCATAAGCGATCGCCGCCTCGCGGGTCGGGAAACCGAGCCGCACCTGATCGCGCGTGTCCCCGCTGCCGGCCCAGCCGGTCAACGGATCGGGCTTCTTGGCTTCCGCGGGCTCGAATTCGAGCACCCAGCGGTCGGTGCGATACTTGCCCGATTGCATGGCATTTTTCGGGCGCTGATAGATGCGAGCGGTTGGCATGATGGGCTCCCTTATCGCGATTGCGCGCGCCTTGCATCGGCATTTTTCGTCCGCAAGGTGGCGTTGGCGCTCGCGGGATCGTCGGGCCAGGGATGTTTGGGGTAGCGGCCGCGCATTTCCTTCGCCACCGCCGCCCAGCTTCCCGCCCAGAAACCGGGCAGATCGCGCGTCGTCTGGATCGGCCGCCCCGCCGGCGAGGTGAGCGACAGGACGAGCGGCACCCGCCCCTCCCCCACCACCGGATGCTCGGCGAGCCCGAACAACGCCTGCACGCGCAATTCGACGCGCGGCCCGCCCTCCGCGCCATAATCGATCGCATGGGTGCTGCCCGCCGGGCTGGTGAAATGCGCCGGGGCGACGCGCTCGATGCGTTGCAGATCGTCCCACGAGAGCAGGTTGCGGATCGCCTCGGTCAGCGCGCCCGGCGGGATCGCATCGAGCCGCCGCCGCCCCTCGACCGCCGCCGGCAGCCATTCGTCGAGCCGCGCGAGCAACGCTTCATCGTCGAGCGCCACCCCGGCATAATCGGCGCGCACGCGAAAAGCGCGGGCGCCCTCGCTCCACGGCAGCAGATCGAGGCCGTGGCGCCGCACCCCCTCGACCAGCGCCGCCGCGATCGTTTCGGGCGCGGCGTGCGAATCCGGGCCGCTCGACAGCCGCACCGCGCCGAGCCGCCGCTCGCGCAACGGGCGCACCGCGCCGCTCGCGGGGTCGAATTCGGCGGTGTGGCGGGTTTCGATCCGGTCGGCGAACA
>NZ_MKRR01000148.1:16555-41811 GCF_001897045.1 Sphingomonas sp. 66-10
GCGTCTCGGCCACCGCGAGCCATTCGTTGCGCGCCAGCGGCGATGTCGGGTCGAGCCTGAACCCGCGCCCGCCGACCGACGCCCAGCGCTCTCCCGAGGCATCGCGGCGACGCGCGACGCGATCGGGGAAGGCCAAGGCGATGCAGGTCGCGAGCCCGTCGCCAAAGTTCACGAAGTTCACACGAGTGGCGCGATCGGCTGGAGCGTCATGCGCATCCCCCGACCCGTTCGCGCTGAGCTTGTCGAAGGGCGTCTTCACATCACGACCGGCAGGACGCCCTTCGACAGGCTCAGGGCGAACGGTCGAGGGGTTGGGGGCGACGTGCCCAAGCCGCGCCCAGCGCGCCGCGAGGCCGCGCGCGTCCTGCGCCTTGCGCCCGCGATCGCCGCGCCAGCGCCGCAGCCTCAGCTCGAGATCGGGGTCGTTGCCGCCCAGCCCACGCTCGCCGAGCAGCACCGCAACTTCCGCCGCGGTCTCGGCCAGCCCGATCTCCCCGGCGCGGATCAGCATATGCGCGAGCCGCGGCGGCATCGGCAGCACCGCGACCGCGCGGCCGTGCGCGGTGGGGCGGCCGTCGGCGTCGATCGCATCGAGCGCGGCGAGCCGGGCGCGCGCCTCGGCCACCGCGGCGTCGGGCGGCGCGTCGATCCACGCCAGATCGCGCGGATCGGCGACCCCCCAGATCGCGCTCGCCAGCACCAAAGCGGAAAGATCCGCCTCCAGGATTTCGGGCGGATCGAAGCGCGGCAGCCCGGCGGTCGCCGCCTCTTCCCACAAGCGATAGGCGACCCCCGGCCGCTGGCGCGCGGCGCGACCGGCGCGCTGGGTCACCGCGGCCTGGCTGGCGCGCTCGGTGACGAGCCGCGTCATGCCCGCCGCGCGATCGTAACGCGGGCGGCGCGCCAGCCCCGAATCGACCACCACGCCGATCCCGTCGAGCGTCAGGCTGGTCTCGGCGATCGAGGTGGCGAGCACGAGCTTGCGCGCGCCGTCCGGCTCGGCGCGGATCGCGGCGCGCTGCGCGGCGGGATCGAGGCTGCCGTGGAGCTTGTGGAGCGTGACGCCGGGGATATTCTCCAGCCGCTCGGCGGTGCGCTCGATCTCGGCGACGCCGGGGAGGAAGGCGAGCACCCCGTCCTGCGTCTCGCGCAACGCCTGGCGAACCGCGGCGGCCATGGCGTCTTCGATCCGCGTCTCGCCGGTGCGGCCCAGGTAGCGCAGTTCGAGCGGCCAGCTCCGCCCCTCGCTCTCGATCACCGGCGCGTCGCCGAGCAGCCGCGCGAAGCGCGCGCCGTCGAGCGTCGCCGACATCGCTAATAACCTGAGATCAGGGCGTAATCCTGCCTGCGCATCGATCGCCAGCGCGAGCCCGAAATCGCCGTCGAGGCTGCGTTCGTGGACTTCATCGAACAGCACTGCGGAGATGCCCGCGAGTTCGGGGTCGCTCTGGATGCGCGCGACGAAAATGCCCTCGGTCACCACCGTGACGCGGGTCTGCGCGGAACGCTTGCTGTCGAGCCGCGTGGCATAGCCGAAGGTCCGCCCGACCGGCTCCCCGGCGAGCGCCGCCATCCGCTCTGCCGCGGCGCGTGCGGCGAGCCGGCGGGGCGAGAGCAGCAGCACCTCGCCCGTGCACCAGTCTTCCGCGATCAGCGCCGGGGCGACCGCGGTGGTCTTGCCCGCCCCCGGCGGGGCGACCAGCACCGCCGCCGATCGCTCGCGCAGGGCGGCGAGCAGATCGGGCAAAACGGCGTGGATGGGCAGATCGTCAGCCAACAGACTCCGCCGCGAGCTGCTTCAGATCGACCTGCGGGCGCGCGCCGAAATGGCTGATCACCTCGGCCGCGCAGATCGCGCCGAGCCGCAGCGATTGCGCGAGATCGCGCCCCTCGGCCTGCGCGTGGAGGAAGCCTGCCGCGAACAGATCGCCCGCGCCGGTGGTGTCGACCACCTTCTCGACCGGGGCGGCGGGGACGTGGACGCGCTCCCCGCCCGCGATCGCCAGCGCGCCGCGCTCGCTCAGCGTCACGACGAGCAACGGCACCTTCGCCTGCACCGCGGCGATCGCCGCCTCGACATCGGCGGTTTCGGTGAGCGACATGATTTCCGCCTCATTGGCGAACAAAACATCGATCAGCCCGTGGTCGATCAGCTCGTGGAACGCGCCGCGGTGGCGCTCGATGACGAATTCGGCCGAGAGCGTGAAGGCGACCTTGCGCCCCGCCGCGCGGGCGACGTCGATCGCGGCGCGCATCGCGGCGCGCGGCTCCTCCGGATCCCACAGATAGCCTTCGAGATAGAGGTAATGCGCATCGGCGATCAGCGCGCGGTCGAGCGCCGCGGCGGGGAGATAATGCGACGCGCCGAGGAAGGTGTTCATCGTGCGCTGCCCGTCGGGGGTGACGAAGATCAGGCAGCGGCCGGTGGTCGGCTGGCCGGGGCGCGTCGCGGTGTCGAAGCGGATGCCCGCGGCGCGGATGTCGTGCGCGAAGACCGCGCCGAGCTGGTCGTCGGCGACCTGCCCGATGAACCCGCACTTGCCGCCCAAGGAGGCGATGCCGGCGATCGTGTTCGCCGCCGATCCGCCCGAAATCTCCTGCCCCGGCCCCATCTTGGCGTAGAGAGCATCGGCTTCCTCGGGGGAGAAGACGAGCTGCATCGCGCCCTTGGTCATCCCGTTGTCGGCGATGAATTCGTCGGTGGCGGGGGCGAGGATGTCGACGATCGCATTGCCGATCGCCACCACGGCGTAATTGGGGCTGGTCAAAATGGGTGTCTCCGAATCTCTGGGTGCGGCCGTTGGGCGAACGCAAACGAGCGGTGCGTTAAGCGGCAAAGCCGATCAGGGCAACTGTCGGCGCCCCGGCACCCTTGTGCTCCCGCGAAGGCGGGGACACAACGGAATGCGGGGGACGCCGCATCTTGCGCAACCGCCTGCTGCCGTTGCATCCCTTTGACAATGTTCGGCGCACTCGCCCTGTCGGTGGCCCAATTGGGCGATCCGCGTATCCTGCGCGTGCTGGGCAAGAGCCTGTTGCTCACGCTCGCGCTGTTCGTGCTGCTCGGCGTCGGCTTGTGGTGGGGCGTCGAGACGTGGCTCGCGCAAAGCGAATGGCATGACGAGATCGCCTCCGCCGCGACGATCGTCGGGCTCGCGCTCGCCTTCTGGTTCCTGTTCCGCGCGGTGGCGATCGCGGTGATCGGCATCTTCGCCGACGAGGTGGTCGCGGCGGTCGAGGCGCGGCATTATCCCGCCGCGCTGGCGAGCGCGCGGCCGGTGCCGCTGCATCGCGCGCTGATGATGGGGCTGGGATCGGCGGCGCGGGTCGTGGCGATCAACCTGCTGCTGCTCCCGCTCTATGGCGTACTGCTCGTCACCGGTGTGGGCACCGCGGCGTTGTTCTTCGCGGTCAACGGCTGGCTGCTCGGGCGCGATCTCGGCGATATGGTCGCGGCGCGGCATATGGATGCGGCGACATTGCGCGCGTGGCGCCGGACGAACGGCGCGCGGCGCTTCCTGCTCGGGCTTGCGGCGACCGGGCTGTTCGTGGTTCCGCTGCTCAACATCCTCGCGCCGGTGCTCGGCGCGGCGATGGCAACGCATTTCTTCCACCGGGGACGGACATGAGGTTTTCGATTTTGGCGGGCGCGGTGCTGCTGGCGGGCTGCGCCTCGACCGCGACCACCGCGCCGCCGGCGACCCCCGCGGCGGTCGCCCTGCCCTATACGTCGAGCGGGCTCGAACGCGTGATCGGGCAGGATGCCGCCGCGCTGGTCAAATTGTTCGGCCAGCCCGACGCCGACGTGCGCGAGGGCGATGCGCGCAAGCTGCAGTTCCAGAGCCGCATCTGCGTGCTCGACGCCTATCTCTATCCGCGCGGCAACGAACAGCGCGTCACCTATATCGACGCGCGCGAGCCCGACGGCAGCGCGATCGACCGCGCAAGCTGCGTCTCGGCGCTGACGCGACGGGGGAAATAGGGGGATTTCCCGCTTCCCTACTTTCTCCCCTCCCTGGGGAAGGGAAGGGGGAAAGTAGGGAAGCGCCTAGATCCGCTTGCCGAACCAGTGCGGCGTCACATCCGCCTCGACCAAGGGATTGTCGGTATCGACATAGCCCTCGGGATCGAGGTGGATCAGCACCTCGACCTTGGGGAAGGCATCGCGCAGCCGCTGCTCGACGTTGACGACGATCTCATGCGCCGCGGCGACGGTCAGGTCGGCCGCCACCTCCATATGGAATTGCGCGAAATCGTGGCTGCCCGAGCGGCGCGTGCGGAAATCGTGGATGCCGCGGATCCCCGGCGAGCGCGCGGCGACCTCGATATAAGCGGCGCGCTGGTCCTCGGGCCATTCCTTGTCCATCAGCTGGTCGATCGCCTGGCTCGACGCCTGGAACGCCCCCCAGGCCAGCCACAAGGCGATGACGATGCCGAGCACCGGATCGGCCCAGCTCCACCCGACGAGCTGATCGAGCACCAGCGCGACGATCACCGATCCGTTGAGCAGCGCATCCGACTGGTAATGCAAATTGTCGGCCATGATCGCGACCGATCCGGTGCGGCGGATGATGTGCCGCTGATACCACAGCAGCAGCAACGTCGCGGCGATCGCCAGCACCGACACGGTGATGCCGAGCCCGGCGTCGTGGGTCGGCTCGGGATTGCGCAGCGCGGCGATCGCGCGCCAGGCGATCGCCGCGGCGGAGGCGGTGATCAGCGCGACCTGGAACAAGGCGGCAAGCGCCTCGGCCTTGCCGTGGCCGAAGCGGTGATCGTGATCGGCGGGCTCGGCGGCGAGCTTGACGCCGTAGAGCGTGACGAGACTGGCGAGCAGATCGAGCGCGGTATCGGCGAGCGAGCCGAGCATCGCCACCGATCCGGTATGCCACGCGCCATAACCCTTGAGCAGCAACAGCGAGGTCGCCATCGCCACGCTGGCGAGCGCGGCGCGCATCGCCAAGGGGATGATGCGGCGGCGTTCCTCGCCGGTCATGGGTAGAGCAACCCTTCGCTCCACCCGCCCGCGCCGTCCGGGAGGAACAGCCGGCGCTCGTGGAGGCGGTGCGCGCGGTCCTGCCAGAATTCGATCCGCTCGGGGACGACCCGATACCCGCCCCAGAAGGGCGGGCGCGGCACGTCCTGCCCGGCGAAGCGCGTTTCCATCGCCGCGAAGCGCGCCTCAAAGGTGGCGCGCGCATCGAGCGGGCGCGACTGATCCGAGGCCCAGGCGCCGAGCTGCGAATCGCGGCTGCGCGTCGCGAAATAGGCGTCGCTCTCGGCATCGCTCGCCAGCGTCACCGCGCCCTCGATGCGAATCTGGCGGCGCAGCGATTTCCAGTGGAACAGCAACGCGGCATGCGGGTTCGCCGCGAGCTCGCCGGCCTTGCGCCCCTCGCGGTTGGTGTAGAAAACGAAGCCGTCGCGGCCATGCCCCTTGAGCAGCACCATGCGCACCGACGGGCGCCCTTCGGCGTCGGCGGTCGCCAGGGCCATCGCATTGGAATCGTTCGGCTCGCTCGCGCGCGCCTCGGCATACCAGGCATCGAACAGGGCGAAGGGATCGTGGGTCATCCGCGCCCACATAGCGCCGCGTCGCGGGCTTTGCCATCGCGCGCGTCTTGAGCGCGCCTTGTCAGAGGCCTAGAGGGGCGGCCACAGATTTTCGGAGTCCCCATGGCAGGCCATTCCAAGTTCAAGAACATCATGCACCGCAAGGGCGCGCAGGATAAGAAGCGCTCGGCGGCATTCTCCAAGCTCAGCCGCGAAATCACCGTCGCGGCGAAGATGGGCACGCCCGATCCCGACATGAACCCGCGACTGCGCGCCGCGGTCAACGCGGCCAAGGCAGCATCGATGCCCAAGGACAATATCGCGCGCGCGATCGACAAGGCAACGCGCGGCGACGCGGAGAATTACGAGGAAGTGCGCTACGAGGGCTTCGGCCCCGGCGGGGTAAGCCTGATCATCGAGGCGCTGACCGACAACCGCAACCGCACCGCGACCAATGTGCGCACCGCCGTAAGCAAGAACGGCGGCAACCTCGGCGCGTCGGGCTCGGTGAGCCACGGCTTCGATCGCATGGGGCTGATCACCTATCCGGCGAGCGCGGGCGACGCGGAAAAGGTGTTCGAGGCGGCGCTGGAGGCGGGCGCGGAGGACGTCCAGTCGAGCGAGGACGGGCACGAGATCTGGACCGCGCAGGCCGACCTCCACGAAGTCGCACGCGCGCTCGAGCCGGTGCTCGGCGAACCCGAAGGCGCCAAGCTCGCGTGGCGGCCGCAGACGATCGTGCAGGTCGACGAAGGCGACGCCGCGACCCTGTTCAAGCTGATCGACACGCTCGACGACGACGACGATGTCCAGCAGGTGTGGGGCAATTACGAAGTCTCCGATGAGGTGATGGAAAAGCTCGGCTGAGAGCATGTGTGTCCCCGCGAAGGCGGGGACCCAGGGTGAAGGAATAGGACGCTGGTGATCGAGGGACTGGGTCCCCGCCTTCGCGGGGACACACGGGGCGGCAACTCCCCTGAAGGGGAGGGGCTTTGATCATTCTCGGCGTCGATCCCGGCTTGAGCACGACCGGCTGGGGGCTGATCCGCGCCGAGGGCAACCGGTTGTCGCATATCGCCAACGGCAAGATCACCACCGATACCGCCGAACCGCTGGCGCGGCGGCTGGCGTATCTCGATTCGGTGCTCGCCGCGCTGATCGTCGATCACGCCCCCGATGCCGCGGCGGTGGAGGAGGTGTTCGTCAACGCCAACCCGCAATCGACGCTCAAGCTCGGGCAAGCGCGCGGGATCGCGCTGCTCGCGATCGCCCGCGCCGGGATCGAGCCGGGCGAATATGCCGCGCGGCTGGTCAAGAAAGCGGTGGTCGGGGTCGGCAACGCCGAAAAGGCGCAGGTTCACGCGATGGTCGCGCGGCTGCTGCCCGGCGCGAAGATCGCCGGGCCCGACGCCGCCGACGCGCTCGCGGTGGCGATCACCCACGCGCATCACCTTGCCAGCCGGCGCGCGGGGATCGTTTGAAGCTGGCTCTCCCCTCCCTGGAAGGGAGGGGAGCGAGACCAGGCAGGCGCTACGCAAAAAAACCCCGCCGGCGCGAACCGGCGGGGTGCCTCCCACATACTCCCGGGGGCCAAGTGAATGTCGTTACAGTGCGGATAATCGCATCGCCGGCGATCAACCGCCAGTAAACCTTTGTAATCACGGCGAACCGCGGAAACGGCGGTGCGATCATGCGCAACGCCCGGCATTAAAAGCCGCTTCCGCCGCCCGCCTGTTCCGGTTATGTCCCGGCCATGCGCGTGCGCCTCACCTTTCTCACCCGCCGCGATTCATGATCGCGCACCTCAAGGGCCGGCTGGAATCGACCGGGGTTGATTATGCCGTGATCGACGTCGGCGGGGTCGGCTATCTCGTCGGCGCCTCGTCGCGCACATTGGCGGCGATCGGGCCGGTCGGCGAGGCGTGCATCCTGTTCACCGAGATGCTGGTGGGGGAGGATTTCATCCGCCTCGTCGGCTTCGCGCGTGCCGAGGAGCGCGACTGGTTCCGGCTGCTCACCGGGGTACAGGGGGTCGGCGCGCGGGTCGCGCTGGCGATCCTGTCCGCGCTCGAACCCGCCGATCTCAACCGCGCGATCGCGGCGCAGGATAAGGCGATGGTCGCGCGCGCCAATGGTGTCGGGCCGAAGCTCGCCGAGCGGATCGTGCGCGAATTGAAGGACAAGGCCGGCGGCATCGCGCTCGGCCCGGGCGGCGGCGCTGCGCCGGCGGCGGCGAGCGGCGCAGGGGCGGATGCGGTGTCGGCTTTGCTCAATCTCGGCTTCCGCCCGGCGGAGGCGAGCGCGGCGGTCGCTTCGGCGGAGGAGGAACTGGGGCCGGGCGCGACGCTCGACGCGCTCGTGCGGCTCGCGCTGCGTAAGGCGGCGCGATGACCGACAGCGATCGCCTGATCACCCCCGCCCGCCGGCCGGAGGATGTCGATGCCGCGCTGCGCCCCAAGACGCTCGACGAATTCGTCGGGCAGAAGGCCGCGCGCGAGAATCTGCGCGTGTTCATCCAGGCGGCGAAGTCGCGCGGCGATGCGCTCGATCATGTCCTGCTGTTCGGCCCGCCGGGGCTCGGCAAGACGACGCTGGCGCAGATCGTCGCGCGCGAAATGGGGGTCGGCTTCCGCGCCACCTCGGGGCCGGTGATCGCCAAATCGGGCGATCTCGCCGCGCTGCTGACCAATCTCGAAGACGGCGACGTGCTGTTCATCGACGAGATCCACCGCCTCCAGCCCGCGGTGGAGGAAGTGCTCTATCCCGCGATGGAGGATCGCGCGCTCGATCTGATGATCGGCGAAGGACCGTCGGCGCGATCGGTGCGGATCGATCTGCCGCGCTTCACCCTCGTCGGCGCGACGACGCGGCAGGGGCTGCTCACCACCCCGCTGCGCGACCGTTTCGGCATCCCGGTGCGGCTGCAATTCTATACGATCGACGAGCTCGAACATGTCGTGTCGCGCGCGGCGCGGCTGCTCGATCTGCATATCGCGCGCGACGGCGCGGCGGAGATCGCGCGCCGCGCGCGCGGCACCCCGCGGATCGCGGGGCGGCTGCTGCGGCGGGTGCGCGATTTCGCCAATGTCGCCGGGGTCGCGGAGGTCGACGCCAAGGCGGCTGATCGCGCGCTCAACCGGCTGGAGGTCGACCAGCTCGGGCTCGACGCGATGGACCGCCGCTATCTGACGATGATCGCGGACATTTATCGCGGCGGCCCGGTGGGCGTGGAAACGCTCGCCGCCGGCCTGTCCGAGCCGCGCGACACGATCGAGGAAGTGATCGAACCCTATCTGATCCAGCTCGGCCTCGTCGCGCGCACCGCACGCGGGCGGATGCTCAACGCGGGCGGGTGGAAGCACCTCGGGCTCAACCCGCCCGCGGGGGCGCAGGACGGGTTGTTCGACTGAGCGTACGCCCTCCCTCTTCTTCTGCTCCCCTCCCTGGTGAAGGGAGGGGCTGGGGGTGGGTGGGGGTTACCGATCCGCTTCCTCGCAGGCCAACCCACGCCCGATCCCTCCCTTCACCAGGGAGGGGAGCAGAAGAAGGGAGTAACGCCCGAACAAAGCACCCATTTCGAATTTACAAAGCACATAATGTTGCGTGGCACCCAAGGCTTCGGTCTGATAGCTGTCCCCTATGCCGCTTTCCGCCGCCGCCTCCGCCCGAGAGATTCTCGTCCGCCTCCACGATGTCATGGCCGCGCGTTCGAACGCGCAGGCCAAGCTCAACCAGGTGGCGGAGATTATCGGCGAAGCGCTGGAGAGCGAGGTCTGTTCGATCTACTTGCTGCGCGAAGGCGTGCTCGAATTGTTCGCGACCCGCGGGCTCGATCCGAGCGCGGTCCATGTCACCAAGCTCGCGTTGGGCGAGGGGCTGGTCGGGACGATCGCCGAGGATGTCGAGGTGCTCAACCTCGACGAGGCCGCCAGCCACCCGCATTTCGCCTATCGCCCCGAAACCGGCGAGGATCGTTTCCACAGCTTCGCCGGGGTGCCGATCATCCGCCGCGAACGGGCGGTGGGGGTGCTCGCCGTCCAGCATAGCGAAGCGCGCAAATATGCCGATGTCGAGATCGAAGCGCTGCAGACGGTGGCGATGGTCCTTTCCGAACTGATCGCCAATGCCGGGCTGATCGACGGCGACGGCGGCCCCGCCGGCGGGGCGAGCCCGCAATCGACCGCCAGCGTGCGCATCGCGGGGCAGAAGCTGGTCGACGGGATGGCGGCGGGCTATGCCGTGTTCCACCAGCCGCGGATCACGATCGAACATACCGTCGCCGAGGATATCGAGGCGGAGCGGCACCGCGTCTATGCCGCGTTCGACAAGATGCGCGAGCAGATCGACCGCATGACGCGCGAGGCCGAATTCGGCACCGGCGGCGAGCATGAGGAGGTGCTCGCCACCTATAAGATGTTCGCTTACGACGAAGGCTGGGGCCGGCGGATCAACGAGGCGATCGATTCCGGGCTGACCGCCGAAGCGGCGATCGAGCGCGTCCAGCAGCGTACCCGCCAGCGGATGCGCCAGATCGACGATCCCCTGCTGGCCGACCGGATGCACGATCTGGAGGATCTCTCCAACCGATTGCTCAGGATCGTTTCGGGGCAGATGGGCACCGCGGCGCAAATGGGGCTGCGCACCGACACGATCCTGATCGCGCGCAATCTCGGCCCGGCCGAATTGCTCGAATATGATCGCCGCCGGCTGAAGGGAGTGATCCTCGAGGAAGGCTCGCTCACCGCGCACGTCACGATCGTCGCGCGCGCAATGGGGGTGCCGGTGCTCGGCCGGGTGCGCGACGTGCGGCGGCTGATCGCCGACGGCGACCTGCTGCTGCTCGACGTCGGCGAGGGATCGGTGCTCGTCCGCCCCTCGAGCGCGATGGAGGAGGCGTTCGAGGCCAAGCTCGCGCTGCGCCAGAAGCGCCGCGCCGCTTATGCCGCGCTGCGCGAGGTCGCGCCGGAAACCCGCGACGGGAAGCGCATCACGGTGATGGTCAATGCCGGCCTGCGCGACGACGTGGCGTCGCTCGACCTGACCGGCGCCGACGGGATCGGCCTGTTCCGCACCGAATTCCAGTTCCTCGTTTCCGCCACCCTCCCCGCGCGCGAGCGGCAGCAGCGGCTGTATCGCGAGGTGCTCGATGCGGCGGGGGACCGCCCGGTGGTGTTCCGCACGATCGATATCGGCGGCGACAAGGCGCTCCCCTATCTGAAGGACAATCCCGCCGACGAGGAAAACCCGGCGATGGGGTGGCGCGCGCTGCGGCTCGGGCTGGAGCGCGACGGGCTGATGAAGGTGCAGGCGCGCGCGCTGCTCGAGGCTGCCGCCGGGCGCACGCTCAACGTGATGTTCCCGATGGTCTCCGAAGCGTGGGAATTCGACGAGGCGCGCGACCTGTTCGAGGCGCAGCGCGACTGGCTGACGCGGCGCGGCCGCCGCCTGCCCAACGAGATCCGCTACGGCGCGATGCTCGAAGTGCCGAGCCTTGCCTATCAGCTCGATCTGCTGCTGCCCAAGCTGCAATTCCTGTCGGTCGGCACCAATGATCTTACGCAATTCCTGTTCGCCGCCGATCGCGCCAATCCCAAGCTCGCCGAGCGCTACGACTGGCTCTCGACATCGATCCTGCGCTTCGTCGCGAGCGTCGTCGCGCCGGCACGTGCGGCGGGGGTGACGCTGACGGTGTGCGGCGAGATGGGCGGGCGTCCGCTGGAGGCGATGGCGCTGATCGGGCTGGGGATCGAACGGTTGTCGATCACCCCCGCGGCGGTCGGGCCGATCAAGGCGATGGTCCGTTCGCTCGATCACGCCGCGGTGGTCGCGGAGATGCAGCGGCTGCTCGCCAGCGGTCCGCGTGATTTCCGCGGCGCGCTGAGCGAATTCGCCGCGGCGCAGCGGATCGAATTAGGGTGAGTTTCCGCGCCGCCGTGCCGGGTCAGCCCCGGTATGGCGACGGGTAGAAAAGCGCGGAACTTGGGTCGATCCGTCCCAATCGTCGGCCCGCCCGATTGACACGCTTGTCGGGCTTTGGGACAGGTGGAAAAAATCGCGGGCAAGGGAGCGTTGCCCGCGCCGGAGACTTCCATGACCGACGCCGCAAACGGCGAACAGAATGCGCTTATTCCCCGCTCGGTCGGCGAGCGGCTGCGGAGTGCGCGCGAAAAGCAAAAGCTTGCGCTGGCGGAGATTGCGGCGCGCACCCGCGTCCCGCTGCGGCATCTGGAGGCGATCGAGAACGGCAGCTACGATTCCCTCCCCTCCCCCACTTATGCGGTGGGGTTCGTGCGCGCTTATGCCCGCACGGTGGGCGAGGACGAGGTGTCGCTGGCGCGCGACACGCGCGAGGAAGTGGCGCGGATCGGCCGGCCGGTCGCGCAATATCAGCCCTATGAGATCGCCGATCCGGCACGGGTGCCCTCGCGCGGGGTGGTGATCGTCGCCGCCGGTGTTGCGCTCGCGGTGGTCGTGCTCGCGGTGCTGTGGTTCGCGGTCGGCATGTGGCGCAACAGCGGCGGCGCGGAGAGCGCGAGCGTCGCCAGCGCCCCCGCGGTGGTCGCCCCGGTGCCGACCGCCACCCCGGCCGCGGCGCAGAACCCCGCCAGCGGGCATGTCACGCTCACCGCGACCGATGCGGTGTGGCTGCGCGTCTATGACGCCGACGACAAGACATTGTACCTCGGCACGATGAAGGCCGGCGACAAGTTCGACGTGCCGGCCGACGCCAAGGATCCCAAGATCAACGTCGGCCGCCCCGACAAATTGACCGTGACGCTCAACGGCTCGGCGCTGCCGCCGCTCGGCGACGGATCGCGCCCGATCAAGGGCATCGCGGTGAGCGCCGCGGCGCTTTCGGCGCGCGTCTCCGGCACGCCGGCCGCGGCCCCGGCCGCCGGCGCCGCCGCCGCACCGACATCGACCCCGGCGCGCCCGGCGGCCTTTACCGATCCGAAACCGGCAGCCCCCGCGCCGGCCGCCAATAGCGCGGCACCGGCCGGTACGCCGCCGGGGCAATGAAGCCCTTGCTGACAGACCGCGTCCGCGCGGTGGGGCATCGTGCGTTTGATCGGGATCACACCGAAACCTCATTGTGCTCCCGCGAAGGCGGGAGCCCAGACTGGGTCCCCGCCTTCGCGGGGACACAAGTTAGCGACCTCCGCCCCGGCGCAGGCCGGGGCGGATTAGGTTTTGCGCACGACGCTCTAGGGGATGAACATGCGTAATTTGGTGTTGTTGGCGGGCGCGGCGATCTGCGTGGCGGCGCCGGCCTTCGCGCAATCAGGGCTCGAGGGCCGCGTCGGGCGGCTCGAAAGCGAAATGCGCGCGGTGCAGCGCAAGGTGTTTCCGGGCAACGGCCTGCCGCCCTCGGTCGAGCCGCAGATCACCGCCGCCCCGCCGCCGGGGCGCGAGATCGGCTCCCCCGCGACCGCGCCGCTCGCCGACCTTACCCAAAGGGTCAATCTGCTCGAACAGCAGGTCACCAACCTGACCGGGCAGGTCGAGCAGACGCAATATCGCATGCGCCAGCTCGAGGAGCAGTTCACCGCCTATCGCAAGGAAACCGACGCGAAGATCGCCGGGGGCGCGGGCGCCGCGCCGGTCGCCGGCGGCATCGGCGGCGGTGAGGAACCAGGCGCCGCGCCGCCGCCGGGGCGCAAGCCGACCACGCCGCCGCCGGCCCCCGCCGCGCCCGCTCAGGCGGGCAAGGATCCGGCGCGCGCCGGGCGGCTCGCGGCGATCGAAAAGCCCAATACGTCGCAGCCCGACGAGGACGATTATATCTACGGCTACCGGCTGTGGAATGCGAAGCTCTACCCCGAGGCGGTGACCCAGCTCAAAAAGGTGGTGGCGGATTATCCGCGCTCGCGCCGCGCCAGCTATGCGCAATATCTGATTGGCCGCACCTATCTCGACGACGGCAAGCCGAGCCTCGCCTCGATCGCTTTCTACGACAATTACAAGAAGATGCCCGACGGCGAGCGCGCGCCGGAGAGCCTTTATTATCTCGGCCAGTCGCTGATGAAGCTCAACAAGCCGGCCGATGCCTGCAAGGTCTATGGCGAGCTGAGCGACGTCTATGGCGCAAAGATCAGCACGCAGATGCGCGGCGATATCGAGCGCGCGCGCACCGCGGCGAAGTGCAAGTGAGCGGGTGGGGCGCCCCAGAACACGGCGCCTCACATTAGGGTAAAACCGCTTATCCCGTTCGGGCTGAGCTTGTCGAAGCCCTGCCCTTCCTCGCCAAGCAGGGCAGCCCTTCGACAAGCTCAGGGCGAACGGATATTTTTTGCGCATGACATCCCAGGTGCCGATGATCGCCCCTGCCGACCTCGATCGCTTCCGCGCCGATCTCGCGCGCCTCGAAGCCACCGGACGGCTGGCGATCGCGGTGTCGGGCGGGGCGGACAGTATGGCGCTGCTCACGCTCGCATATGCCGCGCTGCCGGGGCAGATCGTCGCGGCGACGGTCGACCACCGCCTCCGCGTCGCGGCGGCCGATGAGGCGGCGATGGTCGCCGCATATTGCGCCGCGCTGGCGGTTCCTCACACGATCCTGACGCCCGAGGCGCCGATCGCCGGCGCCAGCATCCAGGCGCAGGCACGCGAGGCGCGTTATGCTTTGCTCGCGCGCTGGGCACGCGACGCCGGCGCGCTCGCCCTGCTCACCGCACATCACGCCGACGATCAGGCCGAGACCTTTCTGATGCGCGCCGTGCGCGGGTCCGGCGCGGCGGGGCTCGCGGGGGTACGCGCGCGCGCCACGATCGCGGGTTTCCCGGTCCTGCGCCCGTTGCTCGGCTGGCGGCGCGACGATCTGCGCCGCATCGCCACCGACGCCGGCGTACCGTTCGTCGACGATCCCAGCAACGCCGACGCGCGCCACGACCGCACCCGCTTCCGCGCTCTGCTCGCCGAGACCCCGGCGCTCGATCCCATCGCGCTCGCCCGATCCGCCGCCGCGCTGGCTGAAGCGGAGGCGGCGCTGGTCTTCGTCACCGACCGACTGTGGGCCGAGCGCACGCGCGATCCGACCCCGCATCGTCATGCCGGGCTCGACCCGGTATCCGGCGCAGCAGACGGTGACCTTCGTGGCTCTGGATACCGGGTCGAGCCCGGCATGACGGCGAAGGGTGCCGCGGAAGAATCACCCCTCACCCTCGATGTCAGCGACCTCCCCCGCGAGCTGCGCCGCCGTCTCGCCCGCCGCGCGATCGGCGAGACGCGTGCGCGTCACGCCATTACCGTCCCCGAATGGAGCGATGCCGCCAATATCGAGCCGCTGCTCGACTCGCTCGCCGCGGGAACATCGGCTACACAGGCCGGCGTGATGCTGACACCGCACGGCGAAATCTGGACGGTTACCAAAGCGCCGCCGCGTCGATCAGCTTGATCGAGGTTGTTCCATTGCCATTAACCTCCCGTCGCCTACATTGGGGCGGTGAAAGGTAGCGTATGATCGACAAGGACAAGCAGCCCGGCCCCGAGAATAGCGGCGGCGGCCCCAATCCGTGGATGAAGAGTCTGCTGATCTGGGTCGGCATTCTGCTCGCGCTCGCGCTCGTCGTCACGCTGTTCGACGGCAAGACGCCCGCGCCGCAGGGCAATACGATCGCCTATTCGGCCTTCCTCGACAAGGTCGACGAAGGGACCGTGAAGGAGGTCAACGTCAGCCGCGACCTCATCACCGGCACGTTCAAGTCGGGTGACAAGTTCAAGACCTATCCGGTCACCGATCCCCAGCTCACCGATCGCCTGCGCAAGGCGAGCGTGGCGATTTCGGGGCGGCCGGAGGAATCGCCGTCGATCTGGCAATATGTGCTTGTCCAGGCCCTGCCCTTCCTGCTGTTCCTCGGCATCGCCTTCTTCGTGATGCGCCAGATGCAGAAGGGCGGCGGATCGGGCGCGATGGGCTTTGGCAAGAGCCGCGCGCGGATGCTGACGCAGAAAGAGGGCAAGGTCACCTTCGACGACGTCGCCGGCATCGACGAAGCGCGCGAGGAATTGCAGGAAATCGTCGAATTCCTGAAGGACCCGTCGAAATTCGCGCGGCTGGGCGGCAAGATTCCCAAGGGCGCGTTGCTGGTCGGCTCGCCCGGCACCGGCAAGACCTTGCTCGCCCGCGCGATCGCCGGCGAGGCGGGGGTGCCCTTCTTCACCATTTCGGGCTCGGACTTCGTCGAGATGTTCGTCGGCGTCGGCGCGAGCCGCGTGCGCGACATGTTCGAACAGGCCAAGAAATCGGCGCCGTGCATCGTCTTCATCGACGAAATCGACGCGGTCGGCCGGCATCGCGGCGCGGGGCTCGGCAACGGCAATGACGAGCGCGAACAGACGCTCAACCAGCTGCTGGTCGAGATGGACGGGTTCGAGGCGAACGAAGGCATCATCATCATCGCCGCGACCAACCGCCCCGACGTGCTCGATCCGGCTTTGCTGCGCCCGGGCCGGTTCGACCGGCAAGTCGTGGTGCCGCGCCCGGATATCGAAGGGCGCGTCAAGATCCTCGAAGTCCATATGAAGAAGGTGCCGCTGGCGCCCGACGTCGACAGCCGCACGATCGCGCGCGGGACGCCGGGCTTCTCGGGCGCCGATCTCGCCAACCTCGTCAACGAGGCGGCGCTGATGGCGGCGCGCAAGGGCAAAAGGCTCGTCGCGATGGCCGAGTTCGAGGAAGCCAAGGACAAGGTCATGATGGGCGCCGAGCGGCGCTCGATGGTGATGACCGAGGACGAGAAGCGCATGACCGCCTATCATGAGGCGGGGCACGCGATCGTCGCGCTCCACGAAACCGCGTCGGACCCGATCCACAAGGCGACGATCATCCCGCGCGGCCGCGCTTTGGGGATGGTGATGCGGCTGCCGGAGCGCGATTCGTACAGCTATCACCGCGACAAGATGTACGCGAACCTCGCGGTGGCGATGGGCGGGCGCGTCGCCGAGGAAGTGATCTTCGGCTACGACAAGGTCTCGTCGGGCGCCTCGGGCGACATCCAATACGCCACCGGGCTGGCGCGCGACATGGTCACCAAATGGGGCATGTCAGACAAGGTCGGCCCGGTCGAATATTCGCAGCCGGAGGGCGAGAGCTTCCTCGGTTATTCGGCGTCGCAGCCGGTGCGGATGTCGAACCAGACGCAGCAGCTGATCGACGACGAGATCCGCTCGATCGTCGAGGGCGGGCTGAACCGCGCCAAGCAGGTGCTGAGCGAGCATATCGACCAGCTCCACGCTTTGGCCGGGGCGCTACTCGAATATGAGACGCTGACCGGCGACGAGATCAAGAAGCTGATCGCCGGCGAGGAAATCGGGCGGATCGACAACGGCCCCAAGACGACGATCGTCGCGGCGGCGGGCACCTCGGTGCCCAAGACGCGGCGGCCGACCGGGCCATTCGGTAACCCCTCGCCCGCCGGGACCTGACCGGGCGGACGAGACTGAAACGAAAAACCCCGGCGTAACCCGCCGGGGTTTTTTGTTGATCCCCGTCATCCCAGCGCAAGCTGGGATCTCGGGCGGCAAGGGCGACGCCTGCGGCACGCGATCCCAGCTTGCGCTGGGATGACGGTGGGCGGAGCCGATGCGCCCTACCCCACCCCCATATAAACCAGCAGCACCGAGAAGATCGGGATCACCCCGCACAGGATCATCAGGCTCAGCAGCGCGGTGCGGATGCCGGCCGTCAGGCGGCTCAGGCGATAGGCGCCCTTCAATTGCTTGTAGATATGCACCGGCGGGATGATGCCCGCCGCGGTCCACAGCATCCATTCGGGCACCCCCGCCGCGGCGAGCACCGCCAGCACCACCGTCAGCAGCGACATGAAGGTCAACGAATAAGTGGTGAACACCGCATGGTCGTACAGCCCGTAGCGCCGGCTGAACGGAAACAGCAGCCACACGAACGGCAGCGAGATCGGGATCAGCGCCCAGCTGTATTTATACGCGCTGTTCTTCATCTTGTAGAGCAGCAGCTCGGGGTTCTCGCGCGCGTGGCGCATCCTGGCCTCGAACCAATTTTCGTCGGGCAGCGGTGCTTCGGCGGCGGCGGCGCCCGGCGGGCCGCCGAGCACTTTCTGCGCATTGCCGATCGTGCGCGCGGCTTCGTCGGCCTTGCCGATCCGCTGCTGCAGCGTGGCGATGCGGGCCTGATCGGGATCGGCCTTGCGCTGTTCCTTGGCCAGCTTGGCGCGCGCCTCGTTCGCCATCGCGGCGGCGCGCCTGTTCTCCTCGGCGAGCTTGGCGCGCGCCTGCATGATCCCGCCGTTGACCCCGGGCTTGAGGAAATTCCCGCCGTCCATATGCCAGCCGGGCAGGCTGGCGACGATCGCGAACATCAGGAACACCGCGAACAGGAAGATCGCCAGCGGCGAGACGAAGCGCATCCGCTCGCCCGCGATATAGCGCCGCGTGAGATCGCCCGGATGAAACGCGAGCATCGGCAAGGTACGCCAGATCTTGCCGTCGAAATGGAACACGCCGTGCGCGATATCGTGCCCGATCGCGCCGAGCGTGCGATGGACATGCCCCGCCTGGCCGCAGGCGTGGCAATGCGTGCCGATCAGCGTGGTGCCGCAATTGAGGCAGACCCCGCTATCGTGGCCGCCGTGCGCGGCGCGATCCTCCGCCGGCTCGACCGCGCGCGCGATCAACGCCCCGGTGGCGATATCCGCGCCCGCTTCGATCCCTGTCATCCCTGCCCCCCTTTTTCGCCGGCGGGAAATACCGCCGGCACGCGGGCTTGGCAAAGGGATAGCGAAGCCCCGGCATCACCGCCGAGGCTTCACCGTCGGCGATCTCACCGCCCCTGTTCGAGCAGCACTTCGGCGATCTGCACCGCATTGAGCGCGGCGCCCTTGCGCAGATTGTCCCCCGCGACGAACAGCGCGAGGCCGTGCGCGACGGTGGGATCGCGGCGCACGCGACCGACGAACACCGGGTCCTTGCCGGTCGCGTCGAGCGGGTTGGGCACCTCGGCCAGCTCGACCCCTTGCGCATGCGCGAGCAATTCGGTCGCCTGCGCCGGGGTGATCGGCCGCTCGAATTCGACGTTCATCGAGAGCGAGTGGCCGGTGAACACCGGGACGCGCACGCAGGTCGCGGAGACCGCCAATCCGGCAATGCCGAGGATTTTGCGGCTCTCGTCGCGCAGCTTGATCTCCTCCTCGGTATAGCCTTCCTCGGCCATCACATAATTGAGCGGGACGACGTTATAGCCGATCGGCACCGCCCACTTTTCCGGCTCGCCGAGATCGACCGCGCCGCCGTCCCGCGCCAGCGCGGCGCTCCCCTCGGCGCCCGCGACGATCTGGCGGTGCAGGACGTTGACGCCCTCCATCCCGCCGCCCGACACCGCCTGATAGGTGCTCGCGACGATCCGCTTGAGCCCCGCCGCATCGTGGAGCGGCTTGAGCACCGGCATCGCCGCCATCGTCGTGCAATTGGGGTTGGCGATGATCCCCTTGGGCAGTTCGCGCAGCGCCTCCGGGTTGACCTCGGCGACAACCAGCGGAACCTCGGGATCGCCGCGCCACGCCGAGCTATTGTCGATCACCACGCCGCCCGCCGCCGCGACCTTGCCGGCCAGCGCCTTCGAGGTGGAGCCCCCGGCGGAAAAGAAGACGATATCGAGCCCGGCGAAATCGGCGGTCTCCGCATCCTCGACCACGATCTCAGCGCCGCGGAACGGCAGCGTCGAGCCCGCCGAGCGTGCCGAGGCGAACAGCCGCAGCGAGGTCAGCGGGAAATTGCGCTCGGCGAGCAGCGACAGCATCATGCCGCCGACAAGGCCGGTGGCGCCGACGACACCGACATTGAGGCGATCGGGCGAGGTGCGGAAAGAGGTCATTGAAACGCGTCTCCTGTCTTGAGCGGAGGCGCGGGGTTGGTTTCGGACTTGTCGTTCAAGGCCGCCCCGCGCTTCGGCGGGGCTGTGTCCGGTGGCCTGGGGTTAAACCGTCAGCACGACCAGACCGCCCCGCTCGCGCGGGTCGGCTTGGTGCTAATGGTTTTGACCATCTGAAACATCACGCGGACCGATATCGTGTCCGCGCAGGTCTGTAAATCGTAATTTTGTGTCCCGGCGGTCAGTATTTGGTGAGTTCGACCGGCATCTTGCGATAGCCGTGGACGAAGCAGGCCGAGACGCGCTCGACCCCGCCGGTCAGGTTCACCCGCATCCGGCGCTTGGCCATTTCCTCCATCAGGATGCCGACCTGTAATTCGGCCAGCCGTGCGCCGACGCAGCGGTGGATGCCGTGCCCGAAGGCGAGATGGCGCCGCGCATTCGGGCGATCGACCACGAGCTTGTCGGCATCCCCGCCGAACACCGTCTCGTCGCGATTGGCGGAGATATACCAGAGCGCGAGCTTGTCGCCGGCCTTGATCTCTTGCCCCATCAGCTCGGTATCCGCGGTCGCGGTGCGGCGCATGTGCGACAAGGGGGTCTGCCAGCGGATCGTTTCGCTCACCGCATTGGGGATCAGCGCCGGATCCGCCTCGAGCTTGGCGCGCTCGTCGGGGAATTGGTCGAGGCCATAGACCAGCCCCGACATCGTGTTGCGCGTCGTATCGTTGCCGCCGACGATCAGCAGGATCAGGTTTCCGATGAATTCGAAATGATCCATGTGGCTCATCGCGTCCGAATGGATCATCATGCTGATCAGATCCGGCGTCTGCGGCTTGCCGACCTTCTGGTTCCACAGATTCTGGAAATAGGCCCCGCATTCATACATATATTCGAGCCGCTGCTTGCGCAGCTCCTCGCTCTTGACCAGTTCGATATCGCCCGCCCAGTCCGACCAGAAGGTCAGCTTGCGGCGATCCTCCCACGGGAAATCGAACAGGATCGCCAGCATCTGGGTGGTCAGCTCGATCGAGACGGTATCGACCCAGTCGAATTCCTTGCCCCACGGCAGGCTATCGAGCACCTCCTCGGTGCGGCGGCGGATATCCGCCGACATGCGCACCATTTCCGACGGGGTGAACGCCGGCGAGACGGTGCGGCGCTGGCCGGTGTGCACCGGGCGATCGCGCGCGATGAACATCGGCATGCGCACGTCCGAATCCTCGATGAAGTCGGCGAGCGTGATGCCCCCCGCTTCGGACGAATAGAGATCGGGCAGCGACTCGACCTCGACGATCGGCTTGTAGGTGGAGACCGACCAATAGGTGCCATAGGCCGAATGCTCGGTCTTATAGACCGGCGCGGTTGCGCGCAGTTTTGCAAAGGGTTCGTGCCACGTATCGTCGCGGTACAGCTCCGCCCGGCTGACATCGAGCGGATCGACGTCAAAGGTTTCGAGCGCGTTCGTCGCCAACGTAGCCATGGCTATCTCCTCATCCTGGCACAAGGAAAGCCATAGCTGACACAAATGTCAATAGCCGACGCGCTCGCGGGTCCGGCCGGATCGGCCGAACAGTTTGCGCCACGCGCCGGCCGGACTGCCCGATTGCAGCACGCCGCGGCGGAACAGCCGCGCGCCGATCATGATGAAGATCGCCACCCACAAGGCCTGCCAGCCGAGCGCGAGCAGATGCGGCCAGATTTCCGGTTCGATCGCGGCGCGCCCCGCCATCGCGAAGGGCGAAGACAGCGGTACCACCGCCGCGACCAGCGCGATCGGCGCATCGGGGTTCGCGGCGGCGGCGGAGGAGAGACCGAACATCGCGACCTGCACGATCGTGATCGGCAGCGACAGCATCTGGATCTCGCGCATCGTCGAGGCCTGCGCGCCGACCCCGAGGAACACCGAGCCGAGCAACAGATAGGCCATCGTGAAATAAGCGACGAACAGCAAGGCGAACGGCACCAGCCCGACCGCCGGGGTAAAGGCATCGAGCCCGTCCGGCAGCATCGCGCCGATCTGGCTCAGCACCACGCCCCAGAAAGCGACGAACATCGCCGCCACCCCGAACATGCCGAGCAATTTGCCGAGGAATACGCTTTCCAGCGGCACTGCGGCGGCGAGCACCTCGATCACCTTGTTGTTGCGCTCCTCCGCCATCGTCCCGACCACCTGCCCCGACAGGAACAGGGTGAGGAAGAACACCCCGAACACCGCGAGGAACCCGGAGGCGCTGCGCCCGCCCGCGCTCGGCGCGCCGCGCGGCGCGATGCTGATCTCCGGGACGGAGCGCGCCGCCGGATCGCGCGACATGCGCAACGCGCGATCGGCAAGCGCGGCGAGATAGGCCGCATCGTGCCGCGCATCGCCGGCGCGCACGATCTGCGGGCGATCGAGCGGCCCGGTCAGCACCGCCTCGACATCGGTGCCGGCGCTGGCGAGCATCTCGCGCGGCGCGGCGGCATGGCCCGACGGCGCGCGAATCTCGAGCGTCGGCGGACGGGCATCGCGCGGGAACAACGGGCGGAGCGCGGCATCGGCATCGCGCAGCAACGCCGCCTCGCGCGCGGGGGCGATCGCCACCAGCCGCGCCTTGGCTGCCGATCCGGCAGACGCGTTCATCGCCCCCAGGCTGCCGATCGTCGCGAACGACCCCATGATCACCGGCGCGAGCAGGAACAGGAGGAAGATCGGGGTGAATACCGTCGCGACGAAATCGCGCCGGGCGATCGTCAGCGTCTGGCGGAGCGCGCGGGGGAGCCTCATGCCGACATTCCGACGAACGAGATGTGCTCCCGCGAAGGCGGGAACCCAGACTGGGTCGCCGCCTTCGCGGGGACACAAGCGGGTGCGGGAAAGCGGGCGTGGCTCACGCTACCTCCTCCCGCGCGGCATCGCCGACGATGCGGACGAACGCCTCGTGGAGGCCGGGGCGTTCGATCGACAGCCCGGAAATGCCGTAGCCCGCATCGATCAGCCGGCGGAGCAGGCCTTCGATCCCGTCGCGCGGCAATTCGAACCGCCACCCCTCCCCCGCCGGCACGGCATCGGGCGGCAATTGCGCGCGGATCGCCGCATCGGGGAAATGCGGCACATAATGCACCTGCTGCGGCAGCAGCGCGCGCGCTTCCTCCACCGTCCCCTCGAAACGGCGGGTGCCGCCTGCGATGATCGCCAGCCGGTCGCACAGCCGCTGCGCGTGCGCCATGACATGCGTCGAGAACAGGATCGTCGCGCCGCGATCGCGCTCGGCGAGGATCAGCGCCTCCAGCCGCTCCTGATTGACCGGATCGAGCCCGGAGAAGGGTTCGTCGAGCACGATCAGCTCGGGCTGGTGGACGACCGAGCCGAGCAATTGAACGAGCTGCGCCATCCCCTTCGAAAGCTTGCGAATCTTCTGATCGGCAGCATGGCCGAGGCCGTTCGCCTCGAGCATCGCCACCGCGCGCCGCCGCCCCTCGGCCCAGGGCAGCCCGCGCAGCGCGCCCATGAAGGCGATCGCCTCGCGCGCCTTCATCGCGGGATAGAGTCCCCGCTCCTCGGGGAGATAGCCGACGAGATCGCTCGCCGCGCGCGGATGCCCATAGCCGAGCAGCGTGCGGCTGCCCTCGTCGGGCTCGATGATGCCGAGCAGCATCCGCAGCGTGGTCGTCTTGCCCGCGCCATTGGGGCCGAGCACGCCATAGACCATCCCCTGGGGAACGATGAGATCGACGCCGTCCACGACGCGCCGTCCGCCGAAACGCTTGACGAGGCCAGTGGCGGTGATCGCTGGAGTGTCGCTCATGCTCTCCTCCATGTGCTAGCGGGAAAAGGTGGAAGTAAATACTCCCCTCGACATTCGACTGAAGGAGAAGGCGGCCGAGCTCGGTTTCGCCGCCTGCGGCATCGCGCGCGCCGATGCCGCGCCGCGCACCGCCGAACGACTGCACCAATGGCTCGCCGAGGGCGCGCACGGCGACATGCTGTGGATGGAGACGCGCGCGCATCAGCGCGAAAGCCCCGCGGCATTGTGGCCCGAGGTGCAAAGCGTGATCGCGCTCGGGATGAGCTATGCCCCACGCGAGGACCCGATGCGGCTGGCGGGCGAAACCGCGCGCGCGCGGATCTCGGTCTATGCGCAGGGGGTCGATTATCACGATATCGTCAAGAAGGCGCTCAAGGCGCTCGCGCGCTGGCTGGTCGCGGAGGCGGGGGGCGATCTCAAGGTATTCGTCGATACCGCGCCGGTGATGGAAAAGCCGCTGGCAGCGGCCGCCGGGCTCGGCTGGCAGGGCAAGCACACCAATCTCGTCAGCCGCACCGACGGGAGCTGGCTGTTTCTCGGCGCGATCTACACCACGCTGTCGCTGACGCCCGACGTGGCGGGGCGGGACCGGTGCGGCTCGTGCGACGCGTGCCAGCGCGCCTGCCCGACCGATGCCTTTCCCGCGCCCTATCGGCTCGATGCGCGGCGCTGCATCTCCTATCTCACGATCGAGCACGCCGGGCCGATCCCGGTGGAATTCCGCGCGGCGCTGGGCAACCGCATCTACGGCTGCGACGATTGCCTCGCCGCCTGCCCGTGGAACAAATTCGCCGAAGCGGCGCGCGCCAACCGCGCCTTCCTGCCGCGCGCGGAACTCGCCGCGCCGCGGCTCGCCGAATTGCTCGCGCTCGACGATGCGACGTTCCGCCAGGTGTTTTCGGGATCGCCGATCAAGCGCATCGGGCGCGATCGCATGATGCGCAACTGCCTGATCGCGGCGGGGAATAGCGGGGACGCCGGATTGCAGGCGGCGGTGGCGCCGCTGCTCGACGACCCGAACGAGGTGGTGCGCGAGGCGGCGGGTTGGGCGATGGAAAGGCTTGCCCATCCCCGTTCGGGCTGAGCTTGTCGAAGCCCTGCCCTTTTCTTCCGCGGAAAGAAGTGCAGCCCTTCGACAAGCTCAGGGCGAACGGCGATAGGGCGTTAACCCCTCACGCCGCCTTGCGCATCTCCAGCCGGTCCCAGATCTCGACCAGCGCCTGGGTCAGCTCGCGCATCATCGCTTCGCTATGCGTCGGGCCGGGGGTGAAGCGCAGCCGTTCGGTGCCGCGCGGCACGGTGGGGTAATTGATCGGCTGGACGTAGATTCCATATTCGGCGAGCAGGATATCGCTGATCTTCTTCGCCTTCACCGGATCGCCGACCTGCACCGGGACGATATGCGTCTCGCCCAGCATCACCGGCAGATTGGCCTCGACGAACATCGCCTTGAGCTTCGCGGCGGCTTCGTGCTGCCCGTCGCGCTCGACCGAGCTCTGCTTGAGGTGACGCACGCTCGCCAGCACCCCCGCCACCAGTACCGGCGACAGCGAGGTGGTGAAGATGAACCCCGGCGCATAGCTGCGGATCACGTCGATGATCACCTTGTCGGCGGCGATATAGCCGCCCATCACGCCGAACGCCTTGCCCAGCGTGCCCTCGATGATCGTCAGCCGATCGGCCACCGCGTCGCGCTCGGAAATCCCGCCGCCGCGCGCGCCGTACATCCCGACGGCATGGACCTCGTCGAGATAGGTCAGCGCATTATATTTGTCGGCCAGGTCGCAGATCGCCGCAATCGGCGCGACGTCGCCCTCCATCGAATAGACGCTCTCGAACGCGATCAGCTTGGGCAGCGACGGATCGGCCGCGGCGAGCAATTCCTCGAGATGCGCCAGATCGTTGTGGCGGAAGACATGCTTCTCGCAGCCCGAATTGCGGATCCCCGCGATCATGCTGGCGTGGTTGAGCTCGTCCGAAAAGATGATGCAGCCCGGCAGCACCTTCGCCACCGTCGCCAGCGTCGCCTCGTTCGAGACATAGCCCGAGGTGAAAAGCAGCGCGCCTTCCTT
>NZ_MKRR01000148.1:41851-45161 GCF_001897045.1 Sphingomonas sp. 66-10
GGCGCCGACGTCGTGGAGCGCTTCCTCCATCGCCGCGATCACCTTGGGGTGCTGCCCCATCGCGAGATAGTCGTTCGAGCACCATACCGTGATCGGCTTCGGCCCGTTATGCCCGGCGAAGCAGCGCGCATTGGGGTAAGCCCCTTTGTTGCGCAGGATATCGATGAACACGCGATACCGCCCCTCGGCATGCAGCCGGTCGATCGCCTGATTGAAGACGCGTCCATAATCCACTGGCCGCGCCTCATTATGCTCGATGCTCATGTCCCGGTCGCTTACCGTCATGTCAGCAGCAGCGCCAGCGGAAATCCTCGCTTGCACTGATCGCCCGCGCCGGTCGTGCCCGCGCTACAGCCGCTCGATCCGCGCGAAGCCGTAGCCGGCGAGCGCGGGGGCGAGCTTTTCGCCGCCTTCGCCGGTGAAGACCGCGACGTCGGCGGCGGCGCGGGCGATATCCTGCCCTTCGGTGAGATGGACGATTCGCCGCGCGATCCCCTCCCCGCCGTCGACAAAGCGCACCGCATGCGGCGCGGCGGCGGCGGCAAGCTCCGCCTCGACCAGCGGGAAATGCGTGCAGGCGTTGACGATCACGTCGATCCGCTCGCCCCCCGGCTGATCGAACAGCCCGGCGAGCACCGCTTTGTATCGCGCCGTATCGGTCGGCTCGCCGCGCAGCTTCGCCTCGGCGAGCTGGACCAGCTCGGCCGAGCCGTGACGGATCACCCGGCAATCGGCGGCGAAGCGCCGCGCGAGATCATCGACATAGGCCTGGCGCACGGTCGCCTCGGTGCCGAGCACCCCGATCGTCCGCGTGACGCTCATCGTCGCCGCCGGCTTGATCGCGGGGACGGTGCCGACGATCGGCAGATCGAGCGCCGCGCGCACCGCCGCCAGCGCGATCGTCGAGGCGGTGTTGCAGGCGATGACGATCAGCCGCGGGCGATAGCGTTCGGCGAGCCGCCCGAGCAGCGCCGGCACCCGCGCGGCGATCTCCGCCTCGGTCTTGGTGCCATAAGGAAAACCCGCCGAATCGGCGACATAGACGAATTGCGCGGCGGGCAGCGCGCGTCGTGCCGGCGCGACGATCGACAGCCCGCCGACCCCCGAATCGAAGAACAGGACGGGCCGCGTGTCACTCATCGGTGCGAGCAATTAGGCCGGTTCGCGCGCCAGACAAGCCCGCTTCCTTCTTTCTCCCCTCCCCTTGAACAAGGGAGGGACTGGGGGTGGGTTGGCCTGCGAGGATGCGATCCCGGTGCCCCCCACACCAACCCACCCCCGCCCCCTCCCTTCCAGGGAGGGGAGAAGAGAGACAAAAGGCGCAGTTGCCAGCCCCGCCAATGACGACAAAATACAAGACCGCCCTCCGCTTTCAGGCTAAAGGGCGTTTCGTCATAGGGGGCCTCTACACTGGAAACCGGATTCCTCTCGTCCGCGCCGACCGCCGCGCTGCTGATCGGCTATCTGCTGGGGTCGATCCCGTTCGGGGTGATCCTGACCCGCGCGTTCGGCGCGGGCGATCTGCGCAAGATCGGCTCGGGCAATATCGGCGCGACCAACGTGCTGCGCACCGGCCGCAAGGGGCTCGCGGCGGCGACGCTGCTGCTCGATATGGCCAAGGGCTTCGCCGCGGTGCTGATCGTCGACCGGCTTTTCCCCGGCGATGCGCCGCTGGCGGCGGCGGGGGCATTCTTCGGCCATTGCTACCCGATCTGGCTCGGCTTCCGCGGCGGCAAGGGCGTCGCGACGCTGATGGGGATCGTGCTCGCGCTGCACTGGCAGCTCGGGCTGATCTATGCCGCGATCTGGCTGGGGCTGCTCGCCACGCTGCGCATCTCCTCGCTCGCCGGAATGGCGGCGGCGATCGCCGCGCCGGTGGCGGCGGCGGCGTTCGGCTGGTTCGATATCGTCCCGCTGCTCATCGCGCTGGCGCTGATCGTGCTGTGGAAGCATCGCACCAATATCGGCCGGCTGATCGACGGCACCGAGCCGCGCGTCGGCCGCAAAAGTGCGTGATGTCGATCGGCTGCGGCTGATCCGCACCCCGGGCATCGGCCCCGTCACCTATCGCCAGCTCATCGCGCGTTTCGGCGACGCGACCCGCGCGCTCGCCGCCTTGCCCGATCTCGCGCGGCGCGGCGGCGGCACCGCACCCAGGCCCCCCGAGCCGCGCACGATCGAACGCGAATTGCGGCGCGTCGCCGAACTCGGCGCGCGGCATGTGTTCATCGGTGACAGCGCTTACCCGGTGCTGCTCGCCGAACTGGAAAGCGCCCCGCCGGCGATCGTCGTGCGCGGCGACATCGCGCTCGCGCACAAGCCCGTGGTGGCAATCGTCGGCGCGCGCAACGCCTCGGCCGCGGCCTGCCGCTTCGCACGCCAGATCGCGCACGACCTGGCGAATGCGGGTACGGCGGTGGTGTCGGGGCTGGCGCGCGGGATCGATACCGCCGCGCATATGGGGGCGGGCCGGCAGACGATCGCGGTGATCGCGGGCGGCATCGACGTGCCCTATCCGCCCGAAAACGAGGCGCTCCAGCAGCAGATCGGCGAGGAGGCGCTGCTGATCGCCGAGATGCCCCCCGGCACCGAGCCGCGCGCGCGGCACTTCCCGCACCGCAACCGCATCATCGCCGGGATCGCGGCGGGGACGTTGGTGGTCGAGGCCGCGCCCCGATCGGGGTCGCTGATCACCGCGCGGCTCGCCAATGAGGCGGGGCGCGAGGTGATGGCCGTCCCCGGCAGCCCGCTCGATCCGCGCGCGCAAGGATGCAACCTGCTGATCCGCGAAGGCGCGACCTTGGTACAGAGCGCCGCCGACGTGCTCGAACAGATCCGTCCGATCGACCCGCGCGCGATCCGCGCACCGGCGATGCGCTTCGATCCGATCCCGCCCGCCGACGCCGACGATGCCGCGCGCCGCGCGATCGTCGCGCTGCTCGGCCCGGTGCCGGTGGCGGTCGACGAGCTGATCCGGCAATCGGGCTATGTGCCTGCGATCGTGCAGATCGTGCTGCTCGAGCTGGAACTGGCGGGGCGGCTCGAGCGGCATGCGGGAGGGCGGGTGAGCCTGATTTCTCCCCTCCCTTGAACAAGAGAGGAGCCGGGGGTGGGGTTGGCCTGCGAGGATATGAATCGGTATCCCGCACACCCACCCACCCCCAGCGCCTCCCTTCATGAGGGAGGGGAGTAAAAAAGGAGGACGCGATGGCGCCGAAATGGGTCTCACGTTGGTATCGCGGCGCGGCGATTTACGGGCTCGCCGTCCTGCTCCCGCAATATCTCCAGGCCCCGCCGCCGGGCGCCGAGG
>NZ_MKRR01000148.1:45209-58537 GCF_001897045.1 Sphingomonas sp. 66-10
ACGGTGCTCGAAAAGCTGGTGTTCGGCGTGCCGGTCGCGCTCCTCTACGCGCAGGGCCGCGCGCCGGCCTTCCTGCTGCCGTTCGGGGTGATCGACCTGATGCTCGGTCTCGGCTTCTTCCTCGCCTGGCGCGCGACGCCACGCTCTTGACGTGCCCCGCGGGGCTTCTCCACCCTCGCGCGTATACGTGAGGGATAACATCCGGACCGCAATGCAACTTGTCATCGTCGAATCGCCCGCCAAGGCGAAAACCATCGAGAAATATCTCGGCGCCGATTACCGCGTTCTCGCGAGCTACGGCCATGTCCGCGATCTGCCGCCCAAGGACGGGTCGGTCGATCCCGACCACGGCTTCGCGATGGAATGGGAAAATTACGCCGACAAGGCCAAGCAGCTCAAGGCGATCGCCGACGAGGCGAAGAAGGCCGATCGCCTGATCCTCGCCACCGACCCCGATCGCGAGGGCGAGGCGATCTCGTGGCACGTCCGCGAGGTGCTCAAGAACCGCAAGGCGCTGCCCGACAAGGTCGAGCGCGTCACCTTCAACGCGATCACCAAGCCTGCGGTCACCGCCGCGATGGCGGCGCCGCGCGATCTCGATACCGATCTGATCGACGCCTATCGCGCACGCCGCGCGCTCGATTATCTCGTCGGCTTCACGCTCTCGCCGGTGCTGTGGCGCAAACTGCCCGGCGCGAAATCGGCCGGGCGCGTCCAGTCGGTCGCGCTGCGCCTGATCGTCGATCGCGAGCGTGAGATCGAGCTGTTCCGCTCGCAGGAATATTGGTCGGTCATCGCGACGATGGAGCAGGACGGCACGCCGTTCGCCGCGCGCCTCGTCCAGTGGGACGGCAAGAAGCTCGATCGCCTGTCGATCGGCGACGAGGGTACTGCCCAGCGCGCCAAGGCCGATGTCGAAGCCGGGCGCTTCGCGGTCCAGTCGGTCGAGACCAAGCCGGCGACGCGCAACCCGCCCCCGCCCTTCACCACCTCGACGCTCCAGCAGGAGGCGGCGCGCAAGCTCGGCTTCTCGGCCAGCCACACGATGCGGATCGCGCAGGCGCTCTACGAGGACGGCGCGATCACCTATATGCGGACCGACGGGGTGCAGATGGACGGCTCCGCCATCTCCGCCGCGCGCCGCGCCGTCGCCGATCGCTATGACGCGAGCTATGTGCCGGACAAGCCGCGCCAATATCAGACCAAGGCGAAGAATGCGCAGGAAGCGCACGAGGCGATCCGCCCGACCGATTTCTCGCGCGACCGCGTGGGATCGGGCGATCATGCGCGGCTCTACGAGCTGATCTGGAAGCGCGCGCTGGCGAGCCAGATGGCCTCGGCGCGGATGGAGCGCACCACGGTCGAGCTGGCCGACGGCACCGGGCGCCACATTCTGCGCGCGACCGGGCAGGTCGTGCTGTTCCCCGGCTATCTCGCGCTCTACGAGGAAGGCGTCGACGATGCCGAGGGCGACGATGCGCGCCGCCTGCCGCGGATGCGCGAGGGCGATGCGCCGGCCAAGAAAGCGGTCGAGGCCGAGCAGCATTTCACCCAGCCGCCGCCGCGCTTCTCCGAAGCGTCGCTGGTCAAGCGGCTCGAGGAACTCGGCATCGGCCGCCCCTCGACCTATGCCTCGATCATCCAGACGCTCAAGGACCGCGCCTATGTCCGCGTCGAGAAGAACCGCTTCTTCGCCGAGGAGAGCGGGCGGCTGGTGACGGCGTTCCTCGAACGCTTCTTCGAACGCTATGTCGGGTTCGATTACACCGCCGAGCTGGAAGAGGAACTCGACAATATCTCCGGCGGCCGCGCGCAATGGCAGGCGGTGCTGGAGGCATTCTGGCGCGATTTCAAACCGCGCACCGCCGAGGTGATGGAACAGAAGCCGTCGGACATCACCGTCGCGCTCGATCAGTTCCTCGCGCCCTATCTGTTCCCCGAGCGCGCCGACGGCGGCGATCCGCGCGCCTGCCCCAATTGCGGCGACGGCAAGCTCGCGCTGCGCGGCGGGCGGTTCGGCGCGTTCATCGCCTGCTCCAATTATCCCGAGTGCAAATATACCCGTCGTTTCGCCCAGCCGGGCGGCAGCGAGGGCGAGAGCAGCGCCCCCGAATCGCTCGGCCGGGATCCCGAGACCGGGCTCGAGGTGGAGCGCAAATCGGGCCGGTTCGGCCCCTACATCCAGCTCGGCGAGGGCAAGGACGCCAAGCGCGCGTCGATCCCCAAGGATATCGGCGAGCTCGATCTGGAATGGGCGCTCAAGCTGCTCAGCCTGCCGCGGACGATCGGCGCGCATCCCGACAGCGGCAACCCGATCACCGCCTCGATCGGGCGTTACGGGCCATATCTGGCGCATGACGGCAAATATGCCCGGCTGCAATCGACCGCCGAGGTGTTCGAGACCGGGATGAACGCCGCGGTGGTCAAGCTGGCCGAAGCCGCGGCGGGCGGCGGGCGGCCACAGCGCGGCAGCCGCGAGCCGCTCAAGGTGCTGGGCGCGCATCCGCGCACCGAGGCGGAGATCAAGCTGATGGAGGGGCGCTACGGCCCCTATGTCACCGACGGCACGACCAACGCGACCCTGCCCAAGACGATCGCCCCCGATCAGCTCACGCTGGAGGAAGCCGCGCAGCTGATCGACGCGCGCGCAGCGGCGCCGGCGAAGGGCAAGAAGAAGGCCGCGCCGAAGAAGAAGGCGCCGGCGAAGAAAGCACCGGCGAAAAAGGCGGCGGCGAAGAAGTGATTGCGTAACGCCTTGTGTCCCCGCGAAGGCGGGGACCCAGACTGGGCTCCCGCCTTCGCGGGAGCACATAAAGGGGGTAGGCTCAGGCCGCCTGCGCGCGATGCCCGCCCAGCCAGTCGCGGGCGGCGCGTTGCGCGACGGCGATGTCGCGCGGGGTCATGTCCCCCGCGATTTCGGCACGGGCGATCTGCGCCGCTTCGTCGCCGGCGATCGCCGCGAGGTTGAACCATTTGTGCGCCTCGATCAGATCGAAGCATACCCCCGAGGTGCCGGTCGAATAAGCGACGCCAAGGTCATAGCACGCCGTGCAATCCCCCCGCGCCGCGTCGCGCAGCCGGCTCTCGATCAAAAATTCCGCGCTCTTGAGACTGTTTCCCATCTCACGCCCCCAATGCGGTGACAAACCGAACCGAAGGACAGCGTGCAGCGCCGGTCGTTCAAAAATGGTTAACGACATTAAGGACGTTTTGGGAGCGCAGAAAAACCCGTTCGCCCTGAGCTTGTCGAAGCGCTGCCCTGCCTCATCGGGAGAAAGTGCAGGGCTTCGACAAGCTCAGCCCGAACGGGGAGAGGTAACCCTTATCGGAGAGGCAGGGCTTAAACCTCTTCGACCGCGATATTGTCGATCAGCCGGGTCCCCCCCATCCGCACAGCGGCGAGCAGCCGGCGCGGGCGGCCTGCGCCCGGATTCGCCTCGAGCGTCTCGGCATCGACCAAGGCGACATAATCGACCGTGAAGCCCGCGCCGGTCAGGCTCGCCTCGGCCTCGGCCAGCGCCGCCGCGGGATCGTCGCCGCGGCCGATCGCGCGCGCCGCGATCCCCAGCACGCGCGGCAAGGCCACCGCCTTCTGCCGCTCGGTCTCGTCGAGGTAGATGTTGCGCGAGGAGAGCGCGAGCCCGTCATCGTCGCGCTGGGTCGGCACCCCGACGATCTCGATATCAAAATCAAGATCGGTGACCATCCGGCGAATCACCTGCAATTGCTGGTAATCCTTCTCGCCGAAATAGGCCGCATCGGGCGCGACCTGGTTGAACAGCTTCGACACCACCGTCGCGACCCCGTCGAAATGACCGGGGCGCGCCGCACCGTCGAGCCCCTCGCTCACCCCGGCGACCTGGACGTTGCTGGCGAATCCTTCGGGATACATCGTCTCGACCGGGGGCAGCCAGGCAAGGTCGCAGCCGGCGTCCTCGAGCATCGTCAGATCGGCCTTTTCGCGACGCGGATAGCGGGAAAGATCCTCGTTCGGGCCGAATTGGCGGGGATTGACGAAGATCGACGCGACGACCTTCGTGCCCGGCCGCTTGGCCGCCTCGACCAAGGCGATATGCCCGGCATGCAGCGCGCCCATCGTCGGCACCAGCGCCACACGCATACCCTCGGCGCGAAACTCCCTCACCGCTTCACGCAGCGCGGCGAGGTCACGAACGGTCAACACTAATCTTTACCCCCTCGTCCTTGACGGACCGGGCTTCTATGGGTGCCTATCCAGGGGATCAACAAGGGATTCGACCAATTGCCCAGCGGTAACGGACAAACCCACGTCATCGTCTTCGCCAACGAGAAGGGCGGGACGGGGAAATCGACCACGGCGGTGCATGTCGCGATCGCGCTGGCCGCGCAGGGCGCGCGAGTCGCGTGTCTCGATCTCGACCACCGCCAGCGCACGATGGGCCGCTATCTCGACAATCGCGCCGAAACCGTGAAGCGCACCGGCGCCGAACTCGCCGTCCCGCGCCACGCCACCGGCGATGGCCAGGAGAGCGGCAATTTCGAATCGCTCTTCGACGAGCTGGCCGAGGGCAGCGACTATCTGGTGATCGACACGCCGGGGCGCGACGATCCGGTCGCCCGCGTCGCCGCGTCGCGCGCCGATTCGCTCGTCACGCCGATGAACGACAGCTTCGTCGATTTCGACCTGATCGGGCAGGTCCACCCCGAAACTTTCAAGGTCACCCGTCCGAGCTTCTATTCGGAGCTGATCTGGGAAGCGCGCAAGGCGCGCGCCAAGGCGGACGGGACGACGATCGACTGGGTCGTGCTGCGCAACCGCCTCCAGCATATCGAGGCGCGCAACATGCGCCGCGTGTCGGATGCGCTCGATCAGCTTTCCAAGCGCGTCGGCTTCCGCATCATCCCGGGGCTCGGCGAGCGCGTGATCTATCGCGAATTGTTCCCCGCCGGGCTGACGATGCTCGACGCCAAGGAATTCGGCGCGATGGGGCTGAGCCATGTCGCCGCGCGGCAGGAATTGCGCGAGATGATGGCCGGGCTTGCCCTCCCCGAGCCGGCGATGCCGCTGTTCGCCTGATGGCGAAGTTCGTCCTCGCGCTGCTCGTCGCTTATGCCGGGTGGCGGCTGTGGAAGGATGCGTTCGGTGCGCGGCCGAAACCGCGCCGGGCGGTGCCGGCGGAAGCGGCGGAGCGACGGGCGGCGCGGTCGCTGCTCGGCGTCGCGCGGGATGCCGACGACGAGGCGATTCGCGCCGCGCACCGCCGGCTGATGGCCGAGGCGCATCCCGACCGCGGCGGCTCGGCGGAGCGCGCGCGGGCGCTCAACGCGGCGCGCGATCTGCTGGTCGATCGTTGAGATACCACCCCGGCGCAGGCCGGGGTCCAGTTACGACCGGCCCGATGCCGGACCCCGGCCTGCGCCGGGGTGGCGAGAATGTCTCCCGCCTTCGCGGGAGCACATCAGCGTTCGCGCCACCGCATGTAACTTTGACGTGCCGGTTTCCTCACCTTAAGCCGCGCCGATGGCGCATTGTTTCGCTCCCTCGATCCTGCGCGACTACGATATCCGCGGCGTCGTCGGGCGCACGCTCGACACCGCCGACGCACTGGCGCTCGGGCGCAGCTTCGGCACGATGATCCGCCGCGCGGGCGGGCGTTCGGTCGCGGTCGGCTATGACGGGCGGCTGACCTCGCCGGCCCTGGAGGCCGCGCTGGTCGCGGGGCTCACCGCGAGCGGCGTGGATGTCGTGCGCATCGGGCTCGGTCCGTCGCCGATGCTCTATCACGCCGCCGCGACGCTAGAAGTGGATGGCGGCATCCAGGTGACCGGCAGCCACAATCCCGGCGATCACAACGGCTTCAAGATGCTGCATCATTGTCGCCCGGTGTTCGGTGCGGCGATCCGCGATCTCGCGCGGACCGCCGAGGCCGGCGATTGGGAAACGGGCAGCGGGCGAATCACCGAAGCGCCGGTGCTCGATCGCTATGTCCGTCGCGTCGCCGCCGGCTGCGCCGGAGGTCTGCGCATCGGCTGGGATGCGGGAAACGGCGCGGCGGGCCCGGCGATCGAGCAGCTCGTCAAGCTGCTGCCGGGTGAGCATCACCTGCTGTTCACCGATGTCGACGGCAATTTTCCCAATCATCATCCCGATCCCACCGAGGACGCCAATCTGGCGCAATTGCGCGCGTTGGTCGTCGGGAAGCGGCTCCATTTCGGCGTCGCTTTCGACGGCGACGGCGATCGGATCGGCGCGGTCGACGGGCAGGGACGCGTGCTGCGCGGCGACCAGATTCTGTCCATTCTGGTCGAACCCGTGCTGCGCGAGCGCCCCGGCGCGGCGATCGTCGCCGATGTGAAATCGAGCAAGGCGCTGTTCGATCGCATCGCCGCGCTCGGCGGGCAGCCGGTGATGTGGAAATCGGGGCACAGCAACATCAAGGCGATGATGCGCGAGCTCGACGCGCCGATCGCGGGCGAGATGAGCGGGCATATCTTCTTCGGCGGCGAATGGCATTGCTTCGACGATGCCTTGCTCGCCGCGGTGCGGCTGATCGATGCGGTCGCCGCGTCGGGGACGACGCTCGACGCGCTGCGCGATGCGATGCCGCCGGTGGTGAGCACCCCCGAATTGCGCTTCGCGGTAGATCCGGCGCGCAAGGAGGCGGTGGTGGCGGAGGTCATCGCGCGGCTGCGCGCCGCCGGCACGGCGGTCGATACGACCGACGGTGCGCGCGTCACCACCCCCGACGGCTGGTGGCTGCTGCGCGTCTCGCACACCGAGGATATGCTCACCGCGCGCGCCGAAGCGCATGACGAAGCCGCGCTCGCGCGCGTACTCGCCGCGATCGACGCGCAACTCGCGCCGAGCGGGGTCGCTCGACATGCGGCGCCCGACACCCCACATTAGGATCATGCGCCCCACCCCCAGCATCATCCGCGTCATCGATCTCGAAACCACCGGCCCCACCCCGCCCCAGCACGGCGTGTGCGAAATCGGCTGGCAGGACGTCACGCTCGGCGCCGACGGGCGGTGGGAAGTCGCGGGCGACAGCGGCGCCCGCTTCGTCAATCCGGGGCGGCTGATGCCCCCGATCACCCAGGCGATCCACCATATCCGCGACGAGGATGTCGCCGACGCGCCTTACTGGCACGATGTCGCGCGCCCGGTGCTCGATCCGTGGCCGCGCCGCGTCGCGCTCGCCGCGCATCGCGCCGATTTCGAGCAGGTGTTCTGCACCTCGGCGCTGACCCACGGCGCGGAATGGATCTGCACGTGGAAATGCGCATTGCGGCTGTGGCAGGATTCGCCGAGCTTTTCCAATCAGGTGCTGCGCTATTGGCGCAAGCCCGAGGGGCTGGTCCACGAAACCGGGCTGCCCGCGCATCGCGCTTTCCCCGACGCTTACGTCACCGCCTTCCACCTGCGCGACATGCTCAACGAAGTGGGGGTGCAGCAATTGCTCGAATGGTCGCGGCTGCCGGGGCTGCTCCCGCGGGTGCGCTACGGCCCCGATCGCGGCAAGGACTGGCGCGAGATCGAGGAGGAAAGCCTGATCGGCTTCCTCACCGATCGCGATCCCGATGTGCGCTTCACCGCAGAGACCGAGATGGCGCGCCGCCGCGGGGGTGGGCATGTCGGGCGGCCGGACCGTCAGGAATTGCTGCTTTAGCGGATCGTCGCTTACCTTTCCCCGTTCGGGCTGAGCTTGTCGAAGCCCTGCACTTTTCTTCGGAAAGAAGAAGGACAGCCCTTCGACAAGCTCAGGGCAAGCGGTCAGCTGGTTCTCACCCCGGCAGAAACCGCGTCAGATCGGGCTGCCCCGTCCACGCCGTCTGCCCGCCGTCGGCGACGATCACCGATCCCGTCACATAGGACGCCGCATCGGAGGCAAGGAACGCCGCCACCTCGGCCATCTCCTCGGGCGTGCCCGCCCGCCCCATCGGGATCGCGGCATGCCACGCCTGCTCCAGCCCCGGCAGCGCCGCCGCACCGGCGGTCAGCGGAGTGGCGATCAGCCCGGGGCACAAGGCGTTGACCCTGATCCCCTCGCGCGCATGATCGATCGCCAGCGTGCGGGTGTAATTGATCACCGCACCCTTGGCGGCATTATAGGCGCTGAAGCCATAATCCCCCGCCAGCCCCGAGATCGACGCGGTGTTGACGATCGCTCCGCCAGGCCTCGGCATATGCGGGATCGCCGCGCGGCAGGCGTAGAACACCGCATTGAGATCGATCGCGATCACCCGTTCCCATTGCTCGGGATCGAGATCGGGGGTGCGCCCGATGCAGCCGATACCGGCATTGTTGAACAGGATATCCACGCGGCCGTGGCGCTCAACCGCGACCGCCACCGCGCGCTCGACATCGGCGCGGCGCGCGACATCGGCCTCGACCGCGATTCCGCCGGTCTCCGCTGCCACGGCCTGCGCATGATCGGCGGCGATATCGACCACCACCAATGCCGCGCCCTCGCGCGCCAGTAGCCGCGCGGTCGCCGCGCCGATGCCCGAGCCGCCGCCGGTGATCAGCGCCACCTTGTTCGCAAACCGCATCATCCTCTCCCGACGCTTGGTTGACTTGCCACCGCGCGCGATCATAACTTTCGTTATGGGCAGCCGACAAGACGGCGCCGGGGAGAGGAAAAGCGATGGCGGGACTGACGGCAGACGAACGCGCGGCGCTGCTCGACTCGCTCCGCCGGCTGCTCGCCGACCGCTGCGCCGAAAGCGACGTGCGCCGCATCATGGCGAGCGAGACCGGGCATGACGCGGCCTTGTGGCGCGCGCTCGCCGATCTGGGGGTGGTCGGGCTGACCGTCCCCGAGCAACATGGCGGCGCCGGGCTCGGCGCGATCGAGCTCGAGTTGGTGATGGAAGCGGCCGGCGCGGCGCTGCTCCCCGCCCCGCTCCTTTCGACCGCGATCGCCGCGGCGTTGCTCGACGGCGAACGGCTCGCGGCCTTGGCCGGCGGCTATAGCATCGCCGCGGTCGCCTTCGCCGGGCGCGACGACTGGACCGGGCGCGGCGACGTACGGCGCGACGGCGCGGGGCTGGCGGGCACCGCGCGTTTCGTCCCCGATGCGGCGATCGCCGACACGATCCTCGTCACGCTCGACGATGCGGTGTTCGCGGTCGCGCGCGAAGATGCGGAGATCGTCCCGCTCCCGGTGTTCGACCGCACCCGCCGGCTCGCCGACGTCGCCTTCCGCGGCCCGGCGACGCTGATCGGCGACGGCACGCGGATCGCCGCGGCGCGCGATATCGCTTTGGTCGGGCTGGCCGGAGAGCAGGCCGGCGGCGCGCGGCGCATCCTCGACATGACGGTCGATTACGCCCGCGAGCGCCACCAGTTCGGCCGCGCGATCGGCAGCTTTCAGGCGATCAAACATATGGCGGCCGATCTGCTGCTCGAGGCGGAAAGCGCGACCAGCGCCGCGCGCGACGCTGCGCGCCAGGTCGCGGAAGATACGCCGGCCCGCGCGGAAAGCGTCGCACTCGCCGCCTTCGCCTGCGCCGACGCCTTCGTCCGCTGCGCCAAGGACGGCATCCAGATGCACGGCGGGATCGCCTTCACCTGGGAGCATCCCGCGCATCTCTATCTGCGCCGCGCGCGATCGGCGGCGCAGCTTTACGGCGACAGCGATCATTGGCGTGAGCGTTACGTCCGCGCGCTGGAGGTTGAGGCATGACCGACAAACAGCTGAAAGCCGAGGTCGAGGCATGGCTCGCCGCCAATTGGCGCGGCACCGCAACGCATAAGGAAAGCTTCGGCCGCGATCCGCGCGCCGAATGGCTCGCCAAGGTGCGCGACGCCGGCTGGGCGGTACCGCGCTGGCCGAGCGATTTCTACGGGCGGGGGCTGGCCGACGAACAGGCGCGGATCGTCGAGCGCGCCTTCGCCGCAGTCGGCGCGCCCGGCGCGGGGCAGGATCGCAGCAACCTGTGGGCCAATACCGCGCTGGCCCACGCTACCCCCGCCTTCCGGCGCGAGATCGTCCCCCAATTGCTCGCGGGCGAGGTCGGCATGTGCCTGCTCTATTCGGAGCCGGGCGCGGGGAGCGATCTCGCCGCGATCCGCACCCGCGCCGACAAGGTCGACGGGGGGTGGCGCGTCTCCGGCCAGAAAGTGTGGACCAGCGGCGCGCAGATCGCCGATTACGGGATGCTGATCGCGCGCACCGATTGGGATGTCCCCAAGCATCGCGGGATCAGCTTCTTCTTCCTGCCGATGAAGCAGCCCGGCGTCGAGGTGCGCCCGCTGCGCCAGATCACCGACGAGGCGCATTTCAACGAGGTGTTCATCGACAATGCCTTCGTGCCCGAGGACAATCTGCTCGGGCCATTGAACGGCGGCTGGGGCGTGTTGCAAACGGCTTTGGCCTATGAACGCTCGGTGATGGGCGATGCGGCGCGCGGGCCGCGATCGGGCGCGGCGGGGCCGAAGGGCGACCACGAACTGATCGGGCTGGCGCGCGAGGCGGGGAAGCTCGACGATCCGGTGATCCGCCAGCAACTCGCGCAGACGATCGCGTGGCGCGTGCTCAACCGGCTCAACACCCAGCGCGCCAAGGCCGAGTTGCAGCAAGGCACCTCCTCCTCGATCATGTCGCTCGGCAAATTGGCGATGAGCCGCATCCTCCACGAGGAAGCACGCGTCCGCACCTTGCTGCTCGGCGCGGAAAGCCTGCTCGAAGGCGCGGAGCATCCCCGCGCGGAGGACGCCAATTTCCTGACGCTCAACGCCTATTTCACCTCGATCGGCGGCGGGACCGACCAGATCCAGCGCAATATCATCGGCGAACGCGTATTGGGGCTGCCGAAGGAGCCGGAGGTGGATCGGACGATCCCGTTTCGCGAGGTGCGGGCGGGGTGATTGGGGGGCGTCTTGTCGGCGGCCACCCCAGATAGACCACTGACGGCGACCCTCAAAAATTATATCGCAACGACGTTTTCAAACTTACTTAACCATTTTTACAATGGAACTCGCACGTTCTGACGGCCGAAATACAGCCTTCAACACCCGCTTCGTTAGCAACCATCCGCTTCGACTGAAAATTTTAGGAGTTTGACGGCGGTAGAATATTCCCAGCAACTCATGCTGCATCGGGAAAATCCTATGCTCTGAAAAGCCGATCGCCCGTCCATGTCGAATGATGACATGTGGCGGCATATCTCGCTCGGTTACGCCATACAACTTCATTGCTTCGATAGATCCAGGGGCCGTGGCGTGACCTTCGCCCGGCTCATGCGTGATCATCGTGCCACCGGGTTTAAGCATCCGATACGCCGTCGCAATCGCAGCCCGCTCGTCCTCGGCATGATGGAGGCAATCGAAGAAGACGACGGCGTCGAATGTGCCATCCATCGTCATGCTTTCATAATCGGCGCACACAAATGTCAGGTTCAATTCCGTACTTTGGCGGGCCTGATTTTCGCGGGCGAGCTCGATCATATCTTGCGCGATGTCCTGGCCGACTACCTCATAGCCGTTCCGAGCAAAGAAAACGCTGGTCCATCCTGCTCCGCAACCCATATCCAGTATACGCGCGGGCGGCGGCGGAAGCAGAGTCATGATCGCGCCGATGGACGCCAAGTTCACGCCACAATAATTGTCGGAAAATGGCTTATTAATGCTATGAGCACGACCGGCATCGCCAGTTAATCTAAGATAATTCTGTTCGGCCTGTTTAGACAACGGGATTCCATTCAGAAACGTGTGCGCCGAGACTGGTCATCATCCTTGAAGCTAGCAAAACCAAAAAGCTTATTCCAGCCTTAAACAACCAGATCAGTGGGATTTAACGCGCATTTACCGCCAATAGCCGTTTGACCGCTCTCCACCCAAATACTGCCGCTGACACGTGCGCGCAGTCCCTAGCCCCCACCCTCCACCTTCGCCCCCTTCGGCGCCGGCGTCTTCGGCTTGAACGCACACAAATCCACCTCGACGCACCGCCAGCATTCCGGCGTCCGCGCCTTGCAGGTGTAGCGGCCGTGGAGGATCAGCCAGTGATGCGCGTGGACGCGGAACGGCTGCGGGGTTTCCTTGTCGAGCTTCTTTTCCACCGCCAGCGGGGTCTTGCCCGGGGCGAGCCCGGTGCGGTTGCCGACGCGGAAGATATGCGTGTCGACCGCGAAGGTCTCCGCGCCGAACGCGACGTTCATCACGACATTGGCGGTCTTGCGCCCGACCCCCGGCAGTTTCTCCAGCGCGTCGCGATCGGCCGGCACTTCGCTGCCATGTTCGGCGATCAGCGCCTCGGACAAAGCGATGACATTCTTCGCCTTGGTGTTGAACAGCCCGATCGTCTTGATGTGCTGTTTCAGCCCCTCCTCGCCCAGCGCAACCATTTGCTCGGGGGTCGTCACCTCGGCGAACAGCCGCCGCGTCGCCTTGTTGACCCCGACGTCGGTCGCCTGCGCCGACAGCACCACCGCGACGAGCAACTGGAAGGTGTTGCCCGATTCGAGCTCGGTCTCCGGATGCGGGTTGAGTTCGGCGAGCCGGCGGTAGAACTCGAAAATATCCGCCTTCTTCAAAGCCCCAGCACCTCGGCCATATGATAGCGCCCGGCCGGCTTGCCCGCGAGCCACAGCGCCGCCTTGAGCGCGCCGCGCGCAAAGATCGTGCGATCCTCGCCGCGATGCCCGAGCTCGATCCGCTCGCCCTCGCCCGCGAACACCACCAGATGATCGCCGACCACCGATCCGCCGCGCAGCGAGGCGAAGCCGATCGTCCCCTCGCTCCGCGCGCCGGTCAGCCCCGCGCGGCTGTCGACGCGCACCTCGCCCAAGGTGGTGCCGCGCCCCGCCGCCGCCGCCTCGCCCAGCAGGGTCGCGGTGCCCGAGGGGGCGTCGACCTTGTGGCGGTGATGCATTTCGGCGATCTCGATATCCCATTCCGGCCCGAGCCGGCGCGCCGCTTCCTGCACCAGCACCGCGAGCAATGTGACGCCGAGCGAGGTATTGCCCGTCTGGAGCACCGCGATCCTCTCCGCCGCGCGATCGATCGCCGCGTGGTGCGCCGGGGTCAGCCCGGTGGTGCCGATCACGATCGGCGTCCCCGCCGCCACCGCCGCCGCGAGATTCGCCTCGAGCGCCGCGGGGGTGGAGAAATCGACCAGCACATCGGCCGCGCGCGCCAGCGCCGCCGCGTCGCCGCCGGCATCGACCCCGCCGGCGACCGTCACGCCTTCCTCATTCGCGATGGTCGCGATCGCGCGGCCCATCCGCCCCGCGCTGCCGTAGATTCCGACCTTGGTCATATACTCCCAGCGTCCTTCCTCGTCCGCCGATGCGCATGACACAGATCGTGCGGCGGGGCGACACCCGATCGGCGCGATCCGGCC
>NZ_MKRR01000148.1:58576-61251 GCF_001897045.1 Sphingomonas sp. 66-10
TTCTCGCCACCGCGCTCGCCACCCCGGCGCTCGCCGAGCCGGCGGCCCCGGCGATCCCGGTCGACACGCTGAAAACGGTGACCAAGGAATTGTCCTCCGATGCTTATGAGGGCCGCGCGCCGACCTCCGCCGGGGAGGAAAAGACCGTCGCCTATATCGTCGAGCGGATGAAGGCCGCCGGGCTCCAGCCGGGCAATAACGGCAAATGGACCCAGGACGTGCCGATGGTGGAGATCACCGCCACCGACATCGCGCCGTTCACCGTCACCGGGGGCAAAAAACCGATCACGCTCGCCTATCGCGACGATATCGTCGCCGGCACCTATCGCGTCGTGCCGAAGATTTCGCTCAAGGCCAGCGACATGGTGTTCGTCGGCTATGGCATCAACGCGCCCGAAAAGGGCTGGAACGATTATGCCGGCGTCGACGTGAAGGGCAAAACCGTCGTCATCCTGGTCAACGATCCCGATTGGCAGACCAAAGAGGCCGGCGCCGGCGCCGGCCCGTTCGAGGGCCGCGCGATGACCTATTACGGGCGCTGGACCTATAAGTTCGAGGAGGCCGCGCGGCAGGGCGCCGCCGCCGCGATCATCGTCCACGATACCGAGCCGGCCGCCTATCCCTGGGCGGTGGTGCGCTCGTCATGGACCGGCGCGCAGCACGAGCTGGACGAAGCCAACAACCATATGGACCAGAGCGAGATCGTCGCCTGGATCCAGCTCGACCGCGCGAAAGAGATCTTCGCCGCCGCGGGCAAGGATTTCGCGGCGCTGTCCGAAGCCGCGAAGCACAAGGGGTTCAGGGCGGTGCCGCTGGGGACGAAATTCTCCGGCAGCTTCTCGAACACGATCCGTCGCAGCGCCTCGCACAATGTGATCGGGCTGTTGCCGGGCAAGAGCGCGCCCGGCGAAACGGTGCTTTATTCGGCGCATTGGGATCATCTGGGGCATTGCGATCCGGTCGACGGCGACGGGATCTGCAACGGCGCGGTCGACAATGCCTCGGGGGTCGCCGGGCTGATCGCGATGGCCGAGGTGCAGGCGAAGGCGGGGCCGGCGCGGCGCTCGATCGCCTTTCTCGCGGTGACCGCGGAGGAAAGCGGGCTGCTCGGCTCGGCTTATTATGCGGCGCATCCGGTGTTCCCGCTCGGCAAGACGGTCGGCGGGGTCAATATGGACGTGCTCAACGTCAATGGCGCGACCAGGGATTTCGAGATCACCGGCGCGGGCAAGTCCGAGCTGGAGGATATGGTCAAGCCGCTGCTCGCCGCGCAGGGCCGCGCGATCGTGGCCGAAGCGACCCCGGAGAAGGGCCATTATTACCGCTCCGACCATTTCTCCTTCGCCAAGCTCGGCGTGCCGATGCTGTCGGGGGGAAGCGGCGAGGATCTGGTCAACGGCGGGGTCGCTGCGGGCCGCGCGGCGGCGGAGGATTATAACGCCCACCGCTATCACAAGCCGCAGGACGAATATGATCCCAAGTGGGACTGGTCGGGCGCGGTGCAGGATCTGACGATCTATTATCAGCTCGGGCGCGAGCTGGCCGACAGCGACGCATGGCCCAATTGGTATCCGACCGCCGAATTCCGCGCGATCCGCGACACCTCGCGGGGGGCCACGAAGTGACGCTGCCCCCTCCCCCCGAATGGGCGCACCACAAGGCGGTGTGGATCGGTTTCCCGTCGCACGCCGAGCTGTGGCAGGAGGACCTCGACGAGGCGCGCGCCGAAGTCGCCGCCTTCGCCAAGGCGGTGCATGCCGACGGGCGCGGCGAGAAGGTGCTGCTGGTCGCCGCCGATGCCGAGGCGGGTGTCGCCGCGACCAGACTCGCGCCGTTCGCCGAGGTCGTCGTCGAGCGGTTCGGCGATATCTGGCTGCGCGATACCGCGGTGATCCTGACCGGCGACGGCACCGCGCGGGATTTCGCGTTCAACGGCTGGGGCGGCAAATATGACCTGCCCGGCGACGACGATATCGGCGCACGGCTCGCCCGCCGCGCGAAGAAGAGCATCGTCCCATGCGATTGGGTGCTCGAGGGCGGCGCGCTCGACGGCGACGGCACCGGGCTGGTCGTCACCACCGAGCAATGCGTGCTCAACCCCAATCGCAACGGCCATATCGGCAAGGCCGAGATCGAGGAGCGGCTCCAGCGCGACCTCGGCTATGATCGCGTGCTGTGGCTCGGCGACGGGCTGCTCAACGATCATACCGACGGGCATGTCGACAATCTCGCGCGGTTCGTCGGCGAGGGGCGGCTGGCGATCCCGGTCGCGGCGGACAATGATCCCAACTGGCAGGTCTATCAGCAGGCCGCGGCGCGCGCCGAGGCGTTCGGGCTGGCGGTGGTGCCGATCCCCTCCCCCGGCCGCGTGATCCGCGACGACGAGATCGTGCCGGCGAGCTATATGAACTTCTACATCGGCAATGCCAGCGTGGTCGTGCCGCTCTACGGCGCGGCGAACGATCAGGCGGCGGTGCAGGCGATCCAGGCGATCTTCCCGCAGCATGAGGTGGTCGGGCTGCGCGCCGATGCGATCCTCACCGGCGGGGGCAGCTTCCACTGCATCAGCCAGCAGATACCGGGGTAACCGTCACCCTCTTCTTCACTCCCCTCCCTTGAACAAGGGAGCATCTGTGATGTTGATCAAGCGGGTCGAGGTATCCATGGCCGGTTTT
>NZ_MKRR01000149.1:0-1013 GCF_001897045.1 Sphingomonas sp. 66-10
GCCTTCGACGACCGCTGCGAAATCGATCACGAGCGCGACGCGATCTACACCAAACGGATGCCCTCGGCGTTTTTCGAGACGCCGCTGCAGAGCCTGCTGGTGTGGCATAAGGTCGATACCGTCGTGGTGACGGGCGGCTCGACCTCGGGCTGCGTCCGCGCGACCGCGGTGGACAGCCTCAGCCGCGGCTATCGCACGATCGTCCCGATCGAGACCTGCGCCGACAAGCATGAAAGCTATCACTTCGCCAATCTGACCGATCTCCAGCTCAAATATGCCGATGTCGAGCCGGTGCAGACGGTGATCGACTGGCTGGAGGCACGCTGATGCGCGAGGGAGAGAAGGATCCCGGGCTGTACGATTTCCGGCCGTATCGCGATCGCGCAAAGCTGGAATGGCCCGAGGGCAAGAGGGTCGCGGTGTGGGTGTCGCCCAATCTCGAATTTTACGAGATCGACCCGCCCGCCAATCCGCAACGCAAGAGCTGGCCCAGGCCGCATCCCGACGTGGTCGGCTATGGCCACCGCGATTATGCCAATCGCATCGGGCATTGGCGGATGGCCGAGGTGATGGAAAAACACGGCTTCAAGGGATCGGTGTCGCTGTCGGTCGCCTTGTGCCAGCATCACCCCGATGTCGTCGCCAATGCCAATGCGCTCGGCTGGGAATTCTTCAGCCACGGCATCTACAACACCCGCTACAGCTACGGGATGGACGAGGCGCAGGAACGCGCGATCATCGAGGATTCGATCCGCACGGTGCGCGACGCCACCGGCCAGACGATCAAGGGCTGGCTCGCGCCGGCGCTGACCCACACCCCGCGCACGCTCGATCTGATCGCTGACTATGGCATGACCTATACCTGCGATCTCTATCATGACGACCAGCCGGGGCCGGTCCATGTGAAGCAGGGCCGGCTGGTATCGATGCCGTACAGCATCGAGGTGAACGATCATTACGGCTTCTTCGTCTACAATATGAGCCCGCGCGACTATGCCGATACGCTGATCCGG
>NZ_MKRR01000149.1:1055-2568 GCF_001897045.1 Sphingomonas sp. 66-10
CGCACCGCATCGGTCCGTTCGAGGCGGTGCTGCGCCACATCGCCGCCGATGGACGCGCGTGGATCACCCGTTCGGGCGATATCGCCGATCATTTCCTCGCGACCGGCTATGACGCCGCGGTCGCCGACGCAGCCCGTTACGCAAAGGCCGACGCATGACGCTCGATCCCGCCTATCTCACCTATCCCAGGCGTCGCGCGGGAATGGATCATGATCTCTATCCCGCCGCACCGATGCCGTCGCGCAAACCGGTCGCCTGGCCGGAGGGCAAGCCCGTCGCGGTGACCCTGCTCGTCAACCTCGAATGGTTTCCGATCACACCCAGCGATCAGCCGTTCCGCGCGCCGGGGCATATGGTGACGCCTTATCCCGATTATCGCCATTATACCGCGCGCGAATATGGCACGCGGGTCGGCTTCTATCGATTGCTCGACGCCTTCGCCAAGGCCGGGGTGAAAGCGACGATCGCGGTCAATTCCGCGATCGCGGAGCGTTATCCCTCGATCATCGCCGACATCCTTGCCGGCGGGCATGAGATCATCGCGCATTCGACCGACATGAACGCAACGATCGCGGGCGGCCTTGCCGAAGCCGAGGAGCGTGCGCTGATCGCCGAAGCGCGCGACCGGCTGGCCGAAGCGATCGGCGCCGCGCCGCGCGGCTGGCAATCGATCGCCCGATCGCAGAGCTTCAACACGCCACGGCTGCTGGTCGAAGCGGGGTTCGACTATATGTGCGACTGGGTGAACGACGATCTGCCCTATCTCGCGACCACCCAAGCCGGGACGATCGTCAGCGTGCCGTTCAACCACGAATTGTCCGACCGGCAGATGATTGCGGTGCAGCAGCAGTCGATGGACAGCGTGGCGCAGCAGATCGACGACGCGCTGGCGTGGCTCAAGACGGAGAGCGCTTATTATCGCGCCGGCCGCGTGCTGCCGTTCACGCTGACGCCCTATATCACCGGCCTGCCCTATCGCATGGACGCGTTCGAGGCATTGCTCGGCCGGCTGGCGGGCGATGATGCGACCTGGTTCGCGACCGCGGGCGAGCTGGTCGACGCGTGGCGCCCGCAGGCGATCTGATCGACAAGGAAACGGCCCGGCCGGAATCGCTTCCGACCGGGCCGCCATTGCCCACCCCCCGGGGGAACAGATTGGTTCAGCTTGCCGCCGCCGCGGGCGGCTGGACGCGCGGATCGAGCATGATGCGCAGCACCCGCGCGAGCAGCGCCTCCATCGCCTCTTGCCGTTCCTGCGCGGCCTCACCGTCGTAACGCACATCGCGCAGCGCCGACACCGGTTCGTCGCGCAACGCGGCGACCATCCGCTCGAGACGATCGATCCGGTCGTTCGACACCGACAATTCGATCAGCAGCGCAAGCGCGATATTGAGAACTTCCTCGGCCTCCGCATTGGCCAGGCTTTGCGGGCGCACGCCGCGCGCGGAGAGGATCAGCGCGGTGAGCGCCTCGGCGCTTGTCGTCGTCACGCCGGCTTCCTCGCGCTGATCGC
>NZ_MKRR01000149.1:2598-21844 GCF_001897045.1 Sphingomonas sp. 66-10
CGCCGCGAGATCATGCTCGACGATCTCATCCGCCGCGAAACCGGCGGCGCGCATGTCCGCGCGCAGATCGGCGGTGGCATAGGTGCTCCAATGGACTTCGCCATTGAAATGCGTGTCCCAGTCGCGCTCGACCTGGTGGACGATCGTCGGCTGGTCGCGGATCGCGACGTCCTGATGGATCACCACGCCGCCCGGGCGGACCAGCCGGCGCGCCTCGCGCATCATCGCGCGGCGCTTCGCCTCGCCGATCTCGTGCATCAGATTGTGCGAGACGACCAGATCGAAGCTGCCGTCCGCGAACGTCATCGCCGAGGCATCCATCTGGTGGAAATGCACCCCGACGCCGAGCGATTCGGCGCGTGCATGGGCATAACGCAGCATCGCCCCGCCGATATCGACCGCATGGACCTCGGCATCGGGATAATGCGCGGCATAGGCCGCCGAAGCCGCTCCCGCCGAGCAGCCGATGTCGAGGATGCGCTGCGGGCGGAATCCGCCGAAACGCTCGTCGAGCAGCCTGATCACCACGCCGGCCTTGCTGTCGGCGCGGCCGATCCCCTGCCCGAAGGAGAAGACGTTGCCGCCGCATTCATAGAGCGCGCCGGCGACGACATCATCCTCGCCGCGATCCATCGCATAGCCACCGGGCTGCAGATGGATGTCGACATCGGCGACCTCCGCCGAGGGATCGTAATCGGGGTCGAGATTGAGGCTGCCCTTGCGATCGGGCGCGGTCACCAGCGCGCGCGCCGCCGCGCGCATGCGATCGAGATCGCGATAGATCGGTTCGCCGACCGAAACCCAGATCATCTCTTGCGCGGCGCGGTTGGCGGCGCTCCAACGGCGATAGCTCGGCGAGAGCAGGAAGGCGCGTTGCACCTCCTCGGGCGATTGCGGCGCGCGGCCATAAGCCGCGATGAAGGCGGGCTGTGCCTCGCTCGCGAAAGCCTCGACGTTGCGCGGCCGCACCCGCGTGTTGAGCAGCCGCCGCAGCGCGACCACAGCCTCTTGCCGGCTACGCTGTTCGGCGCTGGTTTCGGGCAGCACGGCGTGCTGCAAATCGCGAACCTTCATCGCGGCTACCTCTCGAAAACTGATGAAGGCAGAAAAGCATAGCGGGTGGCGGACCGCAAGACATTTGATCTATCTTTGATACAAATCAACCCGCCTCGACCAGTTCGAGCAATTCGCCCGCCGGGCCGATGATCGTGCAGCTCCGCCGCCCGGCATAGATCGCGCCGCCGTGCCGCGCGGGCGGCGCGATCGCCAGCGCGGCGACGGGATCGAGCTGCTCAATCTCCAGCGTGACCAGCGCATTGCCGGGCGGCAGCATCATCGGATTGCCCGGGCGCGGGCCGGCGACCCGGCCCGGCCCGACGGGATAGCCGTCCAGCTCGAGCAGATTGCCGCGCTGGCGCATCCCGATCGCGCTGAGCTCGATCGTCTCGTCGGAGGAAAGCCGCTGCGCGCGCTGGATGATATCGACCTTGCTCTGCCGCACCGGGCGCTCGCGCAACGCGAAATGATCCACATACCAGCGCAGCATCGCGCCGAAATCATCCCCGGCGCAGACCGTGATGAACGTCCGCCCGACGAACCCGCTCGGCGGCGGCAGGATCGAGCTTTCGCGATCGCCGCTCTCCATCGTGAAATAGAGGCATTCGCGGCCCGGCCCGACCACCTGCATCGCGACGATCGACGGCATGAACTGCAAGGGACGCGGCGAACCGATGATCTCGAACGGCGATGTGGCGAGCCTGGCGGCGAGCGTGTGGACGTCGTCGACGATGATCTCGAACGCGGTCCAGCCGAACGAGGTGAGCGGGCGATAATCCGCCACCGCCGGCGCCTCGACCAGCCGGACGAACGTATCGCTCTCGCCCGCTGCGCGCATCGTGACGAAGCGCGCGCCGGCACTCCCCGGCCGGCCCCAGCTCGCCACCAGATCCGCGCCCAGCGCGCCACGCTCGACCGCCACGAAGCCGAGATAATCGGCATAGCCGGCCTCGGCGGCGTCGAGATCGGGCACGCTCGCGGTGGTCGCGGCGATCCGCAGCAATTGCGGGTCGGTAAAGGTCGTCCAGTCGCTCATGCCCAATCCTCCCACCGGCGGGTCGCCGCGAAGGCTGGCCATGCCAGCTTTTTTGTTATATCTCTATATCAAATGAACCGTCGCTCAGAGCAAGTGCGCCGCCGAGCTCGGCGAGTTGAGATCGAGGCGGATCTGATAGCGATCGGATCGATATTGCGCGAGAATATGCTGCACCGGCACGCCATTGATGTCGAGCACGGTACGGCTGACGCGCAGGATCGGGGAGCCGATATCGATCTGAAGCATCGCCGACAGCGTCGCGTCGGCCAGCGTTGCCGAAATCGTCTGCCGCGCGGAGCCGATATGCACCCCGGCTTCCTCCAGCAGCGCCAGCATCGGGGTCGATTTGAGCTTGGCGCGCGTCATCTTCATGCCGAGCGCCGCCGGGATGTAGCTGACGAAATGGCCGACCGGCACGCCATCCAGCCCGCGCATACGGACAACGCGCAGCACCTTGCTGTTCACCGGGATCTCCAGCGCCTCGTCGATCGGCGGCCGTGCCGGGACGGTCTCCACCTCGAGCAGCTTCACCTTGGTGGCCCGGCCGAAGGTCAGCAGCGAATCGAGCGCCTGCTCGATATTGCCCTGGATCGGCTTGACCGGCGAGCGGAACACCACGGTCGTCCCCACGCGGCGCTTGCGCTCGACGAGATGGTTTTCCGCCAGCTCGTCCAACGCGCGCCGCGCGGTGATGCGCGACACGCCGAACTGCGCGGAAAGCTCCTGCTCGGTCGGCATGCGGGACCCGAAGGCACGCTCGCCGCTCGTGATCTCCTCGCGCAATTGCAGGAAGATCTGGTGATAGAGCGGCACCGCCTGGCCGCGGTCCACCGCGACGATTTCTTCGCTTTCACTTGGCAAGGAAAGTTCTCTCCCCTCTTTCGCGCACTTGCGATTGCGCGGTGATCCTTGCGGACACGATTGGCAACAGGAAAGGTCTATCGAACATGCAATTCAAGCCATTTATTGACGCCGCCGAGGCCCGTGCGCTGATCGACGCCGGCGTTGCAGCCGCGCAAAGCGAGGGGCTGACGATGAGCCTCGCGGTGGTCGATGCGGCGGGATATCCGCTGGCGCTGCACCGGATGGACGGCGCCGGGCTGCTCACCGCCGAGGTCGCGCTGCGCAAGGCGCGCACCGCCGCGCTGCTCCGCGCGCCGAGCCGGGTGCTCGCCGAAAGGGTGGCGGGCGACCCCGCGCTGCTCGCGCTGACCGACTATCTGCCGATGGCCGGCGGCCTGCCCGCGACGGCCGAGGGCGGCGCGGTCGCCGGCGCGATCGGCATTTCGGGGGGCAATGCCGAGCAGGACGAACGGATCGGGAATGCGGCCCTCCTTGGATTGCGGCCCGCAGCTGGCTGAACCGATGCGGCGCGGCACAAGGCCGCGCCCGATCAGTGCATCTCCTCCCCGCCCGACACGTTCATCGCCTCGCCGGTGATATAGCGCGCCTGCCCCGAGCACAGGAAAGCGCAGGCGTTGGCGGTGTCGCTCGGCTCGCCGACGCGGCCGAGCGGGATGCGCCCGCGCATCGCGGCCATATAATCGTCGAGCGTCTGCCCGCGCGCCTTGGCCATGAACTCATTCTGCCAGCCGCCCAGCCCGGTCGTGACATGATTGGGGCAGACCGCGTTGACCGTGATCTCCTCCGGCCCGAGCTCGATCGCCGCCGATCGGGTGAGGCCGACCAGCCCGTGCTTCGAGGCGATATAGGAGGAGGTGAGTGCCGACCCCGATTTCGAGCCGCGGCTGCCGATCGAGACGATCCGCCCGCGCCCCCAGCCGGCGTGAACCTCCTGCTTCAGCATCTGGCGCACCGCATATTTGGTTGCGAAAAAGGCGCCGCGCAGGTTCACGTTGAGCACCGTGTCCCACATCTCCTGCGTCGCATCGACCAGCGGGCCGAACAGATAGCCGACCCCCGCATTGTTGACGAGGATATCGAGCCGGCCGAACCGCTCGACCGCATAAGCCACCAGCGCCTCGACCTGCGCCTCCTCGCGCATGTCGGCCTGGAAGGTCGCGACCTCGGGGTTGATCCGCCGGATGTCATCCGCCACCGCCGCCATCTCGTCGGTCGATCCGACGCCGTGGGCGGGCGCCATATCGCCCTCGACCCGGCCGAGATCGTGGATCACCAGCCTGACGCCGTCTTCGGCGAGCTTGCGCGCGATCGCCTCGCCCAGCCCCTTGCGCCGGCCCGCACCGGTGACGATCGCAACCTTGCCTTCGAGATCGGGGTACATCGTCGTCACTCCTATGGCTCGCCTATAACTCGATCGCCGCGCGATAGCCTTCGGCCGTGGCGGCAAGCGCAATCCGCGGCGCCCTGCAATCGCCGATCGTCCGCACCTCGATCCCGGCCGCGCGCAGCGGCGCCGCCAGCGCGTCGTCGGGGATGCGCGCGGTGGCGTAAGTGAGGAACGAAACGTCGCGCAGCAGCCGTTCGGCACCGCTGTAGATATTGGCGTAAGCGAGCTCGCCGTCCTCGATCTTCGGCGCCGGCAGCGGGCGGACCGAGGTGATGATCTCCACCCCCTTGCGGTAAAGCCGGTGATAGACCCCCTGACGGACGACAAGCGATTCATCGCTGGCGATCCGCTCGCGCGGGGTGAGGATCGCGACCCGCTCGAACCGGTCGGCGAGAAATTCCGCCGCGTCATAGGTGAAGGCGCCGTGATCCTCGTCCCAGATCACCGCGGTGCCGGGGTTGCGCCCGGGATAAGCGGCAAGCTGACGGACCGCCTCGCGCAGATCGGGCACCAGCCCTTCCTCGCGCCACGCATCGGGAAGGAAGCCGGGCCACGCCGGGGTCGCGCCGGTGGCGAGGATCACGACATCGGGCGTCAGCGCGACCAGCTCATCGAGCTCGACCCGCCGCCCGAGCTGGAAACGCACATCGTGGCGGCGCGCGGCGAGCTGCTGATAATCGTAGATGCTGCTCAGCCCCTCGCCGCCGGGCAGATCGGCGTGGAGCCGGGTCTTGCCTCCCGGTTCGTCGGACGCGCCGAACAGATGCACCTGATGTCCGCGCGCCGCGGCGACCCACGCCGCCTCCAGCCCGGCGATCCCCGCCCCCACCACCGCGACGCGGCGCGGGGTTGCCGCCGGATCGGGGTGCCAGTCGGCCTCGTCGGGCGCGCCGACCCGCGGGTTATTGTCGCACAACAGCCCGCGGCCGGAGGTGATCATGTGCCAGCAGGTATTGCACGAGACGCAATAGCGGATTTCCGCCTCGCGCCCGTCACGCGCCTTCACCGGCCAGGCCGGGTCGGTGACGAGCGGACGCGCGAGCATCACCAGATCGGCGAGCCCGTCGCGGATGATCCGCTCGCCCTCATTGGGATCGGTGATGAGGCCGAGCGCGCCGAGCGGCACGTCGGGCGCCGCCGCCCGCCCGAGGCGGTGGATCGTCTCGACATAGGGCATGCGCGGCCCGTGATTGTCGGGGAGATGAGTGTAGAGCGTATCCGAATGGCTGCCCCAGCAATAAGTGAGATAGTCCATCGCGCCCTCGGCATGAAGCCGTGCCGTGATCCGCGCCGCTTCCGTCTCGTCGACGCCGCCGTCGATACCGTCCCACGCGGGGAGCTTGGCGCCGATCAGGAAGCCGGTGCCGCACGTCTCGCGGATGCCGCGCATCAACAGCCGCAGCAGCCGCGTCCGCCCCTCCAGATCGCCGCCGAACGCATCCTCGCGCCGGTTAGCGTGCGCGGAGAGGAATTGATGAAAGAGATGCCCGTGCCCGGCCGAAATCTCGACCCCGGCAAACCCCGCCCGGGCCAGCCCGGCGCAGCTTTCGACGAAAGCGTCGATCATCGCGTGGACGTCCGCGGTGCTCATCGCCTCGGGCACCGTCCAGCTCAGGTCGTCGGGCAGCGCGGAGGCGCCGCGCGCGTTGAGGTTGCGGAAGCCGGCGCGGAAGCCGCGGCCATTATCCTGCACCTGCCCGAGCATCAGCCCGCCCTCCCGCGCGACCGCCTCCGCCCAACGCGCCAGTGCATCGGCGTTGACCCCGGACAGCACCTGCGGACGGGTCGGCAGCGTCTGCCACGGCAGCATCGCCATCGGCTCGCTGACCAGCATCGCCGCGCCGCCGCGCGCGCGATTGACGTAATAAGCGATCAGCCGGTCGGTGACCCGCCCGTCGACGCAATAATGCGTCGAGGTGGAGGCGTGAACGATGCGGTTGCGCAACGCGCGCCCGCCGACCCGCACGGGGGAAAAGAGATGCGGATAGGCGGTCACGCTCAATCCGGATCGTGGAAACGCATGACGCGGCGAATGAACCCGTTGTTCCACGCCGAGCGCTCCGCCTCGACCGCCGCGCTCGGCTGATAGGCCTCGATATCGGCGCGGGCGATGCTGCCCTTTTCCTCGAGCAGCCGCTCGACGGTATCCTGCCGCTCGCGTAGCGCGGACACTTCCGCCATCAGCTCCAGCAGGAAGGTCATCATCTGATCGGTCGCGGGATCGTCGAAAAAGCGCGATCGCTTGCCCTTGCTCACCCGCGGGAGCTTCACATCGACCTGCTTCGCGTCCGCCATCGCTGCCGCCTTCAAGAAAAAAGACGGAGCGGGGAGATTGGCGCTCCCCGCTCCGCCAGTGTGCCTATGGTTAGAAGTTGTAGCGCACCCGCGCCATCCACGTCCCCGGATTGTTGAGGTACGGATAGATCAGGAACGAGGTCTTATAGGTCGAATTGAAGCAGTTGCTGCATTCGACCCCGACCGACCAGCCGGCATCCGAGGCAAGCGTCAGCCCGCCGTTGAACAGGCTGTGCGCCGGCTGGAACCCGGCCTTGTCGTTCGAGGTCGAGACCCAGGTGCCGCTGATGTAATTCCAGTTCGCGCTCGGCTGCAGCGAATAGCCGCCGCCGAGATCGAAGCTGTAATTGGCGCCGAGCGTCGAGGTGAAGCGCGGCGCGCGTGTCGGCTGCCCGATGCCGCCGGTCGGCGTGACGATGCCGGTGTTGCAGTTATTGGCGAAATTGCCCGCCAGGCAGCGCGCGATCTGATCCTTGGTGGCCTGGTTGAGATTGGTGTAGCGTGCGTGCTGGAGGCCGAAGTTCCAGAACAGATTGAAGTTGCGAACCGGCGTGAGGTTGATTTCGCCCTCTAGCCCATAATTCTCCATATCCGCCACGTTGCGCGTCAGATAAGTGATCGTGTTGGTCAGCGGGTTATAGCCGCCGCCCGGAAGCTGGGCATCATAATCCATGAAGTAGAAGCCGGTCAGGTTGACCCGCAGCTTGCGATCGAAGAATTCCGAACGGATGCCGCCTTCATATGACCAGATCGTTTCCTTGGTGAAGGCCACTGCGCCCGACGCATAATAAGCGCGCGAATTCCAGCCGCCGGACTTGAAGCCCTTGGTCACCGAGCCGAACACCATCACGTCGGGCGTGATCTTGTAGTTGAGCGCGAAACGCGGGGTCCAGACCTTCGAGCGAAGCTCGGTCGGAATGCCGGCGTTGAGCACGTCCTGCGTGTCGAACGGCTGGTTGATCGCCGAAGACCGCGCGAGCGGGCTTCTGTTCGGCGTGAAGGTGATCGTCTTGTCCTCGTCGGTATAGCGGATACCGGCGGTGAAGGTCAGCTTCGGGGTGAGGTGAAGGTCGCCCTGGAAGTAGCCGGCATAGGCCTCGGTATTGTTGCGCATCACGCGATCGCCACTCACCGTCGGATTGCCGCTCAGCGGCACCGAGATATTGGCGAAGTTCGTCCAGTTGCGCTCGTTGACGTAATAGAAGCCGCCGACATAGCTCAGGAAACCGTTGAAGGTCGTGCCGGTGACCTTGATTTCCTGGCTGAACTGTTTGCTCCAGCTGTCATTGACCAGCGGCGTCGAGGTGCCCCGCGCGCCGGAGATGAAGTCCACCCCGTCGAACACCACGCTGGCGCTGCTCAGCCCGGCGAAGCTGTCGCTCATATATTTCTGGCGCAGATAGGAATAGCCGGTGATGATGTTGATCGCGGCATTGTCGCCGACATCGAGCTGCAGGTTCGAGCTGACCAGCGCCGACCGCGCGACATTGCCAAGCGGGATATCGGCGAGCCCCGCCGAGACCAGCCCGGTGCCGAGCCCGCGATCGTTGCGGAACGGGGTGTAGCTGACGCGATCGCCGGTCTTGGCGTCGCGGAAGTTGGGGAGGTTGGCGACCGAGGAATAGGTATAGCTCCCCGCCAGATCCCAGGTCACCGTATCCGAAGGGAGCGCACGGAGCGCGCCGCGCACGCCCCAGCTTTCCTCGCCGTTGAGCTTCTGCCCGGTCACGCGATCGTTCACATAGCCGTCCGCGCGCGTGTAATAGCCGCTCACTTTGGTCAGCAGCTTCTCGTTGAGCGGCAGATCGATCGAGGCGCGGATCTGCGCGCGGTTATAGCGGCCGTAACCCACATCCATATAGCCGGCGATATGATCGCTCGGCTTGCGCAGGATGACGTTGATCGCGCCGCCGGTTGTGTTGCGGCCGAACAAAGTGCCCTGCGGCCCGCGCAATACTTCGAGCCGCTCGATATCGAAGAACGAGAAGTTGTTGGCACCCTGGCGCGAAATATAGATGTCGTCGACATAAGTCCCGACCGGCGGATCGAAGGTCGAGATCGACTCGGTATTGGCCAGGCCCCGCAAAGAATAGGTGTTCGCGGTACCCAGCGCGGTATTGTTGTGGCCAATCAGGTTCGGCACGTAATTGACCAGATCGAGCGTGTTGTTGATCTGGCGCAGCTTGATGTCGTCGCTGGTCATGGCGGTGACGGCGAGCGGTACTTCCTGCAGGCGCTCTGCACGACGCTGCGCGGTCACGACGATATCGGTGCTCGCGATGTTTTCCTCGGCGGCCGGCGCGGGCGCGGTCTGCGCCACTGCCGCGGTGGAGGAGAGCAATACCGCCCCCACGAAAAAACCAGCCTTGCGTGAGTTCAGAACCATGACCGTCTCCCTGAGTTCGTTAGAGTCCCGGGGGGTGTTCCCCTCCGCGGCGCAAACAACGGCCCCAATTCACAGCACCGCTATTTGTTATATACTTATATCAAATCAGCTGCGTGTAAACCGCTTTTTGCACGCCGCGTCGCGGGGCATCGCCGCGAGGAATTCGCGTATCGGCATGATCCATTCGGCGGGGCGGTCTAGCACCATGCCGGGGCCGCCGGGCAATTCGGCGTAGGACCAGTCGGGCCGCGCGGCACGCAGCCGCGCGCCGGATTCGAACAGGGGATCGGTCCGGCTCGCCACGATCATCGTCGGGCAGGCGATCCGCGGCACGTCCCGCTCGAAATCGTGGCGCGGGATCACCGAATGGCCGTGTTCCTTCCACGGGCCATGCGCGAAATAGGTGACGACCGCGATGTGCACCGTCTCGTCGCTCCAGTCGGCATCGCCGACGCGGCGCACCCACGCCCAGCGGTCAGCAAAGTGGCTGCCGTCGGGCGCGATCTGCTGATCGTCGGCGAACCGCCCGACGCGCGCCTCGCGCTCGGCGGCGTCCAGCAACGGCGCATTGTCGAGCACCAGCCCGGCGACCAGCTCGGGACGCTCCGCCGAGAGATGCCCCGCCGCCAGCCCGCCGCCGCGATGGCCGATCACCACCGCCGGGGCGAGGTGCAATTGTTCGATCAGCGCGCCGATCGCGGCGGCATAGACCTCGATCCCCGGCCGCGCCGGCGGATCGGACATGCCGTGCGCCGGCAGATCGAGCGCGATCGCGCGATAGCCGGATCGCGCGAGCATCGGCAGCACATGGCGAAACTGGATCGATGCCCAGGGCGCCTGATGCACCAGTACGACTGGCGCGCCCTCGCCCAGGCTGCGGTAATGAAGCTGCCCCTCGGGCCCGTCGACATAGCCGCGACGCTCGCCGGGCAGCGCGGTGAGGATCGGCAACGTCATCGCCGCACCTCGAGCGGGATCATATGATCGCCGAGCAACCGACCGAAGGTCATCGCCGGGGTGACCATCATCCCGCCGCACGCGGCCTTGCCCATCGTCTGGCTGGAGCCGAGGATTTCGCCGGCGGCATAGAGATTGGCGATCGGCGTGCCGTCGGGGCGGATGACGCGCAGCTCGTCGTCCACCGCCAGCCCGATCGCGCTCGATACCGCGCTCGCCTGCAGCCGGATCGCGTGGAACGGCGCTTCGGCGATCGGCAGCGGGTGATGCTCGCGCCCGAAGAAATCCTTCCCGGTCTCGACGCCGTAATTGAACCCGGCGACCGACCGGGCGAGCCCCTCGGCGTCGATCCCCGCGCGCTGCGCGAGATCGGCGAGCGTATCCGCGGTCACAAACGCCGGCCCGCCCGCCGCGAACGCCGCGATCACCTGGTCGCGCGTCCAGCCCTCGACGATCGACGGGGCTTCGGTCAGCATACGATGATCGAGGACGATCCAGTAACGCTGGCCGGGCTGGTGGAACAACGCCATCTCGCGCGCATCGACGCTGTCGATATCCTCGCGCACGAAGCGTTGCCCGGCGGCATTGACGTAGATCTCCCACGGCTGGCGCCGCTCGGGGAAATGCTCGATGCGCCCCACCGCGCGCGCGGGAAAGTTGTCGCTGTTGAACAAGGTGCCGAAATTGCAGAACAGGTTTTCGGCCCCGCGCGCATAGCCGCCCACCGACTCGCCAAGCGCCAGCCCTGCCCCGCGCGACCAAGGCCAGGGCGCGGCATTGTAATGCGGCACGCCGTTGCGCGCGGCGAAGACCTCGGCATCGCCGGCATAGCCACCGCAGGTCAGCAGCACCGCCTGTGCACGGATATCGTGCGCCACGCCATCCGGCCCACGCACGATCGCGCCGGTCACCGCGCCCGCATCGTCAGTGGTCAGCGCATGATTGAGCCGCACCGTAATCGCGCGGTCACGCGCCAATTGCTCGACGATCGGGACGAGCACGTTCTTGACGCTGATCCCGCCCTCGCGCCCCCAATAATAGCGCGGCACGCGATAGGGCTCATGCCCGAAACCGGTGACCGGATGCTCGGGCAACGGCTCGAACCCCTCGTCCATCAGCCAGTCGAAGGTCGCAGCGGCATGATCGACCGCGCGGCGCACCAGCCCGGGGTTGGCGGTGCCGCGGCTGATCCGCATCACATCCTCGAAATGCAGGTCGGCGCTATCCTCGATCCCGCGCGCGCGCTGGAGCCGCGTGCCCGCCGCACTCATCTGCCCCGTCGCCACCCAGAGCGAGCCGCCGAGCCGATCGGCGTGATCGACCAACAGAACACGCGCGCCGCGCCGCGCGGCGAAGATCGCGGCCGGCAGCCCGGCCGATCCGCCGCCGACGATCAGCAGATCGATATCGTCATCCTGTCGCACCTGCTCCGCAGCGTCCACGCGTGCTCCCCATCCCGATCGCTCGGCCGAAATCAAATGTACTATTTATATATCAAATCATCCGCGCGTCGCGAAATCAAGCGCGGTGATCGCGGCGCAGCCCGCCTCAGACGGTCGCGAGCTCGGCCTGCCCCGCCGCGCGCGGCGCTTCATCCCTCAGCGTCTCGGCCATATCGGCGGCCAGCGCGCGATAATGTTTGAGGCCGAGGCAGACGAATAACAGGGTCGGAAGGCCGATAATCACCACGAACCCGCTCAGCGCCACGCCGATCGCCTTAGGCGTGCCCATCCAGTCGGTCGCCGCGCCGATCAACGGCGGCCCGAGCAGCGGGCCGACCAACGTGATCACGGTGTTGAAGATCGCCACCGAACGGCTGCGCATCTCGCCCGGCGTGATCATCTGCAACGCCGCCGGACCGCCGGCGGTGGCGGCGGATTTGCCGATGAAGGCGATGAACATCGCCACCACCGCCCATTGCGCCGAGGGCATGATCGGATAGAGCGCGCTCGCCGGCACGGTGATGAACAGGCCGAGGATCAGCACGCGCATCGCGCTATCCTCCTTGCCCTTGCCCAAGGCGTTGCTCGCCCACAGCGCCAGCGCGGTGCCGATCGGGCCGGCGGTGAAATAGAACAGCCCCGTCACCGCGCCGATTTCCGCGACGTTCCAGCCATAGACGCGCTGGAACAGCGGCACGTTCCACAAGGTCAACGTGCTCATCGCGAAGTTGCACGTCGCGCCCAGCGTCACCACGCCGAACCCGCGCCAACGCTGGAGCATGTAGCGCAGCGCGCTCGCCTGCGGCCCCTGTTGCGGCGCGAGCCGCTCGGTGCGCGCCGGCTCGCGCACCGTCAACATCAGCAGCGCGAACAGCAGCCCCGGAATGCCGACGAGGAAGAAGGCGAGCTGCCACGGCTCGAAACTGCCCAGCCCGAACAAGTGCATCGGCCCGCTGTCGTGCAGGGCCGAGACGAGATAGCCGCCCAACAGGAACGCCAGCCCCGCGCCGAGATACGGCCCGGCCATATAAAGACTGATCGCCCGCGCACGCTCCCTGCGGTTGAAATAATCGCTGATCATCGAGACCGAGCAGGGGCTGACCACCGCCTCGCCCAACCCCAGCCCGAAGCGGAAGAAGAGCAGCGGGAGGAAGCTCATCGCAAAGCCGCTCATCGTCGTCATCATGCACCAGATGACGATGCCGGCGACGAGCAGCCATTTGCGGCTCGTGCGGTCGGCGAGCAGCCCGAGCGGGATCGTCACCAGCACGTTGAACGTCGAAAAGGCCGGCCCCATCAATAGCCCGACCTGAAAGTCGCTCAGGTCCATCGCCTTTTTGATCGGCTCGACCAGCAGCGACAAGATGTAGCGATCGAAATAGGAAAGAACGAAGACCAGCAGCAGCAGGACGACGACATACCAACGGTATAATGCTCCCGTGCGCTGTTCCACCGGCGTCCCTTCTTCCCGTAAAATATTTGTTATATTGAGATACTATAGCGGCAAACTGCTGCCGAAGACGTACCAGCCGCCCTTGCCGTGCCGCGGCCGGCCGGGCTCGTCCCAGCCGAAGGCGTGGTGGCGATCGGGATAGGCGTTCACGTCGGGCAGGATCTGCGCGAAGCTGCGCGCGCGATCGAACCCGGCCGCCTCCATCAACGCGATCGGATCCTGCGCGCGAAAGGCGGTGTAGAAGGGCTCGTTGTTATTGTCGGTATCCCAGTTCCAGAAATAATCTTCCCAGGCATCGACAAGGCCGGTCGCGGGCAATTCCTGATGCACCATCATCCCGCCGGGGCGCAGCAGCCGGCGGCATTCCGCGAGCACCTTGCGCGTCGCCTTCACCGGGATCTCGTGGAAGAAGAAGCTCGAGACGATCAGATCGAAATAACCGTCGGGGAAATCCAGCGCTTCGGCATTCTGCTGGCTGAAATGAACCTTTATCCCCTCATGTTCGGCGACCGCATGACCCCAACGCAGCAACGGCGCGGCGAGATCGACGCCATAGGCCTCCACGCCGGGAAACGCCTCGACATAAGGAATCAGATTCTTGCCCGACGAGGTGCCGAGATCGAGGATCCGCAGCGGGCGGAAATCGGGCCGCTCATGCTTGATGCAGCGGCTGATCACCCGCGCCACCCCACCCCAGCTGCGGTGGCTCATCGTCGCCGAAAAGACCCGTGCGCCGAGGCTGACGACCGCGCCCTGCGCAACATCGTCCTCGACCCATTCACTGTGGAAGCACCCCGGGGTGAGATGCACGTCGAGCGTGGTGAGATAGCGCGGCATCTCCAGCGCCGGATCGAGCCGCAGCGAGCCGCCGGCCGGGTTGCGCGCCGCCGCCTCGCGCGAAACCTCGATCATCTCGGGCAGCGCGCGTTCGATGCTGTCCTGCACCGAGAGGAAGCACATCTCCTGCGCGTTATAGCGTAGCGTGGAATAGAAACGATAGGACGCCTCGCGCTTCATCGCGCGCTCGATCGCCAGCGCATCGTCGAGCGCCTCGCCCTTCGCCGCGCGCTGCGGCTTCACGCGCGCGTCGAAATCGCGCTTGAGCATCTCGGGCATGTCCTGGATCGCAAAGCGGCGCAGCGCGCTGCAGAAACGCTGGCGTCCGCGCTCCTCCAGCGTCGGTCGGGCGAGCGCCTCGATATCGGGGATCACCGAATTGCGTCGATCCAGCGGCGCGTTGGAAGCCATGTCACATCCCTCCTGCCGGCACCTGCCGTCAGCGTCCCGTTGCAACCTTTCGTTCCCTCGCCCTCTGGACAACAGGCGCTTAAGGCTGTTGAATAGTCTTATATCTAGTACAAATGAGATTGCAAGGGAGGCCGGCGAGAGGGATGAAGCGGGTGTTGATAGCGGGGGCCGGGCCGGTCGGCCTGACGGCAGCGCTGTTGCTGCTGCGGCGCGGCATTGCGTTCACGCTGCTCGAACAGGCGGAGGCGCTGCCCGACGATCTGCGCGCCTCGACCTTCCACCCGCCGACGCTCGACATGCTCGCCCGGCTCGGGGTGGCGGACGCGCTGATCGCGAAGGGGCTGGTCAGCCCGACGTGGCAGATTCGCATGCATCCCAGCGGCGAGCGCGCAATATTCGATCTCGCCGCGATCGGCGATGCCACCGCGCATCCCTATCGCCTGCAATGCAAGCAATCGGTGCTGTGTCGCATCCTGCTCGATGAGGTCCGCGCGCAGGGCGGCGACGTGCGGATGGGCATGGCGGTCGAGGATGTCGCGCAGGACGACGATGGCGTGTCGGTCATCGCGCGCGACGCAGCCGGGGGATTGCATCGCTTCGACGGCAGCTTCCTGATCGCCGCGGACGGTGCGCGCAGCGTGGTGCGCGGCAAGCTCGACCTCGCGTTCGAGGGCAAGACTTATCCCGAGACGACGATCCTCGCGACGACGCGCTTCCCGTTCCACGATCACCTGCCGGGGCTGTCGAACGTCAATTACGTGTGGAAGGAAAACGGCACCTTCAGCCTGTTGCGGCTGCCCGATCTGTGGCGCTGCAGCCTTTATCCCGATGGCGACGAGACGATCGAGGACGCGCTGGAGCCCGCCAGCATCGCGCGCAAACTGCAGGAGATTGCGCCCAATCCGGACGGCCATGTGGTCGATGAGATTCGCCCCTATCGCATTCATATGCGGATCGTGGACGATTATCGCCACGGCCGCATCCTGCTTGCCGGCGACGCGGCGCACGTCAATTCGCCCTCGGGCGGGATGGGGATGAACGGCGGGATTCACGACGCGCACGAGCTGGTCGCGACGCTTGCCGCGGTGTTCGACGGCCGGCCGATCGCGCATCTCGATCGCTATACGCGCCGCCGGCGCCCGATCGCGCTGCAGGAGATATTGACCCAGGCCGACCGCAACCGCGCGCGAATGCAGGAGCGCGATCCGGCGAAGCGCCGCGCGATGCTCGCCGCGCTCCAGCGCACCGCCGGCGATCCGGCCGAGGCGCGCGCGCATCTGCTCCGCACCTCGATGATCGACGGCCTGCGCAAGGCCGCCGAAATCGCATGACCCCCGCGACCTATGATTATGGCCGCGCGGGGGTGATCGGGATCGGCACGCCGCAGGCCAACCCCACGGTCGAGGCGGAGATGCGCGTGCTGATGCCCCCCGCGGTGCTGGTCGCGGTCACGCGGCTGACCAGCACCGCGGATCAGTCGATCGATCGGCTGCGCGATTATCTCACACATCTCGATCGCGCGCTGGCGCAATTCGATACGCTGCGCCCCGCGGCTTATGGCTTCGCCTGCACCGGTTCCTCCTATCTGATCGATCGCGACCGCGAGCGCGCATTGATCGAGCGGCTGGAGGCACGGTTCGGCTATCCGATCATCACCGCCACCGATGCGATCCACGCCGAATTGCAGCGATCGGGCGCGACGCGCATCGCGCTCGCCTCGCCTTATCCGCCCGCTTTGGCCGATGCCGCCGCACTTTTCTGGCGCGCGCGCGGCTATGACGTCGCCGAGGTCCGGCGCATCGAGACCGGCAGTGCAGACACACGGAGTATCTATGCGCTGGGCAGCGCCGATGCGCGCCCGATCGCGACTACGCTTGCCGCGCGCGATGTCGATGCGGTGCTGCTGAGCGGGACCGGCATGCCCTCGCTCGCCCTGCTCGCCGATCCGCCGCCGGGCGCCCCGCTGCTTTCCTCGAACCTGTGCCTCGCGCGCAGCCTGTGCCGTCAGCTCGGGCTGGCGGAACCCGATCCGATCGACTGGCACCCGCGTCTCACCGCGGCGCTCACCCCATCCAACGAAGGACATTCCCCGCAATGACTATTCACGCGACAGCGATCATCGATGCCGAGCGCATCGCCGGCACCGGCAGGCCGATCGAGGTGGTCGACCCGTCGACCGAGGCGGTGATCGCCGAGGTCGCGGAGGCGGACGACGCGCTGGTCGACCGCGCGGTCGCCTCCGCCCGCGCCGCGTTCGAGCGCGGCGAGTGGAGCCGCGCCAGCGTCGAGCAACGTCAGGCGGTGCTGCGCGCCTGCGCCGATGCGATCGACGCCGCGGCGGACCGCATCGCCGATGTGGAATGCGCCAATACCGGCATCCCCTACGCGCAGGTCCGCAACGGCCAGGTGGTGCGCGCGGCGGGCAATTTCCGCTTCTTCGCCGATTATATCGGCCAGATGACCGCGGAACTGTACGAGCAGGATCCGCAATATCTCACTTATGTGCGGCGCGAGCCGGTCGGCGTCGCCGCGCTGATCTCGCCGTGGAATTCGCCGCTCGCGCTCGGCTCGATGAAGGTCGCCTCGGCGATCGCGTTCGGCAACAGCTGCGTGCTCAAGCCCGCGGAACAGGATCCGCTCGGGCTGACGATGCTGATCGAGGCGATCCAAAGCGGGGGGCTGCCCGCCGGGGTGGTCAATCTCGTCAACGGCTTCGGCGCAAGCGTCGGCGACCGCCTGGTGCGTCATCCCGACGTGGATTGCGTCTCGTTCACCGGCGGCACGCGCACCGGCAGGATCATCATGTCGGCCGCGGGCGCCAATCTGAAGCCGTCGGTCATGGAATTGGGCGGTAAATCGGCCAATATCATCTTCGACGACGCCGATTTCGAGGCGGCGCTGGACGGCGCGCTGATCGGCATCTTCAGCAACAACGGCCAGCAATGCCTTGCCGGATCACGCGTGCTGGTGCAGCGCCGGATCTACAAGCAATTCGTCGAGGCGTTCGTCGAGCGCACGCGCAAGGTGCGGGTGGGCGATCCGCGCGACGCCGCGACCGAGATCGGCCCGCTCGCGACGCGCCAGCATTATGCGCATGTGATGAGCTTCGTCCCCGCGATCGGCGATAGCGGCGCGCGGATCCTCGCCGGCGGCGGCCGCGCGCCGGGGTTCGAGCGCGGTTTCTATTTCCAGCCGACGATCGCCGAGGTCGAATCCAACGCGCATCGCTTGTGCCAGGAGGAGATTTTCGGCCCGTTCGCCGCGATCATGCCGTTCGACAGCGACGAGGACGCCTATCGCATCGCCAATGAATCGCGCTTCGGGCTGGTCGGCTATGCCTGGTCGCGCGACATCGCGCGGGTGATGGAGGCGCAGGAACGGATCTCGGCCGGCACGATCTGGTGCAACACCCCGATGTTCCGCGATTTGCGCGCGCCGTTCGGCGGTTTCCGCGAATCCGGGGTCGGCGCCGAGGGCGGGCGCGCGGCGGAAGCATTCTACACGCGCCAGAAAGCGGTGAGCATCCCGCGCCGCCCGCTCAATCTGCGCAAGCTGGGGGCCTGAACCATGTCGACCGACCTGCACGAAGAGCTGACCGATTATCTCGACGCCTATTTCGCGGCGTGGAATCGCTACGACGTCGCCGCGATGCGCGCCTTGTGGGACGAGAGCGAGGAAAAGGCGCTCTATCTCGCCGAGGAATGCGAGCCGCATATCGGCTGGGAGGCGATCCTCGGCTATTGGGGCGTCGATCGCTCCAAGGCCGAACGGCTGCTGACATGGCGCGATCTCCATGCGGTACAGGCCGGCGCGGATGTCGCGATCGCTTTCTTCCACGCCAATTGGAGCACCTATCTGCCCGGCAACCGGCTCTATCCCAAGCCGTTCGGTGGCCCGGTGCGGATCAGCATGACATTGCGGCGGACGGCCGAGGGCTGGCGCGCGATCCATTATGTCGAATGCCCGCTTGCGTCGCTGATCCAGCTGCGCAAGGCGCATGAGGACGCCGTCGACCCCGCGCTCCACGCGCGGCTCGCGGCGAAGGGGATCACCTATTGAAGGATTCATCGATGAGCACGGACATCCAGAATATTTCCGTCACGACGATCGACGGCAAACCGGCATCGCTCGCCGATTATGCCGGATCGGTCGCGCTGGTCGTCAATGTCGCCTCGAAATGCGGGCTCACCCCGCAATATGACGGGCTCGAAAAGCTTTATCGCACCTATCAGGACAAGGGCCTCGTCGTCCTCGGCTTTCCGGCCAACAATTTCCTCGCGCAGGAACCGGGCAGCGAGGAGGAGATCCTTCAATTCTGCACCACCAGCTATGACGTGACCTTCCCGATGTTCGCCAAGATCAGCGTCGCGGGCGAGGATCGCCATCCGCTCTATGCGGCACTGGTCTCGGCGCGACCGGCGCGCACCGGCGGCGCGGCGATGCGCGAGCGGTTGGCGTCGAAGGACATCCCGATCTACCCCGAGCCGGAAGTGCTTTGGAATTTCGAGAAGTTCCTCGTCGGCAAGAACGGCGAGGTGCTCGCCCGCTTCAGCCCCGACACCGCGCCCGAGGATCCCGCGCTCACCGCCGCGATCGAAAGCGCGCTGGCGGCATAACGCGATCGGGGAGGCGTGAATCGCCTCCCCACCCTTTTCAGAACGCCAGCCTGATCCCGGCGTTGCCCTTGACGCTATAGCTCTTGCCGAAATCGTTGATCGCTGTGTTGGCCGAGGCTTCGCCGAACAAAGTCAGCCGATTACCGATCAGCGCGCTGCCGCCGACGCCCAGCTCGCCCCACAAACGGTGGTTCTCGCGCCGGATCGGCGTCCCCGCCACATCGGCCACCGTCCCGTCGAGCCATTCGTAGCTGAGGTTGGCGATGCCGTAGAGATAGCGCCCGGCGTCCTGCCGCTCGACCGACAGCCCCCAGCGACTCTTGAGGCTGCCGCCGAGATGCGACGAGACCGCCGCGCCATGCGGGTCGGAGAAGCGGTCGAAGGTGACATGCTGATAGACCATCTGGATCTGCGGTGTGACCGACAGCTTGGCCCCCACCGGCGCGCGCTTGCCGACCTCCAGGCTATAGGTCTGGCCGAACCCGTGATTGCCGTCGGCGAGCGTG
>NZ_MKRR01000149.1:21872-30497 GCF_001897045.1 Sphingomonas sp. 66-10
CTTGATGCTACCGCCGCCATAGACCGAGGCGATGCTCGCATTGGCCTCGCCATAGCCGCCGAGCACGCCGAGCACGAGGCTCGCGCCGTCGCCGCGTTCGCTCAGCACATGATCGGCGCCGATCTCCATCTTCCAGCTGTCGACATTGACGTCGGCGAGGCTGGTCGAGACGGTCGCATTGGGGCGCGAGCGGCCCGCCTGCATCCGGCCCCAGATTCCCGACGGCTTGCCGCTCTCGGTCGCCGCCCATTGCCGGTTGCCAGTGCGCTGCTGCATCGTCCCGATATCGGTGAGCGCCAGCAGCGTCTGGCCATAAGCCTCATAGACCGGCACCCCCGGCTGGTAGAGCGGCACCTGCGGCTGCTCCGGCGCGACGAGCAGCGTCGAGCGCAGATACCAGTCGCCGTCGGTCGGGGTGGCGACCCCGCCCTTGTAGAGCCGATAGCCATAGGCGCCGGCGATCACCGCCTGTTCGCCGCCGATCGCATAATCGCCGTGGAGCAGGAAGGTGCCGTCCGACGCCCCGGTCACGTCGACGATCTTGATCCCCTCGACCGTCTGCGCGCCGAGCCCGCCGCGGTTGACGAGATCGATCGTCGTGCGCCCGGCGGTCGCGCCGGTGACGAGCCGGTCGGTCTGAGAGGCGTCGCCGCCGAGCACGGTCTCGATCTCCAGCCGGCCGCCCGCGCCGGTATAGCTCGCCGCGGTCAGCGTGCCGAACCCGTCGCGGCCCGGCGCGACGATGCCGAGGTTGGTGACCCCACCGACCGATCCGGTGCCTTCGAGCCGCGCGCCGCTGGCGACGTTGACCGTGCCGCCCAGCGTCCCGGTGACCGCGAGCGTCCCCGCCGCGATCGTCGTCGCGCCGGTGTAGCCGCCGCCATTGCCGGTCAGCAGCAAGGTGCCGGCGCCGGTCTTGGTCAGCGCGCCGCTGCCGGAAAGCGGGCCGGCGAGCGTGAGCGTGGTGGCGTTCGCGGTCGCGATCGTCCCAGCTCCCGCGACAGTGACCGCGCGGTTGCTGGCGAAGGTCGCGCTGGTCACCAGCGCGCCGCCGTCGAAGCGCAGGCCCCCGCTCGCCGCGCCGAGGCTGGCGTCACGCGCGATCTGCAGCGTGCCGCCGTTGATCGCGGTGCCGCCGGTGTAGCTGTTGGTGCCGGTGACGACGAGCGTGCCCGCGTCGGTCTTGACCAATTGCGCATCGCCCGCGAGCGCCGCGTTGATCGTCGCAACGAACCCGGCCCCCGCTGAACTCCCGTCACCGACGCGGATCACCGATTGCGGCGCGGTCAGCGTGATCGGGTCGCCGTTGATTGTGTAGCCGCTGGCGGCGAACTGCATCCCCGCGGCGGTCACCGCGCCGAGGCTGTTGTCGACCGTCACCGTCCCGGCGCTGCCGCCGAACACCGCGAACGCGCCGTCGCTATAGGCCGCATTCACCACGCCATTGGCGTCGGTCCAATTGTCGTTGCCGGTGCCGTTCTGCCACGCGCCCGACCCGCCGTTGATCACGCCGTTGCCCTTCGGGCCGGATGCACCGTCCCAGAAATTGAGCGACAACCCGGCGAAATTGATGAGATTGACCTGCCCGGCGACCGACGTCTGCACCGCGACATTGCTCCCGCCCGGCATGCTGCCGAGCGTCAGGCCGTTGTCGGTGAGCGTGCCGCCATAATTGATCAGGCGATAGACGCCGGCCCCGAAATCGCCCCCCGCCGGGGTGGACACATTGAGCGTGCCGTCGAGCGTGAGATTGCCCCCGACATTGACGAGATCGTTGAGCGCGCCGCCCGACACATTGGCCTGGCCGAGCTCATAAGCGAGCGTCGCGCTCTGGCTGATGAGCAGATCGCCGTTGATCGTGAGCGTGCCCACGCCGCCGACGCCGGGCGCCAGCGTGCCGCGCAGGTTCACATTGCCGCCGATCGTCCCGGTGCCGCCCAGCGTGGCGAGCTGGTCGATGGTCACCGGCCCGGTCGCCGCGCGATAATCGCCGGTCACGAACAGCGCGCCCTGCACCGCCTCGATGCCGCCGGTCTGGCTGCCCGTGCCGCCGAGCACCAGGGTGCCCGCGCCGAGCTTGCCGATCAGACCCGCGCCGGTGAGATTGCCGGTGAGCGTGAGCGTCGTGCCCGCATCGACCGAGAACACGCCCTGCCCGGCGAGATCGACCGCGCGCGCCGAGGTCAGATCCGCGGTGGTGTTGAGCGTGCCGCCGTTGAACGAGAGCCCGCCCGTCGCCGCGCCGAGATTGGCGTCGCGGGAAATCCGCAATGTGCCGCCGTTGATCGCGGTGCCCCCGGTGTAGCTGTTGGTGCCGAGGAGCTCGAGCCGGCCGACGTCCGTCTTGACCAGCTGGGTGCTGCCGGTGATCTCCGACGTGATGATCACGCTATAGCCGAGCCCGGCGCTGGTGCCGTCGCCGACGCGGATCACCGACTGCGGCCCGGTCAGCGTCAGCGCATCGCCCTGGATGCGATAATTCGTCGTCGCGAACTGGAGCCCCGCGGCGGTGACCGTGCCGAGGCTGTTGTCGATCGTGACCAGCCCCCCGGTGCCGGCGAAGATCGCGAACGCGCCATTGTCATAGGCGGCGTTCACCGCGCCGGTCGCCTCGGTCCAGCTATTGTCGAGCGCGGTCCGCCACATCCCGCTGCCGCCGTCGACCATATTGTTGAGCTTGTTCGCCCCGGCGCTGCCGTCCCAGAAGTTGAGCAGCGCGCCGCCGGTGTTGACCAGATTGACCTGCCCCGCGATCGACGTCTGGACCGTGAGCGCCGGCCCTGTGGGCATCGTGCCCAGTGCGAGGCCGTTGTCGGTCAGCGTGCCGGCATAGTTGAACACGCGATAGAGGCCGATATCGAAGCTGCCCCCGGCCGGGACCGTGACATTGAGCGTGCCGTCGAGCGTCAAATTGCCGCCGACATTGACCAGATCATTGAGCGGACCGCCCACCGTGTTCCGCGCGCCGAACTCATAAGCGAGCGTCGACCCCGCGGCGAGCGAGAGGTTGCCGTTGATCGTCAGCGTCCCCGGGCTGTTGCCCGGCGCCAAAGTGGCGCCGTCGCGCATGTCGACGCTGCCGCCGATAACGCCGCTGCCCGCAAGCGTCGCGCCCGAGAAGACCGTGGTCAGCCCGGTCGCCGCCGACTGATCGCCATTGATGCGCAGCGTTCCGGCGTTGACCAGCGTCTGCCCGGCGTAGCTGTTGCCCGCGGTCAGCGTCAGCACGCCCGGGCCGTTCTGCACCACCGACCCCGTTCCCGAGATCAGGCCGGAAAATCCGATATCGTCGGAATGGAAAAATACCAGTGAACCGTTGTTCGCGACGTCCCCGACGATCGAGCCGGCGGTTCCCCCGTTGCCGAGTTGCAGAACGCCCGCCGCGATCGTCGTGTCACCGGTGTAGCTGTTCGCACCGGTCAAGGTCAGCACGCCCTCGCCGTCTTTGATCAGGGCGCCCGCCCCGGTGAAGCGGGGAGCGATGCCGATGCTATAGCCATTCGTGTCGATGACGCCGCCATTTGCCCCGAGGGCGATGTCGCGCGCGTCGAAGCCGGTGAAGAAAGTGCCATTGTTGCGCGTGGCGCGAACCAGCCCGCCGTCGATCGCAAATGTAACCGTCCCCCGACCGGCGCCGACCTGACTGGTCTCCAGAACCCCGCGATTGGCCGCCGTACCGTTCAGGGCAAGACTGCCGCTGGCGCCCGTGGCGACACCGAGGAGCAAGCCACCTTCGGCGTGCACCAGCCCGCCATCCTCGATCGTCAGCGCGCCATTTCCCTGGTTGCCGACGGTCATGTTGTAGCGGGTGACCTGCCAGTTCGATCCCGGACCGGTCACGACGACGCTGCCATCGGCATTGGCGCCGATATAACCCTGATCGCTGGTGACGCTTGCGCCGTCCTCGATGCGCAAGGTGCCGCTGCCGAAGCTGCCGATCGTCAATTGCGCGGCGCTGATCCAGGACGTGCCCGGACCGGTGACGACGACATCGCCGTGCGCACTTGCGCCGACGACCGCATCCTGGCTCGAAACCAGCGCGCCGTCCGCGATGCGCAACGCGCCGGTCTCCCAAAGGCCGACGTTGAGCCGGCCGCCGATTTGCCAGGCGGACCCCGTTCCGGTGACCAGCGCCTGACCGGCACTATCTTCGCCGATGACCGCGCCGTCGCTCATTATCTTGCCGCCATCGGCGATCGTCAGCTCGCCCGTTCCACCCGAACCGACCGACAAGCCACCGACGGTCCAGGTCGATGCGCCGCCGCTGGCGTTGCGGCCGGTGACCGTAAGCCGGGCCTGATCGCCGATGCCGTCGCCGATCCAGCCGTTGACGCTGCTCATCGTGCCGCCGTCGCCGAGCCGCAACTCGCCAGCCCTGACGTAGAGATCGCCCGCGACGCTATCGGCACCGGTCAGCACGAGCGTGCCGAGGTCGCGTTTCTCGAGATCGCCGTCGCTGGTCAGCGCCGATGCGATCGTCGCGGTATAGCCGGCGCCGGCCAGCGTACCGTCACCGACCCGGATCACCGATTGCGGCGCGGTCAGCGTGATCGCGTCGCCGGTCAGGATATAGCCGTCGCTGGCGAACTGCAGGCCCGAGGCGGTGACCGCGCCGCCGCCGCCATCGACCGTCACCGTGCCGGGCGCGGCCGAGAAGATCGCGAAGGCGCCGTCGTAATAGGCGGTATTCAACGTGCCGTCGGCGAGCGTCCAGTTATCGCTGCCCGCGCCGCTCCGCCAGATGCCGGAGCCGCCGCTGACGATGCCGTCGCCACCCGCGCCGCCGCCGTCCCAGAAATTGACGTCCACGCCCGCGATGTTGACGAGGTTGACCTGATGGGCGATCGAGGTCTGCACCTGCACGATCGCGTCCGCCGGCATCGTGCCGACCGCAAGCCCCTGATCGTTCAGCGTGCCGCCGTAACTGATCACGCGATAGAGGCCGACGTCGAAATTGCCGCCGGGGGTGGCGGTGACGTCGATCGTACCGGCCAGCGTCAGATTGCCGCCGACGACGGTGAGATCATTGAGCGGGCCGCCGACGACATCGGAATGGCCGAATTCATAATCGAGCAAAGACCCGCTGGAGAGCGCAAGATCGCCCGCGATCGTCAGCGTGCCCGGGCTGTTGCCGGGCGCCAGCGTGCCGCCGCTGGCGATCGTCACATTGCCGCCGATCGTCCCGGCGCCGCCGAGCCGGCCGCCGCTCTGCACGTTGACGAGGCTGGCGGCGCTGCCGAGCGTGCCGTTGACGCGCAGCGCACCGCCCGAGACGATCGTCGTGCCGGTGAACAGCGCGCTGTTGCCGGTGAGATTGGTGTCGCCCGCGACCTGGTTGATCGCCCCCGCGCCCGAGATCGCGGCGCCGAAAATATAATCGGTGTCGGTGTGGTTGAAATTGATCCGCGAGGTCGCGCTGCCCAAAGCGAGCGACGGCGCGGTGAACGCCCCCGCCGCCGCGGCAGCCTGCCCTTCGCCGCCGCCGGTATTGAGGATGCCCGTCGCGGTGCCGACATCGGCGAGGACGAGAGAGCCGGCGACGTTCACCGCGCCGCCGTCGCTGAGGGTGAGCGCGCCGGTGCCGGCGCCGCTGCCGATCACCAGATCGCCGCTCGTGCGGAAACGCGAATTGGCGCCGGAAACGGTGAGCGTCGCCGGCAGCGCCGCCGAGACCGTCCCGAAGGTCGCGTTGGTGAAGGTCGCCGCGCCGCCCTGATCGAGCATGAAGCGGCCATTGGTCATCAGCAGCGCATCGCTGCTCGTCCAGTTCGATCCCGCGCCGGTGATCGAAATGTCGAGGAGGCGGGTGGTGCCGTTCTGCGCATTGCCCGCCGCTGTGCCGACCGTGCTGGCCGCCGCGGTGTGCAGCGCGCCGCCGCCGCTGATCGTCACGGCGCCGCCGGTGTTGGCGGCGGCGGCAAGCGTCAGGCCGCCCGTCATATCAGCCTGCGAGCCGGTGCCGTCGATCGTGAACCGCGCTGTGCCGAGCTGGGTTCGCAGCGACATGCCGCCGGCGGTGAGATCGAGATGGCCGCCGTTGGTGATGTTGACGGCCACGACCCGGCCATTGTTTCCCGCGACGTTCATCGCGGCAGTACCGAACGCGGAACCCTGTCCGTCGACGGCGAGCGCGGTATTGCCCGAGCTCAGTGTCGTCGGGCCGCCGGAGGTCATCTTGGCGCCCCCGTTGACGAGAAGCTGCCCCGCGGAAAGCGTCGTTCCGCCGCGGTAGGTGACGATGGCCCTGTTCGTAACGAGAAGCCCGCCCGAGCCGTTGACGGTCGTCGCGCCGTTATAATCGCTGCTACCGGTCAGGGTGAGCAACCCGGCGCCGCTCGTGGTGAGAGCGCCGCCGCCACGGATCTGGCCCGTATAGGTATAAGCAGCCGAATTGCCGAAGATCAGCAGGCCGTCGTCTTGCACATCGCCCAGGATCGATCCGTTAACGCGCAGCGTGCCGGCCGCGATCGTCGTGCCGCCGACGTAGGTATTGTCGCCGCTCAGGATGAGCGTGCCGGCGCCCGATTTGAGCAAAGCTCCCCCGCCCAGAAGCGGCTGTGTCAGCGTGAGGCTCGCACCGGGGGTGACCTCGATCCCGGCGCCGTTCGCCGCCCAGTTGATCGATCGTGCGATATTGCCGTTGCCGGTCCATTGGAGCGCGCCGCCGGAGATCGTGAACGCGCCGGTGCCGAGCGCGGTCTCGGACCCGATCGACAGCTTGCCAGCGGTGATCGTCGTACCGCCGCTATGATTATTCCCCACCAGCGTGGTGGTGCCCGATCCACTCTGAAGGACCGAGATGGCGCCGTTGATATTTCCGACGGACAGGTTGCTGTTCTGCTGGAAGATCAGCGCGCCGCTGCCGATAATAGCGGGGATTGCCCCGCCGACGGTGCCCGCGTCGAACAGGAGCGTGCCCTGCTGGAGCTCCCAGACGCTCGTCGGCAGACCACTGGCATTGCCCGTCAGCATCCAGGTGCTCGTGCCGACCTTCACGAAGCGATTGAAATTCCGATACTGCCCCGCCGCGCCAACCAGCGACATATCGAAGCTCGAATCGACGTTCCCGCCGAGCTGCAACGATTGGGCGAAGCCGGCCGATGCGTTGGCGATCACGAGCCCGGTGATGCTCGATCCCGCCTGCAATTCGAGCAGGGTAAGCTGGGCCTGGCTGAGATCCATCGCCACGGCGCCGCCGGCACCGGCGCGGATGATGCCGCCGTTGACGATGTTGACCGGCAGCGTCGTCCCCTGGATCGCCACCGCGCCATTGCCACCCTCGATCAGCCCATAGTTGACGATCGGGACGCTGAGCGTCTTCAGCGCGATGCCCGCGCCGCCCAGCGCGCCGCCGCTACCGTCGCCGCCGCGCACGATGCCCGTCGCATTGTTGGTGAAGCTCTGCACCCCGCTGACGCCGACGCCGATAAAGGCGCCCGCGCCACCGGCCACCCCCAGCCCGGCGCCGCCCTGGATCGTGCCGTTATTGACCACGCTGGCGTTGCCGCTGACCTGCATCCCGAGGCCGCCGCTGAGCCCGCCCACGCCCGAGCTGCCGCCGGTGATCGTGCCGTTGTTGATCAAATTGCCGTTGTTCTGGATATTGGCGCCGAGCGCCCTGGTGCTGGTGCCGTTGCTGCCGCTTCCCCCGGTGATCGTGGCGTAATTGGTAATCGTCGTCGTGATGCCGCCGGGGCTGGCGGTGGTCAGCCCGGCCTGGCCGGTGAAGTTGATCGGGTCGTCATTGCCGTGGATCGTGCCGTACAGCGTCACGAGGCCGGCGGGCGCGATCCCGTTGGTCGAAAAGCCGGCGGTATCGATGATCAGCGTATTGGTGCTGGCGGGCAGCGCGCCGGTGATCGCGATATCGGCGGTCAAGGTGATCGTCGAGCTGAGATCGCCGTCCGCATTCGCGTCGAGGATCGCTTGGCGCAATTCGGCATCGGTGCCGGCGGGATAACCCCTGGCCCAGGCCGTCGAAGGAAAAACGCCCGCGAGCACCAGCGCCATCCCGCCGACCCCGGTCAGCAGCCCGCGCCTGCGCGCGATCGGGCGGGAGACGGACGCGTGCCGGCGATGCGCTTGTTTCACGCTGTTCATCTCTCGATTCCCTTCAACGAAAACGGTCGGAAAAACGTCGATCGAAGAGGAAGCGCCACGAGCTCGAAAACCCGCGCTGCCGAGAGGCGCACGCCACCGTCCACATCCACACGCCCCCTTCCGGTAACCCCTTGCTCGTGCGGACAAATCCGCCGGCCTTGCGCCGCACCGCCGCCAGCGGTTCGCCCCCGGCCGCAATGGCGCCGAAAGATTAACCGAATGTTGAATTTGCGTGTAATACGCCCGCGAAGTGGCGGAAAAATAACCTATTCTTCCTATCGCCGCGCGCTAGTTGCCGGGGGTGCTCGCGCGGCCGCGCAAGCGCCCCGGCTCTTCCGTCTTCAGCACCAGCTCGGCTTGGGTGATAGACCGGGCGGTGGCTCAATCAAACCGGGTCGGCCCAGGGGTCGTAGCTGCCGAAGCTCCACACATTGCCCTCCGGATCGCGCGCGGAATAGCCGCGGCCGCCATAATCCTGATCCACCGGGCCGCTGATGATCTCCGCACCCGCCGCGGCGGTGCGGC
>NZ_MKRR01000149.1:30581-35808 GCF_001897045.1 Sphingomonas sp. 66-10
ATCATCAACATGCGATCGGCCCAGATAAGCTGCGCGTGCTGGACGATCGCAGGGTCGGTCTCGCTCAAGTAAACCGCCCGCCGCTCGAACCCGAAGGCGGTGCACAGAAAGTCGATCGCGCGCGGCGCATCGGTGTAGCGCAGATTGGGGATGATCTCATGTCGCATGATGGGCCTCGCTGTTGTCCGATCCCCGGATAGACAAGGCGCCTGGCATCGGATTGGACGAAACGCACCTCAGGCTTCGACGAGCCCGCCGCCTTCGGGCAAGGAACGCGCGAGATAGGCGGTCGGCGAAAGCCCGCTGAACTCGCGAAACTCCCTGATCATATGCGATTGATCGAAATAACCGGCCTCGGCGGCGAGCCCCGCCCAATCGGGTCGATCCGCCTCTTGCGCGATCAGCCCGGTCAGCGTCTGGAAGCGCAGCAGCCGGCGGAACGCGCGCGGCCCGACGCCGATCGCATCGCGCACCCGATCGGCCATATGCTTGCGGCTCCACCCGATTTCCGTGGCAATCGCCGAAATGTCGAGATCGGGCCGCGCACGCAGTAGGCGGAGCGCGTGATGCTGCTGCCCGTTGGGCGGCTCGATCCCGTGCAGGCGCCGGCGCAGCGCCTCGTCCAACAGGTCGATGCGGTGATCGCGGCCATCCGCCGCTGCCAGCGCGTCGCCCAGTTCGCGCGCGGCGCGGCCGAGAATCGCGTCGAGCGGAACGACCCGATCGGCGATTTCGTGCATCGGCATCCCGAGCAGAAGACGAAGCGTGGCGAGCGGCAGAAAGACGTGGATCCCCGCCTGCGACCCGGCCGAATGCGACAGAGCAGGGCGCAGATGCGCGCCGGCGACAAAGGCCTCGCCCGCGTTGAGCGTCAGCCTTTCGCCATTGCCGCCGGTGATCGAGATCGGCTCGCCGAGGTTGACGATGAACACCCCCTCGGCGTGGGGCAGTTCGCGGCGCGTCGTGAACCCCGCGGTGCGCTCCCGATAATCGCTATAGCCGTGGATCAGCCCGGAAAGATCGGCCGGCGGCGCGATGCGCGCCATCGTCCAGGCATTGACCCCGTCGTCGTGGATCGTCTCATGAAGGCAACGGCGACGGTCCACGGACTCTCGGCCAGGTTGATGAAGACCGCGGCATGATAGGCGTCGGCGACGCTTCCCGGAAGCACCGATCGGCGACAGGCAACGGATCGATCGCGCTGCCGGCAATCTTGCGCGCGCGGGCCGATCCGCCTACGCTCCTCGCGATGTTCGCGCACCCGCCTCGATCCGTTGACGCATCGATCGCCGGCCCGGTTGCGCCTGCCTCGTCGCTTGCTCCTCCTGATCCGATCGTGGCCATCGGCCGCGTCGGGGCACCGCCCCCGCCGAAACCGAACCGCGCCGACTGACCCCCGGCACGCCGTCCCGCGCATGACGCGGGCATCACGACGTTCTTTCAGGTGAAAATTCATGTTCAATCGTCACGCAGCGGCGCTCGTGCCGACCAGCGCGTTCGTTCTCTTGTGGAGCAGCGGCGCGATCGTCTCCGAAATCGGGCTCCGCCACGGTTCGCCCTTCGCGCTTCTGATTTTCCGCTATATCATCGCCTTCACCGTGCTGCTCGGGTTCGCGGCGGCGAACGGCAGCTTGTTGCCCGCGCCGGGCACGCGGCGGCGCAATCTGCTGATCGGCTTCTCGATCGCCGGGCTCTATTCCACCTGCTATCTGCTCGCGCTCGATAACGGCGTCACGCCGGGGGCGCTCGCCACCCTGCTCGGGGTGCAGCCGATCCTGACCGTGTTTCTGACCGAGCGCCGCGCAACCGCGCCGCGGCTGATCGGGCTCGGCTGCGCGCTCGGCGGGCTGGCGCTGGTCGTATCGGACGGGCTGGCGTCGATGCGCTTCGACATGATCGGGCTGGCCTTCGCCGCGCTGTCGCTGTTCGGCATCACCGCGGGATCGATCCTCCAGAAGCGCGAGAAGCAGGCACCGTGGGTGGTGCTGCCGATGCAATCCGCGGTCGGGCTCGCCTTCGCCTGCGCGGCATCGCCGCTCGGTGAATTCCGCGCGTCATGGGATTGGGGCTTCGTGCTGCCCGCGCTGTGGCTCGGCCTGGTCATTTCGGTCGGCACGACCTTTCTGCTCTACCGGCTGATCGCGCGCGGCAATCTCGTCAACGTCACCAGCCTGTTCTACCTCGTTCCCGGGGTCACCGCGGCGATGGACTGGGCGATCCTCGGCAATCCGATGTCAGCGCTGATGATCGCCGGGCTCGGGCTGATCGTCGTCGGGCTATTGGTGGTGTTCCGCTCCAAGGCGGAATGATGCCGATCAGGTGACAGACGAGGCGCGAGGCGCAATCATGCATGTCTGGCCCCGCTTCGGAGGATGGTGATGCGCGATATCGCGGAATTCTTCGGCGACAATTGCCCCGCCCGCGCAATCGTCCCGGTGGGCCCGCTACATTACGGCTATCGGATCGAGGTGGATGCGGTCGCCCGGCGGCCAGTGCCGGCCCATCCGTCACACGGATAGGCCGGCTCGGGCGCGATCGCCGCGCTTGCTTCAGAAGTTGAAGCGCACCCCCGCGGTATATTGGCGGCCGATCACGTCATAAAGCTGGCGCGCGGTCTGAAATTGATAGCCGGTAAATGGCGGGTCGTTGTCGAACGCGTTGAGGATCACCCCAAACAGCGCGATCTTGCCGCCGTTCGACGTCTTGAACACGGTCAACTCGCCCGACAGATCGACGTAGACGCGACCGTTCACATGGTTCCAGTCGAGCGTAAAATCGTCGCGCGTGATGACCCCGCCGCCGATATAGCGCCCCGTCACCCCGAAACGATAATTGTCGGTCGCATAGCTTGCCGTCGCGCTGCCCTTCCAATGCGGCGTCCCGCCCGGCCCGTCGAGCACCGGCTGGTCGGTGTTGCCCGCGAAGTGCGTGACATCATTGTCCTGCCCGGTCAGATCGAGCTTGTTGACGTAACTGACGAGCCCACGCAGATCGAGCACGCCTGCGCCGATCGGCACGCGATAATTCGCCTCCACATCGACCCCGTTGGTGATGATCTGCTGGAAGTTGACCGGGGCGAGCAGGATGTTGTTGATCCGGCCGTCATCACCGCGCCGCACCAGCAGGCAGCTCGGCGCGTCGCCCGAATTGCAGCGATTGACGATCGTCTGGGCGGTGAGCGAGGCGATCGCGCCCTTCACCTTGATATCGTAATAATCGATCGAGATGCTGAGACGCGGCGCGAACGACGGGGTCAGCACGACGCCCGCGGTGAATGTATTGGCCTTCTCGGGCTTCAGATAGGGATTGCCGCCGGTCGTCTGGCTGACATTATAGGTCGCGTTGGTCTTGCTATCGGTCACCCCGCCGAGCAGGGTCTGGCCGGCTGCGAACAATTCGTTGATGTTGGGCGCGCGGATATCGCGTGACCGCGTGGCGCGGAAGCGGATGCTGCTGTTGACCGCGTAGTTGACGCCGACCTTCCACGTTTCGACCGTGCCCGAGGTGCGATAATCGGTGATACGACCGCCGAGATCGACGTCGAGGTTCTTGGCCCAGCTCGCGTCCTGAGCCAGCGGGATCACCGCCTCGACGAACCCTTCCTTCACCGCCTCGCGCGCCGAATAGGGCTTCACATTGCCGACGCGGAACAGGCTGACGTTCGGCGTCGCCGAAATCGGATCCGAGGTCACATCGACATTGAGGTTGCGATACTGGCCGCCGAAAGCGATCGAAACCGGGCCGGCCCAGGTGGAGAAGGGTTCGCCGCGGATGACGAGATCCACGACCTGCTGCGACTGGCGCCAGTCGCGGACCGAGGTACCGGTGATGTAATCGATCGCCTGTTGCGACGCCGAACCGACGCCGAACAGGTTGAGCGGCATACAGCCGTTGGTCGGATCGGTCAGCGTCGAACGGCAGACGATCCCGCCGGTCGCCGGATTGATCACCGCATCCAGCGCGAGCAGCCGCCGCGACTTGATGACGTCATTGGTGAACAAGGTGACCGAGTGGGTCTTGCCGAACGCGACCGACGCATCGAACGTCCACGAGCCGCCGAGGCCGCCGCGCAGCCCGGTCACGCCTTGCCAGGTGGTCGCCTTCTGCTTGATCGCGCCGACGCCATAATCCTCAAGGCTGCGACCGAAGGCGAAGCTGGTTTCGCCTGCAGCGGCCAGCGCGCTGCGCAGCGAGGCGGGCAGATAGGCGTTGTCAGCGTGGATCGTGAAAACATCGTCGGACGGAATCGACCGTTCGTTGAGGCGCGATGTCGCGTAAGTGAAATTGGCATAAGCGGTGATCGATGGCGTGATCTCATAAGTGGCGCCGGCATAGGCGCTCCACCGCTTGGTCGGCGCGACCAGCACATAAGGCGAGGCGAGCGGATCGCCATCGCCGCCGTCCATCGTATTGTCTTGCGTCAGATAGTTGCCGTAGCGGAAGGGCATCGTCGTGCCGTTCGGGCCGAACTGGATACCCTTGAGCACCCCCGAATTGATCACCCCGCCGGGCGCCGCGTAGGACGCGCGGGCATCGTTCACATGGACGAGATACGGCTGGCTCGGATCGGTTGCGTTGGCGGGATTGACGATGATCGAGCGATTGCCGGCCCATTTGCGCCGATTGCCATCCCCGATGCCGCTGTTCTCGGCCGCCTCGAGCCCGACCAGCAAATGCCCGCGATCACCCGCGAATTTCGTGCCGAATGCCAGCGAGGCGAGATAATTGCGATTGTCATTATGATCGGTGATGCCGCCTTGCAGGCTGCCGCGCACGCCGTTGAACTTGTTGTCGATCTTGAAATTGACCACCCCGGCCACCGCGTCGGAGCCATAAGCGGCGGAGGCGCCACCGGTCACCACCTCGACCCCGCCAATCAGCGCCTGCGGGATCAGATTGGTGTTGATCACGCCTTCCGGCGTCGTCGGCACATAGCGCTTGCCATCGATCAGCGTCAGCGTGCGGAGATAGCCGAGCCCGCGCAGATCCATGTAATTGCCGCCGGCGAGCTTCGACAGGTTGCTGACCGAGGACGGCGTGACGCTGGGCTTCATCGACGGCAGCTGGTTGAGCGCATCCGCGACATTGACCGCGCCGACGCGCAAAATGTCGTCGGTGTTGACCGAGGTGAGCGGGGTCGGCGAGACGAAGCCGGCGCGCGCCACCTGCGATCCGGTGACGACGATCTCGGCGGTTTCGCTCGCCTTGGCGTCGGTGTCCGCCGGGG
>NZ_MKRR01000149.1:35817-41978 GCF_001897045.1 Sphingomonas sp. 66-10
GCGCGTGCACCGGGGTAGCGCCGATCAATGCCGCGAACGCAAGCGCGGCCATTCCCTGTCCCACGCGGCCAAATGCCGTAGACGCGTGCAAATCGCGACGGAAGCGGCCGAGCGCCGCCCCGCCCCATTTGATATCCGACATAAACCCCATCCCCTTTGTGGTAATTATTCTACGCTGCGTGCGCGCCGGTTCAGCGCGTCGCGAAATAGTCGAACAGGCTGCGGCTGATCTCCGCGATCGCGCGCTCGCGCTGCGCCTCCGGCAGGCTGCTGCTCTTGGTGTAGACCGCGATCAGCAGATGCCCGCGGTCTCCCGGCAGCGTGATCATGCCAACATCGTTGATCGAGCCGCCGATCGTCCCGGTCTTGTGCGCGACCGTCGTTCCGGCGGGCAACAATCCCTTGATCCGCGCCGCCCCGGTTTCGCAGCGCTCCATGACACTACGCAGAAAGTCGCGGCTTTCGGGCTTGAGCAGCGGGCTCGCGAGCAATTTACCGAGCAGATCGACCATCGCGACGGGCGCCGACGTATCGCGCGGATCCTTTTCGAACGCGGCGTTCGCCGAATAGGCCGACTTTTCGATGTCGGCGTCGCTCAGGCCGCGCGCCATCAACGTCTTGACGAAGGGCGATCCGGCGGGAACCCCGTAAAAATCGTTGAGAAGATCGTTCACGCTGCGATCGACCTGCATCTCCGCGATGCCATTGGCGCGGAGCCAGGCGGTGACCGCCGCCGGGCCGCCCGCGAGCGCAAGGATCTTGTCGGTCGCGGTGTTGTTGCTCTGCGTGAGCATCAATTCCATCAGATTGGCGACCGACAGCATGACGCCGGGATGGACCACGCGATTGGCGACCTCGCCGGTCTGGTCGACATCCGCCTGCGTCACCGCGATCATCCGATCGAGCCGCATCTGCCCCTTGTCGACGAGCGACAGCAATGTTCCCGCGATCGCGACCTTATAGGTGCTCGCCATCGGGAAACGCTCTGCCCCCGCGACCGCACCGCTTTCGCCGGTTTCGAGCAGTCGGAAGGCGACGCCGACCCGGCCCTTGATCTGCTTTTCCAGCGCGGCGACCTGCGCGGCGACGGCTTGCTGCACCGATGCCGCCGCGGGACGTTGCGCTGCCGCGGTGATCCCGGCAGGCGACGGCGCCGCGACCGCCGGGGCGGCCACCAAAGCGATCAATGCAACATGGGCAAAGAGTTTCAACATCATCCCCCCTCCCGCGAGGCGCATGGCCCCCCCGGGCGTCAGTTTTCTATTTAGAGAAATATTTCCATAATGGCGGGATCGAGTCAATATTATTTCTGAAATGGGAAGTTGCGTCCCGTTATGAAAAGATTGCCCTCCGCCGAGCCGCCCCGAGCGGATCAAATATCATCGTATGTGAAGGGCTTGCGCGGCGACGGGGACAGGATCGCGGGCGAGCGATACCGCTGTCCGCGGCCGCGACCGGCTATTTTTCGAAAAAAGTCGCCGCGGCTCGCGACGCTATTTCGACGGCGGCTTTGGTTCCCAAAGCTCGATCTTGGTCCCATCGGGATCGACGATCCAGGCGAATTTCCCGCTGGGATCACTGTCGTCGCGCTTGATCGGGACAACGCCCTTGGCTTTCAGGCGATCGAGGAAGGATGCGAGATCGTCGACCGCGAAATTCAGCATGAACTCGCGCTTCGACGGCGCCATATAATCGGTCGCCTGATCGAACGCGTTGACCGTAATGACCGGCGGATGGTTCGGCGCATCATATCGCAGCAGCGCCCCGCCCCAGCTCTCGATCCTGATGCCGAGGACATCCCGATACCAGGCCATCAGTTTTTTCGGGTCGGGACTCTTGAAGAAGATTCCGCCCAAACCGGTGATCCGCCCGGCCGGCTCCGCTGAAACCGCCCCCGGCATCACCGAGAGCCCCATGACGACGAGCAACAACAGCCGACGGGTACAGGGCACGACATCGAGTCCCCCTATTGTTTCGGCGCGATCGTAGAAGGCGGTGCGCCGCGTTTCAATGCCGCCCGGCGCCGCGCGGACCGACCGCCAGCGCCATCATGATGCGGGTCGAACAAATCGCGCAATCGAGCGCGCTGGCGGCGCCCTCGGGGCAATCGATGCACGACCGGCGCGGCGTGGAGCCGTCGACGATGCCGAGCAGCAAACGCTCGTCGCCGGAGAGCGCGGGGGCCTCCCCGCATCGCATCGGCCGCGCGATCGCCGTCTCGAACAGCACGCACAGGCTGTCGAACACCGGGGCAAGCATCATCGCATCGGCGGATTCGAGCGCCCGCGCGAGGCACGGCTGGGTCGGTTGCCCCGTGTCGCGCGCCTCACGCCAGCATCTCACCGCACGGATCACGAGAGCCAAACCAGTCGGCGCATCGCCCGGGAGCGCGTGATCGGTCATCGGCGCCATGTCCGTTCATTGTTGAGAATCGTTCGCAACAATGGGCGCTTTTACCCGGCACGGCAAGCCATGACACCGGGGGACCCCTATCAATCGGGGGACGAGCGAGTCCGGCCGGCGGGGATGTCGAGATGGAGGTCGATCCGCTCGAGCGTCCCGCTGAAGGGGAATGGCACCTTATAGTCCTCGGCGACCGGCGTGCCCGTATCGCTGCCGATGCTGACGCCCTCGGTCGAGAACCAGCCGGGCACGGTATGCTCGATCCGTCCCTGTGCCAGATCCTTGCCGTCGGCCTTCAAGGTGAACACGCCGCCCTTCCCGAAGCCACCCCCGTCATATTTGAAGTCGACGACGATGGCATGCTTGCCCGGGGCGAGCGGAACCTGGCTGTCGAGCCGCACCGACTGGCCGGGGAAATTGAAGAATTTATAGATGAAGCTCGGCTTGCTCTTGTACATGACGAGCCCCCAGCCGCCGAAGCGGCCGCCCTCGGTCACCAGCACGCCCTCTGCGCCCTCGCGCGGCACGTCGACGGTCGCGGTCAAGGTGAAGGATTTGTTCTTCACCTCCGGGAAAGCGGGATCGGGCAGCCGCGGGCCGGGATAGAAAGTAAAATCGCGCCGCCCCGCGAACGCCGACGGGCGCTGATCGGCCTGCATCCGCGCGATCGTGCTCGGATCGAGCGGCAGGACGTTGTACTTCCTCGCTTCCTCAAGGAACGCCGCCTGCATCTTCTTCAGCCGTTCAGGCTCTTTCGCGGCGAGATCCTCGGCCTCCGAATAATCCTTGGCGACATGGTACAATTCCCAGGTGAAGGCGTTGGCGTCGAAAGGCTGGACCGCCACCCAGGGCAGCCGCTTGGGGTGCGTCGCGGCGACCCAGCCGTCCTGGTAGATCGCGCGATTGGCGAACATTTCGAAATATTGCGTGGTGTGCCGGTCGGGCGCCGCGGCATTGTTGAAGCTGTAGACGAGGCTGGTGCCTTCGATCGGCTTCTGCTTCACGCCATTGACCTCGGTCGGCTGGGGGATGCCGATCGCTTCGTAAAGCGTCGGCGCGATATCGATCACATGGCTGAACTGCGAGCGGATCTCGCCGTGCGCCTTGATCCGCGCCGGCCAGGAGATCGTCATGCCGTTGCGCGTGCCGCCCCAGTGCGACGCGACCTGCTTGGTCCACTGGAACGGCGTGTCCATCGCCCAGGCGAAACCGGCCGGATAATGTTCGTCGGACATCGGCCCGCCCATCTCGTCGAGATGGTTGATCATGTTGGCGACGGTATCGGGGACGCCGTTCAGCCCGGCCATCTGGTTGATCGACCCGTTGAGGCCGCCTTCCGCGCTCGCGCCGTTATCGCCCTCGATATAGATGATGATCGTATTGTCGAGCCGGCCCTGGGCGCGCAATTCCTCGATCACCCGCCCGATCTGATGATCGGAATAAGCGTTGGTCGCCGCATAGACTTCCATCAGCCGCGCCGCGACTTTCTTCGCATCGGGCGACAGGCTGTCCCAGGCAGGGATTTCCGGCGGTCGCGGGGTAAGCTTCGCATCGGCGGGAATAACGCCGAGCTTCTTTTGCCGCGCGAAGGTCTCCTCGCGCAATTTGTCCCACCCCTGGTCAAACTGACCGCGGAATTTGGCGATCCACTCCTTGGGCGCCTGATGCGGCGCATGCCCGCTGCCGGGGGCGTAATAGAGGAAGAAGGGCTTGTCGGGCGCCTGCGTCCCCACCGTCCGCAGCCAGTTGATCGCATGATCGGCGAGATCGCGGTCGAGGATGTAATTGGGGTCGTTCGCGGGCGGCTCGACCGGGTTGCGGTTCTCGGTCAACGCCGGCGCCCATTGGTCGGTCTCGCCGCCGTTGAAGCCGAAGAAATAGTCGAACCCCAGCCCACTCGGCCAATTGTCGAATGGCCCGGCCGGACTATTCTCCCAATCGGGGATATTGTGGTTCTTGCCGAGCCAGCCTGTCGCATAGCCGTTCTGGCGCAGGACCTCGGCGATCGTCGCAGCGCTCTTTGGAATGATCGAGGTATAGCCGGGGTAACCTGTCGCCAGTTCCTGGATCACCCCGGTCCCGACCGAATGGTGGTTGCGCCCGGTGAGCAGCGCGGCGCGGGTCGGCGAGCATAATGCCGTGGTGTGGAACCGGTTGTAGCGCAGCCCGTTCGCGGCGACCGCGTCGAAGACCGGGGTCGGCACCGGCCCGCCGAACCCGCTATAGGTGCCGAAGCCGACATCGTCAGTCATGATCAGCAGCACGTTGGGCGCCCCCTTCGGCGCGACGACCGGCGGCGGATAATGCGGCTTGGACGATTCCGCCGGCGTGACCCCCAAAGTGCCTTGATAGGGCGGCACCGGACGCGGCAGCACCGTGGCGGGGCTGAACACGCCGGACGGCACCGCGGTCGATTGCGCCGCGGCCTGCGGAGCGACCGGCAATTGCCCGATCGTCGCCAGAACCGAACAAGCGTATAGCCAGCTTCTGGATTTGATCATCGCTCCCTCCCCTGTCGCCGCATCTCGTGACGCATTCGTGCGACCACGATCTTATGTCGCGATCCGCATCAGTCCAGAACATCTATTGCTTGCGCCACACGCTCGCGCTTGTTGAATAGTGTACGAGCGTGCAGGCAATCCGCAAGCCCCTCGCCGCCGACAGATCTTTTGTGTAAAGATCTAGAGCCATGGATATTGATAAATTAACTCGACTTCTCAGTATCTTCGCAATCGAAGTAATCGGCACGGACCTTTGCGGCGGAACGCTCATCGCGCGATGGGACGCAATTCTGCCCGACGGTTCCGGCACCCAGGAGAAGGATGGCAATGCCAATTGAAAAACAGGCAACAGGGCCGAAAATCCTTCGCTTTCTCGACGATCATCGACTGCAGCACAGCCCGGCCAATTATGCCTTCGTCCATCGCGTCCTGATCGAGCAGGATGCGGTGCTGAAGGCGGAGGTGGAGCGGATCGTCGACGGCGGCTTCCGCATCGGCCCTGACGAGGTGGCGCGGCTCGCCGGCGAGACACCGGCCGAACCGGCCCCGGAACATCATGGTGCGTCGCAGCTCGATCGGCTGACGTTGCGCGTCCTCGACATCATCGGCGATGCGGCCAGCGCGACCGGCGATCTCAATCGCGATCTGGTCAGCGCCGCCGCCTCGCTGGTCGGCGCGGCGGAATCCAGCATTCGCTCGGTCGTCTCCGCGATGATCGAGCGGACGACGCTCGCCGAAGCCAGCCTCGCCGATGCGACGCGGCAAGCGCAATCGCTGCGCGCGGAGCTCAACGCGCTGCGCACCGATGCGAGCCGCGACCGGCTGACCGGGCTTCTCAACCGCGCGGGGGTGGAGGAAAGGCTGGCGACCGCGATCGCATCCCCCAAGGGGTGTGCGATTGCGCTGATCGACATCGATCATTTCAAGCGCGTCAACGACGGCCACGGCCACGCGGTCGGCGACCGGTTGCTGCGCACGGTGGCGACCGAACTGGCGGACTCATGCCAGCCGCACACCGTCGCGCGCTGGGACGGCGGGGCATTCCTGATCCTGATGGAAGACATGACCGCGCGCGATGCCAACGCGATCATCGACACCGCACGTGTGCGTCTCGCCAGCCGTCGCCTGAAGGTACGCGAAAGCGACGCGCCGCTCGGCACGATCACCTTTTCGGCGGGCATCTCGTCGTCCAGGGGACGCGCCGTCCCCGCGTTGATCGCCAGCGCCGAGGCGTTGCTCGATCGTGCCAAGAATGGC
>NZ_MKRR01000149.1:42091-58994 GCF_001897045.1 Sphingomonas sp. 66-10
GCGATTGCCCATCTGGCTGCCCAGGATCAGCCCGATGACGCCGGAGGCGATCGCGGCCATCACGATATCGCCGTTGTCGTCGCGATAATAGCGATAGCCGGGGCGGGGCGGGGGCAGATTGTAGCGCCGCCAGTCGTTGACGTAATAACGATTGTCGTTCCAATAGGTGAAGCGCTGCCCGGTACGCCAGCGGCCGCGATAGCCGTTATAGCCGTAGCGGCCGCCGTAATTGTGCCAGCGATATTGCGACCGCCCGTCGCGATCGTCCCGCCATCCGCGACGACCATTGTCGTGGCGCTGGTCGCGCCAGTCGCGCCGCCCATCGTCGTCGCGCCGGCCGCGATCGTGATCGTCCCACCGGCCCTGCGCGGTGGCAGGCACGGTCGACAAGATCGATGCCATTGCGGTCAGCCCCGCCAGCGTTCTCGAGAGCAATCTCATCGCTGAACTCCTTTCATTCGTCCGAAAGACGACATGCTATTCCGCCACTTCCGGGCGAAACTGCGGACGTAATCTCACCCACTTAGGCACGAATACGCAAGCGACTTTCGCCAGAAAGCGCTGCATTCGGGGTGGCGGACCGGCCGCGCGGCCTATTCGGCGGTCAGACGCTCGGGCTCGAGCAGCAACAGCGCGGCGATGCCGGCGACGGCGCTGACCCCGGCCGCGACGAGGCAGGCCGTCGCCACGCCGTGCACCAGCACCGCGCCGCGCCCCGCGAGTATTGAGCCGAGCAAAGCGGTAGCAATCAGCCCGCCGGTGCGCGCGAGCGCGCTATTGGCGCCGTTCGCGGTGCCGACATGCCGTTCGTCGACCGAATTCATCACCGCCGTGGTGAGCGGCGCCACCGCCCCGGCCATGCCGACCGCGATGACCAGCAGCCCGGGCATCACCCCCGTCCAATAGGATTGCGTCGGATCGATCCGGCTCGCCAGCAGGAAGCCGGCCGCGACCACCAGCGGCCCGATCGTCAGCGGCCAGCGCGGCCCGATGCGCGCGGCGAGCTTGCCCATCGCACGCGAGGCGAGACCGATCACGATCGACAGCGGCAGCAGCGCCGCGCCGGCCTGGGTCGCCGTATAGCCGCCCGCCCCGATCAGCAGGAACGGGAACAGCACGAACAGCCCGCCCAGCGCGCCATAGAGCAGCAACGTCAGGATCGAGAGCCCGATATAGGAGGGGGTCGCGAACAGCCCGAGCGGCATCATCGCGCGGTCGCCGCGGCGATGCTCGACCCACAGGAACAGCAGCAGCGCCACGCCGCCGACACCGATCGCCCAACCGCCGCCGCGCACCGCGACATGCCCCGACAATACGGTCAACCCCCAGGTCATCGCGCCGAGGCCGATCGTGGCAAGCCCCGCGCCCGGCCAATCGAGCCCGCTGCCGGTCTCGCCCCGGCTCTCGGGGAGGTAGCGCCAGCCGAGCCACCCCGCGCCGATCGCGAGCGGAATGTTGATCAGGAAGATCGCGCGCCAGCTCACCGCGTCGATCAGCGCGCCGCCGATGAGGGGGCCGATCGCGCCGGCCGCCGCCCCGGCCGCGGCCCAGGTGCCGATCGCCTTGCCGCGCTCCTCCCCGGCGAAAGCGGCGCCGAGGCTCGCGAGGCTGTTGGGGAGCAACATCGCCGCGCTGATCCCCTGGATCGTTCGCCCCGCGATCAGCCAGTCCAGCCCCGGCGCCGAGAGGCACAGGATCGACGCAGCGCCGAACGCCCCCACCCCCAGCAGGAACATGCGCCGGCGCCCGTAAAGGTCGCCCGCCGCCCCGCCGAGCAGCAGCAAGGCCGACAGCGGGAGCAGATAGGCGTTGACCACCCATTGCAGCTCGGCGGGGGAAGCGCCGAGCTCGCGCCCGATCGCGGCGAGCCCGACATTGACGACCGAGCCGTCGACGAACGACAGGCTCGATGCGAGCACGGTGGCGAACAGGATCGCGGTGGCATGGCGCGGCTCCCGTCCCGTTCCGGAAACGGTCGTCGCGGCGTCGCACGGTGCGGGAAGGCCCGTCATCGCAACATCATAGCCGGATGCGGGGCGTAGGGGAAAGCGCGGCGCGGCTATTCGAGCCGGGAAGAGGTTTGCGCGCCTTCGAGATCGGAGACGAAGACATAGCGATCGGCGCGATAGGTCGAGCGGGTGAATTCGACCGGCCGGCCGTCGGCCAGAAAGGCCATCCGCTCTATACGCAGCACCGCGGCATTCTGCTCGGTCGAGAGCATCCCCGCCTCGGTTGGCGCAGCGAGCGCGCCCTGGATGCGCTGCTTGCCGCGCACCGGGCGGTGGCCGTTCTTTTCGAGCGCGGCGTAGAGCGAATCGCCGATCTGATCGAGATCGGGGAGGAATTCGGCAGGGACCACGGCATGTTCGATCGCCAGCGGCTCCCCGCCCGACAAACGCACCCGCCCGAGCCGCGCGACCTGCGTCGACGTCGCGATCCGCAGCATCGCCGCCTCCTCGTCGGTCGGCTGGGCATAGGCCTTGATCATCCAGATCACGCCCGGGTTCTCGCCGCGCTTATGGGCGTCGTCGGTGAAGCTGCTGAGTACCGACCCCGGCGTTTCGATGCGCCGCGCGACGAAGGTGCCCGAGCCCTGTTTGCGGACGAGGATACCCTCTTCGATCAGCTGGTTGATGCTCTTGCGGACGGTGACCCGCGACAGCCCGGTCAGCTCGGTCAGCTCGCGTTCGGAGGGGAGCGCATCGCCCGGATCGATCCCGCCGCCCGCGATATGATGGCGCAGGTTGCGCGCGAGCTGGAGATAGAGCGGCGTATTGTCGTCGCCGCGCGCGAGCAGGATATCACGCATCGGCGGCCCGCCACGCGGTGATCGCCCGCGAAAGATCGCCCCCCGCCTGCGCGAGCGCCTGCCGCGCCTGCGCCTCGGTCGCGCCGAGCGCGATCAGCACCGCGGGCTTGATCTCACGGCCGGCGGCATCGAGCGCATCCGCCGCCGCCGCCATGTCGACGCCGGCGATGTCGCGCACCATCTCGCGACCACGGTGAAGCAGCTTCTCGTTCGAAACCCGCATGTTCACCATCAACCCGCGATGCACCCGGCCGAGCCGCAGCATCGTCGCAGTCGACAGCATGTTCAAGACCGCCTTCTGCGCGGTCCCGGCCTTCATCCGCGTCGAACCGGCGACGATCTCCGCCCCGGTCCTGACGGTGATGCCATGTTCGGCCGCGCCCGCCAGCGGGCTATCGGGATTGTTGGCGAGGCCGACCGTCAGCGCCCCCGCCGTGCGCGCCGCGACGATCGCGGCGACGGTATAGGGCGTGCGGCCGCTCGCAGCGACGCCGATCACGACGTCCGAGGCGCCGATCCGCGCTTCCGCGACCGCATGCCGCGCCGCGGCTTCGTCATCCTCCGCGCCTTCGGCGCTCTCGGTCAGCGCGGCGAGCCCGCCCGCCATCAGGAACAGCACGCGCTCGCGCGGCCAGCTATAGGTCGGATAGAGCTCGACCCCGTCCTGGACCGCGACGCGCCCCGAGGTGCCGGCGCCGACATAGACCAGCCGCCCCGTCTCGCCGAGCCGCTCCGCCGCCGCATCCGCCGCGCCGGCGATCGCGGGGATCTGCGCCTTGATCGCGGCCACCGCGGCGAGCTGGCCTTCGAGCATCGCCTCGACCGCAATTTCGGTCGGCCAGCTTGCAAGGTCGATATAACGCGGGTCGATGATCTCAGTATTCATGCTGTCCTCGGGGATGAACGCTAACACGATCCGCGCCCGACGGGATGACGCAGATCAAAAAGGCGATCAGCGTGCCGATGCACAGCTGATAGGGGAAGGCGAGCGTGGCGAGCACCGGCGGCAGCCCGATCGCGCGCGCGATCGCGGGCTGGAGCATGAGCACCGCGACGAAACCGCCGAGCAGCGCGGCGATCACCGACGCGGTCGTGCCGCGCCGGGTGAAGATCGCGGTGAAATAGACGCCGAGCAGCCCTGCGTAGGAAAATACCATCACCTGCAGCGCGAATTCGAGCAGCCCCATATTGGTGTGATGCTGCCAATAATATGACACGACCGCGGTACCGAACATCGCGACGCCGATCAGCGCCATGCCGACCCGGCCGGCGCGGACATAATGCTGCTCCGTCACCGTGCCGCGCCTCTCGCGCCACGGGCGATAGAAATCCTGCACCGCGACCGACGACATCGCATTGAGCGCCGAATTGGTCGTCGCCACCGCCGCCGCAATCACCCCGATCGTCACCAGCCCGCGCAGCCCCGACGGCACCTGCGTCAGGATATAATGCATGAAGATGCTGACCTTCTCGCCGCCGAAATGCCGCGCGGCGGAGGCGGTGGCGCCGCCCATCAGATCGGGCCGGTCGTAGAAGACGTAGAGCAGCAGGCCGATCGTGATGAACACCGCGACCACCGGCACCGTCGCCAGCACCGAGAGATAGAGCCCGCGCGCGCCGGTCTTGGCGTCGCGGCAGGCGAGCAGCCGCTGGGTGGTGTCCTGGTCGAGCCCGGCATTGCCGATGTAGAGCAAAGCCACCCCGGTGACGACCGCGAGCATCGAGAAGGGCCGCGACAGATCAAGCGAGAAATCGAACAGCCTGAGCTTGTTCACCCCTTCGGGCGTATGCATCACGCCGTGGATGATCTCCGCGGTGGAGGCCGGGATCGACAGACGCAGGAAGACGAGCACCGCGACCGCCGCGCCAAGATAGATGGCGAATTGGATGAGGTCGTTCCACAATACCGATTTGAGCCCGCCCACGAAGGTGAACAGGAAGCTCGCGATCATCAGCGCCGCGGCGGCCACGGTGATGCTGCCCGGGGTGACGTTGCCGGTCATCACCATCGCGATCGCGATCGCGGCGAGATAGACCCGTGCGCCTCCCGCCAGCACGCGCCCGGCGAGGAACATCCCCCCGGCCCAGCGCGTCGCGCGGATGCTGTAGCGCTTGGTCAGCAGTTCATAAGCAGTGGTCGCCTCGACCGCGTAGAAACGCGGGATCAGCACGCGCGCGACGAACACCGCGCCGATCAGCCCGCCGATATTGGTGCTGAGATAGGAATAGTCGCTCGAATAGCCGTAATCCGGCCCCCCGAGGAAGGTCGCCGCCGATTGCGTCGCCGACAGCACCGAAATCGCCGCCAGCCAGGCCGGCACCGTCCCCCCGGCGAGGAAATAATCGCGGGTGGATTCGGTGTGACGCGGCATGAACAGCCAGCCGCCCGCGAACAGCACTGCGATATAGCCCGCTATCACCATCCAGTCGGCAAGCGTGAAGGGCAGAGTCATCCGGTTTCCCGTCCCAGAGGGTCGCGGCGGCGCGGCATCATCCGCGCCGCCGCTTCCCGCGCGATCAGAAGCGCGCGGTCAGCGAAAGGCCGTAGGTGCGGCCCATCACGTCATACGTATCGGGGAAGGTGTTGAACACGCCGCCCGCCGCGACCAACGGCGGATCCTTGTCGGTAAAATTGTAGATGCCCCCGCTGAGCGTCAGATTGTGGGTCAGCGCATAGGATGCCGAGAGGTCGAACGTGTCCTGCGCCGGCAGCGTGTTGGTCGCGCCGGGGGCGCTGTTCTTCACCTTGCCGATGCGGTTCCAGTTGAGCTGGACCAGCCCACCCTCGAAAGTCCAGGCGACCGCGGCATTGTGCCGATAGGCCGGCTGCACCAGCGTCGTCCCGTCGCTCGAACAGGTCGCGCCGAACGTCCCCTTGCACTGCACCGGAGCGACGGTCGAGTTCGCCTGGATGATATAGCTGGTGACGATATTGCCCTGATAGGAGAAACGCATCCCGGTGCCGGGCAGCCAATCCGCCAGCAAGGTATAATTGGCGGCGATGTCCAGCCCGCGCTGCGTCAGCCGGCCGAGGTTCTGGTTGTTGACATAGGCGTTGACGAAATGCCCGTTCGCCGGATCGCGGGTGACCAGCGCGCACAGCGGGTTGTTCGCGGTCGGATTGGTGATGTAGCAGCTGGTGATCGCGGCGACCGGCTGGATCACGCCGACCGCACCCTTGAGGTTGAGCTCATACCAGTCGACGGTCAGCGTGAAGCGCGGCATGAAGGTCGGGGTCAGCACGATGCCGACGGTCTTGGTCTTGCCGATCTCGGGTTTGATCGCCGCGTTGCCGCCGTAATAATAATTGCCCTCGAGATAGCTCGGATCGAACGAATTGGCCGAGCCGACCGCCGGCGCGCCGAAGCGCTGGCATTGCGCGACATTGCCGGTGCCGAGGACGCAGGGGTCGCCCGCATAGCGCGGCGCGAGCCGCGGCACGGTGACGAGATTGTTGAACGGCAGCGACGAGGTAGTCGCGGCGAATTCGCCGAAATTCGGCGCGCGCAGCACGCGCTGATAAGTGCCGCGCAGGCGGATGCTGTCATCGACCTGCCAGTTCGCCTCGACCTTCCACGTCCCGTGGTTGCCGAACAGATTATAGTCCGAATAGCGATAGGCGCCGCCGACATCGAGCTTCTTGATCAGCGGCAGATCGCGCAGCACCGGCACGAACAATTCGCCGTACAGCTCCTTGACGTCGAACACCCCGCTATAGGCCGCCTGCACGCCCTGGCGATAGGTATTGCCGGTGAGCAGCGCACTATCCTGCGTGATCTGCGCGGTTTCGCGGCGATATTCGGCGCCGACCGCAAATCCGATCGGACCTGCCGGGAGCGCGAACAGATCGGCGAGCGTGCCGCTGATGTTGGCCGAGGTGACGAGCTGATCGCGGTTGCGGTTGAAGCCGTTGATCGTCGTGCCGAGCGCGGCCGCGATCCCCGGCTGGTTCGGCCCGAAGATGTTCACCTTGTTGGCATTCGCCGCGAAGTTATTCGCGCCGCTGGCATCCCTGACGAGGCCGTCGCCGGTGATCGGCGAGTTTTCGGTCGATCGGCCATATTGGCCGTAGACGTTCCATTTGATGTTGTCGGTGATCGGCCCGCGCAGCCCGAGCTGGCCCTGGAAGGTATTGCGCTCGGTACGATAAGTGATCAGCCCGAGCTCGGCGAGCGAGCGCTGGACATTCACCTGCGCGACGCCGTTGACGAAGGTCAGCTGGTTGCGGATCGCATCGGTGAGATAGGGGTTGGTCGCGCTGATCCCGACCGTCTGGTTGATCGACGGCGGGTTCGGCCCGGGCGTGCCCGACTGTTCGGTACGCGCATTGGTGTAGAGCACGCGGCCATAGAGTTCGACCGCGGGGGTGATCTCATAATTGAACAGCGCGGCGGCGTTGATCCGCTTGAGCGGCTCGATCAGCGGATAATTGGCGCTGATGTTCGAGGTCGCCGAGGGGTTGGTGGTGAACTGGCCGCCGTCGGTGAAGCCGAAGCGACGCCCGCTCGCGACGTCGGTAAACAGGCCGCCGATGCTGGGCACGGTCGAGGTCGGGGTGATCGCCCAGTCGCGCGACCCCGACAGTGTCTGCTCGCGCTGCGTGTAATCGAGCGCGACGACGATATGCCCGCGATCGCCCAGCGGCGTCCCGAGCATGACCGATGCGCCATATTGCTTGCCGCCATGTTCGGCGAGGCGCGTCGAGGCGGAGGCCTGAACGCCCTTGAAATCGTCATTGAGGATGAAATTGACGACGCCCGCCACCGCGTCGGCGCCATAGACCGCGGCGGCGCCGCCGGTCAGCACGTCGACCCGCTTGATCAGCGAGGCCGGCAGCGCGTTGACGTCGACCGAGTTGCGGAAGCTGAACGGCACCGCGCGGGTGCCGTCGATCAGCACCAGCGAGCGGCTCTGGCCGAAGTTGCGCAGATCGAGCACCTGCGCGCCAAACGAATCGCTGCCCTGCGACGCCTGGCGCACGCCGCCGGCGAGCTGCGGCATCTTGGTCGAGAAATCCTCCACCGTCAGCGCCGACTGGAGCTTGATCGCTTCCTGCGAGGTCGAGGCGACCGGGCTGGTCGCGGTGAGATCGGTGCGCGGGATGCGCGAGCCCGTCACGACGACTTCATGCTGCTCGGTGGCGGCCTCCGGCGCCGGCTGCGCGATATCGGTCGCGGTCTGCGCGGCGGCGAGCGACGGCGATTGGGCGAGCGCGATCGCCAGCACGGTCCAGGCGCTCGCCCGGCGGAAGTTCGTCGATGTCATCTTATATCTCCCCTGCCTGCGCCCCGGACGCAGCCAAATACGTTTCTAATACCACTAGAACACAATGGTCATATATTTGTAAAGTACCCGCGTTACCCGCGATGCGGGTCATCCGGCGTTCTGCGGATGAAAAATCCGCCCGCCGGGGATCGGGCGCGGCACGCCGGTAGTCGCGGGAAAGGTCAGCGGCAACCCCCGAACGGACCGCGCCGCCAGATAAGCCATTGCCTCAGCTTCGATAAAATCGCCACGCAACCCGCAGTCATCGGCGGCGCGCCATGTGCCGACCCGCTTGCCGAGCAGCCGCATCAAGGTGGGATTATGGACCCCGCCGCCGCACACGATCCACTCGTCCGGCGCCGCCGGAAGCAGATCCGCCGCACAGCGAATCGCCTCGATCGCGAAGGCGGTGAGCGTCGCGGCAGCATCTTCGAGCGACAGCGATTCGACCGCGGCGAGCGTGAAATCATAGCGGTCGAGCGACTTTGGGCCGGACTGACGGAAGTAGGGCGCGCGCAGATATTCATCGAGGATCGCTCGATCGACCCGCCCCGCTGCGCCGAGCCTGCCGTCCTCATCATATCGCCCGGCGCCGCGCGACTGGAGAAGCAGGTCGATCATCCCGTTGCCGGGGCCGGTATCGAAGGCGGCCATGCCCTCCCCCGCGCCGATCCACGACAGATTGGCCACCCCGCCGATGTTGAGAAAGGCGATCGGGCGCGGCAGCGCGAGCCGGTCGGCGAGCGCGCGGTGATAGATCGGCACCAGCGGCGCGCCCTGCCCGCCCGCGGCGAGATCGGCCTGACGCATATCGGCGACCACCGGGACCCCGAGCGCGCTCGCCAGCGCGGCTGCGTCGCCGAGCTGGACCGTCAGCCGGCGCTCGGGACGATGCAGCACCGTCTGGCCATGGAACCCGATCAGGTCGATCGCACCGCCGTCTTCGGCCAGCACCGCCCGCGCCGCGCGGACATGCGTGTCGAGGATCACCGCCTCGGCCGCGGCGAACGATGCGGGCCGCGCACCGATGCCGTCCCAGCGCAGCGCATCCTCGGTCGCGCGCACCACCGCCGCGCGCTCGGCCGCGCTGAAGCTCAGCAGCATCGCCGGCCCGAACGCGTCGATCCGCTCGCCGTCGGTTTCGAGGATCGCCGCATCGACCCCGTCGAGCGAGGTGCCGCTCATATAACCCAGAACGCGCATTCGCGGCCTTTCAGATGTGGAGAGTGAGCAAGGTCGCGTCGTCATGGATTTTCACGCGGACATAATGCCGGCGCGATTCCGGCTCGCGCTCGATCGCGCGCAATCGCGCGAGCCACGCGTCCCATTGCGCCGCATCGTCGATCGCCAGCAGATCATGCGGCGTCGCCACCCCGAACAGGTCGACGAGCCGCAGGAACCCGTCGCTGACCAGCGCGAACCTTTGCCCCTTACGCGCGGGAAGCCGGCGCTGGCTGAGATGATCGGCGGCATCGGGCTCGATGCCGAGCACCCAATAGCCGTCCGGGCGGTTCATCAGCCGGCGGTTGGCCTGAAGCTGCGGGAGCAGCCGTTCGGTCAGCGCGGCCGGCGCGGGATCGGGGTCCGCCGCGAAGATCTGCGCGGCGAGATCGAGCGTGCGGCGCTCGATCGTTTCGTGCGAGCCGTCGCTGAACAGCTGCGCCTGCCCGGCTTCGTCGACATAAGCGACCGCGCAATCGGCGAGGCTGGTCAGCTCCACATGATCGCCGAAATCGCGCAGCATCGCGAACGCCGCCGAGGGATGTTCATGCGGCCCCTCGGGCGCGCGGGTCGCCGCGGCCGCGAGCGCGTCGCGGCAGATCTCGATCGCGCGCCGCACCAGCACGGTGGTCGCGATCATCGGCTGCTCCGCCAGCTGCGCGCGAAACGCGGCATCGACTCGACGCGCCAGCCACGATGCATCGCTCGGCGCGTCGAGCAGCGCCGCGCCGATCCCGGTCGCGCCGTCGATCACCCAGGCGGCATTGCCGTGATGGCCGACGACATCCTCGTTGACGAAAGCCTGGCTGTCGGTCGCAGCGAGATTGATCTTGAGCATGGCGTGCTCCAATGGGTTCGGGGCCTGCCATGCCGCTCATCTACTGGTAATGCAACCACTATAATACCAGTTGCATCAAAATGCCATATTGGTATTCATCGTTCATGCACGCCCAAACCGGCCGGATGCTCATCGAAGCGCGCCAAGCCCCCGATGTCTGCGAGGCCCAACTCGAACGCAATGCCACCCTCGTCCGCGAAGCTGGTCGCCGGCTGCGCGATCTCGCGCCGCGCTTTGCCGCGACGTTGGCACGCGGCAGCTCGGATCAGGCGGCGGGGTTCGCCAAGCACCTCCTCGAAATCCACGCCGGCATCCCGACGCTCAGCCACGCGCCGTCGGTGGGGTCGCTTTACCGCGCCTCGTCGCCGCACTTTCGCGGCATCCCGTTGATCGCGATCTCGCAATCGGGCCGCAGCCCCGATCTCATCGCCGCGAGCGAGGATGCGCAGCGGCAGGGCGCGATCGTGGTCGCTTTGGTCAACGACACCGCCTCGCCGCTCGCGGCACTCGCCGATATCACCATCCCGGTCCACGCCGGCACCGAGAGCAGCGTCGCCGCGACCAAGAGCTTCATCGCGACGCTCGTCGCGCTGACCCATCTCGTCGGCGAATGGAGCGGCGATGACGCGCTGCTCGCCGCGCTTTCCGGGATCGGACCGCGCTTGCGGGAGGCCGCGGCGCAGGATTGGTCCGCCGCGCTTCCCTATCTCATCCCCGCCAGCGACCTGCTCGTCCTCGGGCGCGGACCGACGCTGCCGATCGCGGGCGAAGCCGCGCTCAAGCTCAAGGAAACCGCCGGCCTTTATGCCGAGGCATTCAGCTCGGCCGAGGTGGCGCACGGGCCGATGACATTGGTCAAGGCGGGCGATCCGGTGCTTGCCTTCGGCCCGGGCGACGTTTCGGCGCATGGCCTGCGCGAGCGACTCGCCGATTTCGCCGCGCGCGGCGCCCCGGTGATCGCCGCCGGCCCGGCCGACGATATCGCCGCGGCGACGATCCAATTCCCCGCCCCCGCCGGCGAGCATCCGGTGATCGGTGCGATCGCCGCGATCCAGAGCTTCTACGGCCTCGCCAATGCAGTCGCGATCGCGCGCGGGCGTGACCCGGATCGCCCGCCGCATCTCGCGAAAGTGACCCGGACATTATGACCCGCATTGCGCTGACCGGCGCCGGCCTGGTGCTGCCGACCGAATTGATCGAGGAGCAGGCTTTGCTCATCGAGGGCGAGCGGATCGTCGGCTGGAACAGCGCCGCGGAGATTCCGTCGGATTATGCCGTCAAACGGCTCAACGGCGGTTGCCTCGTCCCCGGCTTCATCGATACCCAGGTCAATGGCGGCGGCGACGTGCTGCTCAACGATACGCCGAGCGTCGACGGCATGCGCACGATCGCGCGGGCGCACCGGCGCTTCGGCACCACCGGCATGTTGCCGACGTTGATCAGCGATCACCCGGAAGTGACCGACGCCGCGATCGGCGCGGCCGAGGCGGCGTTGGCGGCGGGGGTGCCCGGCGTGCTCGGGCTGCATATCGAAGGGCCGCATCTCAACCCCGCGAAAAAGGGTATCCACGACGCCGGGCGCTTCACCACGATCGACGAGAGCGTGCTCGCGCGGCTCACCCGGCCGACCCGCGGCATCCGGCTGGTGACCTTGGCACCCGAGCTCGCCCCGCCCGGCACGATCCGGCGCCTGCGCGAGGCGGGGGTGCTGGTCGCGGCAGGGCACAGCCTTGCAAATTATGCGCAGACCTGCGCCGCGCTCGCCGAGGGATTGTCGGGCTTCACCCATTTGTTCAACGCGATGACCCAGCTCGGCAGCCGCGAGCCCGGGATGGTCGGCGCGGCGCTCGCCGATCGCGCCAGCCATTTCGGGTTGATCGTCGACGGGGTCCATGTCCATCCTGCGACGCTGAAGGTGGCGATCGCGGCGCGCGGCATCGCCGGCGCGATGCTGGTCACCGACGCCATGTCCCCGGTCGGCGGCAGCGCCACCTCCTTCACGCTGATGGGGCAGCGCGTCGAAATGGTCGACGGCATGTGCCGCGGGCCCGACGGCACGCTCGCCGGATCGGCGCTCACGATGGCCGAGGCGTTCCGCAACGCGATCGACATGCTGGGATGCTCGATCGTCGAGGCGTCGCAAATGGCGAGCGGCAATCCCGCGCGATTCCTCGGCCTCGCCGGGGAGACCGGCGCGATCGCGGCCGGCCTGCGCGCCGATCTCGTCCATCTTGACCGCCAGTGCCGCGTCACGCGAACCTGGATCGCGGGCGCACTCGAGGAGTTGGGCGAATGACGGTCGAACTGGGGGTGATCGAGGGGCGTTTCGGCACGCCCTGGTCGTGGGAGGAGCGCAGCGAGGTAATGCGCACCCTCGCCGGCGCCGGCTATCGTTTCTATCATTATGGCCCCAAGGGCGATGCTCATCTGCGCCGCATATGGCGCGAGCCGCATCCGCCGGCACAGACCGCCGCGCTCGCCGCCTTCGCCGGCGATTGCCGGGACGCGGGCGTGCGTTTCGGCATCGCGCTTACCCCGATGGGGGCGACGCATCCTTTCGACGATGCCGCGCGCGGGCAATTGATCGCGCGGCTCACCGCTTTCGATGCGATCGGTATCGACGATCTCGCGATCCTGTTCGACGATCTGCGCGGCGATCTTCCCGATCTCGCGCGCCAGCAGGCCGAGCTGGTCGATTTCTGCAGCCAGCACACGCGCGCGACCCGGCTCTATTTCTGCCCGAGCTATTATTCCTATGACCCGGTGCTCGATCGGGTATTCGGCCGGCGGCCAGAGGGCTATCTCGCCGAGCTCGGGCGGCTGCTCGATCCGGAGGTGCGGATCTACTGGACGGGCGAGGAAGTCTTCTCGCCCGAGATCGGCGTCGCGCATCTCCGCGAGGTCGAGGCGGAGCTCGGCCGCAAAGTGTGTCTGTGGGACAATTATCCGGTCAACGACGGATCGCGCATGTCGCGTTTCCTGCATCTGCGCGGCTTCACCGGGCGCCCGCCGGCGATCGCCGGGCATCTCACCGGCCATGCGATCAACCCCGCGATCCAGCCGCGGCTATCATGCATCCCAGCGCTGACGCTCGCGGCCAATTATGCGCAAGGGGACGGGTACAGTTACGGCCGGGCCTTCGATACCGCAGCACGCGCGCTGCTCGGCGACGAGCTGGCGGCAATGGTGCGCGACGATCTGCTCGCGCTGCAGGATACCGGCTGGGAGCGGCTCGGCGCGCGCCGCGAGGCGCTCCGCGCGCGTTATGCCGATATCGATCAGCCCGCTGCGCGCGAGATCGTCGACTGGCTCGACGGCCGGCACATCATGACCGACGACGAGGTCAAGACGCAGTGACCGGATGATGCCCCGCCAGCCGCAACGCGCCGTCGAGCGGATCGCCCATCGCGCTGCTGAGGCGCGCCACGGTCCGCGCGCGCAGCCACGGCATCATCCGCGGCGCGAGCCCCCCGACCAATACGCAACGCGGCGCGCCGCGCTCGAAGATCGTCTCGATGAAGCGTTCGATATGCAATGCGGCATCCTCGACGATCGACCGCGCGATCGCATCATCGGCCTCGGCATAATCCATCACCAGCGGCGCGAGGCTGCCATAATCGCGCGGCGTCGCCTCATCCATCCAGGCGATCGCCTTGGCGGTATCGTGATCGAAACGCTCGGTCACCGCGCTGCTGAGCGGGGTACGGCGAGTGCGCCCGTCGAGCGCGCGCAAGGCGTGGCGCATCGCGCTCAGCCCCAGCGCCGCGCCGCTGCCCTCGTCCGAAATCGGAAAGCCATAGCCGCCGATCGTGAAGCAATCGTCCGCCAGCCGGATATGCGCGATGCTCCCCGTGCCGATGATCAGGATCGCGCCCTCGCCGCCGGCATTGGCGCCGAGGTTGGCGATATAGGCATCGGTCTCATAAGCGACGGATGCGAAGGGAAAGGCGAAATCCCCGAGATGCTCTTTGACCCCCGGGCGCGAGATGCCCGCGATCCCCATGCCCGCACGGATCCGCCGCACATCGTCAGCGCCGAGCCCCGCTTCGCGGATCGCCTGATCGGTCACCTCGACCAGGGTGGCATAGAGATTGTCCATGCCGATCCGGGCATTGGCGGGCCCGGTCGCCCCGGTGCCGATCACGGTTCCGTCAGATTTGATCAACCGCGACCGGCAATTGCTGCCGCCAGCGTCTACGCCGAGATAAAAGGTCATGAGAACCCATATATGGGGAAAGAATCGCGGCGGTTAAGCACCATCGCCACACCCGCGACAACCGCTGAATCGCCTTTCGGCCATTTCTCCTCCTATCGACCGCCAGTGCGCCAGAACGGACCTCGATCATGACCGCCCCCGCCGCCTTGCTCGACCGCCTTCGCGATATCGTCGGGCGACGCAAGGTGCTCACCGCGCCGCGCGCCACCGCACGCTTTCGCGAGGGATATCGCACCGGATCGGGCGCCGCGCTGGCGGTCGTCCTGCCGGGGACGCTGGTCGAATTGTGGCGCGTCGCCCAGGCCTGCGTCGCGGCCGATGTCAGCATCATCATGCAGGCATCGAACACCGGGCTGACCGGCGGCTCGACCCCGTCGGGCGACGATTATCCCGGCGGCGTGGTGATCATCAGCACCGTCCGCCTCAAGGGCATCCATTTGGTCCGCGACGCCGAACAGGTCGTATGCCTTGCCGGCGCGACGCTCAACGAACTCGAACGCGCGCTGCTGCCGCTCGGGCGCGAGCCGCATTCGGTGATCGGTTCCTCCTGCCTCGGCGCATCGGTGGTCGGCGGGGTCTGCAACAATTCGGGCGGGTCGCTGATCCAGCGCGGGCCGGCGTTCACCCAGCTCGCCCTGTTCGGGATGATCGGCGACGACGGCAGCCTCAGCCTCGTCAATCACCTCGGCATCGATCTGGGGAACGAGCCGGAGGCGATGCTCCACCGGCTCGACACCGGCGCTTTCGGCGCGGCCGAGGTCGACGGCTGCAGCGATCGCTGGGCGCACGACCGATCCTATGTCAGCCATGTCCGCAAGATCGACAGCGACCGGCCGGCGCGGTTCAACGCCGACAGCCGCTGCCTGTTCGAAGCCGCCGGAAGCGCGGGCAAGCTGATCGTCTTCGCGGTGCGGCTCGATACCTTTCCCAAGGAGGAAGGGAGCGTCACTTTCTATCTCGGGACCAACGATCCCGCCAAGCTCACCACGCTGCGGCGGACGATTCTCGGCACGTTCGAGCATCTGCCGATCGCGGGCGAATATATGCATCGTGCGGTGTTCGACATCGCCGACCGCTACGGGAAGGATATGTTCGCGGCGATCAAGCGGATCGGCACCGCGCGGCTGCCGCATCTGTTCGCGGCCAAGGCGCGGTTCGATTCATGGGCGCGGCGGCTGGGCCCGGCCGGGGCGCATCTCAGCGATCGGCTGATGCAGCGCATCGGCCGCCTGCTGCCCGATCATCTCCCACCGCGGATGCGCGACTATCGCGATCGCTTCGAGCACCATCTGATCCTCAAGGTGCCGGGGTCGGCCGCTGCCGCGACGCGCGCCTTGCTGGCGTCGCAGTTCGACGACGCCGCGAGTGGCTTTTTCGAATGTACCGCGCAAGAAGCTGCGGACGCCTTTCTCCACCGTTTCGTCGCGGCAGGGGCAGCGGTGCGTTACCGCGCGGTCCATGCCCATGAGGTCGAGGACATCGTCGCGCTCGATATCGCCTTGCCGCGCAACGCCCGACAATGGGTCGAGGAACTGCCCGACGACATCGCCGGCGATATCCTCCACCGCCTCTATTACGGGCATTTCTTCTGCCACGTCTTCCACCAGGATTATATCGTGCGGAAGGGCGTTGATCCGCTGGCGCTGGAGCATCGCATGCTCGAGATCCTCGATGCCCGCGGCGCCGAATATCCCGCCGAGCACAATGTCGGCCATCTCTACCACGCCAAGCCAGTCCTCGCGGATTTCTATCGCAGCCTCGATCCGACCAATCGGTTCAACCCCGGCATCGGGCACATGCCACGCAATCGTCATTGGAAGCAGATAACGTAAGCGCTCCAGGTATTTTCGTCCTGTTTTGGGACAGCTTTAGTAGAATCCGACATGATTTGGCGTCATCGCGTCTTATCGGCGCGCGTCGTGGGTCATAGAGGAGAAGTGGCCGAATCGGTCCTGTGGCCGAACGGCCGGGTCGATCCGGCCCCGTGTGAGGAGACCAGAGTATGAGGTCGATCAAGTATGTATCCCGGGCTGTAGCCGACACCGCTAGCCGCCTCGCTCGTCGGCAAAGGTAGAAGCACGGCGAGACGCGGCCCCGGCCGTGCCGTCTGATCTCCCGATCTCAGCATGCGCGCGGCAGCGCCCTCATACGGGACAAACCTCGCCTTGGGCGAATGACCGGCCCTGTCGGGCCAAACGGCGATCAGGTTGATCGACCGCAAGGAATTGAAGCATGACCATGCGTTCGTCGGCGCCTGCGAAACGGCGCAAGCGACCCGGCCCCGAAGTGCGCGAAGAGGCGCTAACCGTCGCACGCCGGCTGTTACTCGAACGGGGACCGCACGCGGTGACGCTCGCCAACGTCGGCGACGAACTGGGCATGACCCACGCCAATATCCTTTATCATTTCGGATCGGCGGCGGGCCTGCAGATGGCGCTGATGGAATCGATGATCAAGGATCTCACCGTCGCGCTCGATCATGTGGTGGAATCGGTCCGAACCGACGCGCGCGCGCCGCGCACGATCGTCGACCGCGTCTTCGATGCCTTTGCCA
>NZ_MKRR01000149.1:59017-69936 GCF_001897045.1 Sphingomonas sp. 66-10
GTACGCTCGCTGGTCGAGGTGATCGTCGCCCAGACCAGCGACCCTGAAGCCGACGGCCGGGTTCGCAATATCGTGTTGCTGATGGCGGTGACGGCATTCGGCGATGCGGTGATCGGGCCTCATATCCGCGATATGCTCGGCGAAAACGACGGCGCGATGCGCGATCTGACGACGCGCATCCTGCCCTATTTCCTGCTGCACGCCCCCGCCGTGCCCTGACCGGGGCGCGCCCGCGATCAGGCGCTCACCGCCAAGCCGGGGCACCGGCGGGGTCGATCAACGCATCGAGGTCCGCCGGCCCCGCGGGCCGGACGCATCAAGCCGCCTTGGGCTGCGCCGCGCGCACGGCCGCGCAGGTCGCCTCGAACCGGCGCAGCGCCTCCGCCGCATCGTCCTGTGTCATGTTGAGCGGCGGCAGAAGCCGCACGCAATTGTCCCCGCCGCCGGCGACGAGCAGCCGCTGATCGCGCGCCGCGGCCATGAAATCGCGATTGTTGGTGACCAGCTTGACCCCGATCAGCAATCCCTTGCCGCGGACATCGACGATGACATCGCCATAACGCCCGGCGATATCACGCAACCCGCGCGACAAATCCTCCGCCAGCGCCGCGGCATGCGCGAGCGTATCAGGGCGCGCGATTTCGTCGAACGCCGCGATCGCCACCGCCATCGCGAGCGGGTTGCCGCCGAAGGTCGAGCCGTGCGCGCCAAAGATCATCCCCTTCGCCGCCTCCGCCGTGGCGAGGCATGCGCCGACCGGAAAGCCGCCGCCGAGCGCCTTGGCGACCGCCATGATATCGGGCTCGGTGCCGGGGAACCATTGGTGCGCGAAAAGCTTGCCGGTGCGCCCCATGCCGGATTGCACCTCGTCATAGATCAGCAGCACCCCCGCCTCGGTGCAGCGGCGACGTACTTCCGCCAGCCACTCGCCGCTCAACGCGCGCGCACCGCCCTCGCCCTGCACCGGCTCGACGATCAGCGCCGCGGTGGTTGGCCGCGCGATCGCCGCGGCGATCGCATCCATGTCATCGAGGCCGAGCTGGACATAGCCCGGCAGCCGCGGGCCGAAGCCGTCGATATAGGCCGCATTGCCCGAGGCATTGACCGCGGCATAGGTGCGGCCGTGGAATGACCCGGCGAACCCGATCACGTCGATCCGCTCGGGCTGGCCGTTGGCGGCGTGAAACTTGCGCGCGGTCTTGAGCGCGCATTCGATCGCCTCAGACCCCGAATTGCCGAAGAACACCACGTCGGCAAAGCTGTTCGCGGTCAGCCGCCGCGCCAGTTCCTCCTGCCCCGGGATGCGGAAGATATTGGAGAGGTGCCAGATCTTGCCGGCCTGTTCGGTCAGCGCCGCGATCAGTATGGGATTGGCGTGGCCCAGCCCGTTGGTCGCGATCCCGGCGACGCAATCGAGATAGGCATCGCCGTCCGCGGTATAGAGCCAGGCGCCCTCGCCGCGCTCGAACACCACGGGTGCGCGGTTGTACACCGCCATGATCTTGTCGGACACGAGAGACTTCCTTTCTAGATGCTGGTTGATCCGAAATCGACGCGGCCCAACCCCTGCGGCGCGAGCAGCCGCTGGATTTGCCCCGAAACACGCCGCACGCCTTCGGGGACGAACCGCGCATAATGTTTGATGTTGCGCGGGCCGATGCCGTGTTCCGCGCTGAAACTGCCGCCGAATTCCTCGACCACCGTGGCGAAGACATAGTCGCGCACCGCCTCGCCGACGGCGGGATCGAGCGCGCCGGCGGTGCCCGGCCAGACGAGATTGAAGTGCAGCCCGCCGTCGCCGATATGCCCGAAATCGCACACCGCCAGCCCCGGCCAGCGCGCCGCGACACCGGCCGCGACCTCATCGCGAAACCGCATCACATCGCCGCGGCGGAGCGCGATGTCGCAGGCGATGACTTGCCCGGATGCGCGCAGCCCTTCGGGGATCGCGTGGCGGATCGCCCAGAGCGCGTCGCGGCGATCGACCGCGACATCGATGATCGCCGACCCGGCATCGTCGATCAGCCCGGCCAGCGCCTCGCCCAGCGCGTGTTCGAGCGCATCCTCGCCGAGCACCGGCCCGCTCGAAAGCTCGATCAGCACGGCATAAGGCGGGATCGGCCCGGGAAACGGATTGCGCAGCCGCGGGACATGCGCGAAGGCCGCGGCGAGCGCATTGGCGGACATGCCCTCGAACGCGGTGATCAACGTACCGAAATGCGCTTCGAGCAGCGCGGCGAGCCCGGTCGCGGCATCGGCGCGACGCAATGCGACCAGCGCGGTGACCTGCGCCGCCGGGCGCGGCTGAAGCCCCAGCGTCGCGCGGGTGACCACCCCGAACGCGCCGGAGGTGCCGGCGACGAGCTGCTTGAGATCGACGCCGACATTGTTCTTCCAGAGCGCGCCGCCGAGTTCGAGCGCGGTTCCCGCCCCGTCGGCGAGGACGATTTCGAGCCCGAGCAGATTGCGCCGCACATCGCCGTAGCGCAGGAAACGCGCGCCGCCGGTGTTGGCGGCGATCATCCCGCCGACCGACGGATCCGCGCCGAGATCGATCGGGAAGAACAAGCCGTCTTCGTGCGCGGCGGCGTTGATCGTCGAGAGCAACGCGCCACCCTCCGCGGTGACGCTGCGGTTGGCGGCGTCGATCTCCACCACCCGCGACATCCGCTCGAGGCCGAGGATCAGCATCTCGCCGCGATCGTCGGCGAGCCCGGCACCGACCAGCCCGGTGCGCGCGCCCTGCGCGATCACCGCCACGCCATGCTGCGCCGCAAGCCGCAGGATCGCCGAAACGCCGCTCGTCGTCGCGGGGCGCGCCACCGCCAGCGCGCGGCCGGCGTGCTGCCGCCCGTCGGTCTCATAGCGTTCGAGATCGCTGCGTCCGACGAGGACATTGTCCGCGCCGATCGCGTCGCCGAGCGCGGCCAGCAGATCGTTCATGCCGCCTTGGTCATCGCGAAGATGCCCTGCGCATTGCCGCTGTCGAAGGTCAAATCGAGCGCGCCCGTCGCCGGATCGATATCGCGGGTGATGAATTCGTAGAACGAGCCCGGCACCAGCCGCGTGACGACGCCGCCCGCGGTATCGATGAAACGCCGCGCGACGGGATCGGCACGAAACGCGGTCTGGCGCACCCGGCCGTTGGTCGACACCTCGACCGCATCCTTCATCGGCCGCCCAAGCGCGCGCTGCGCCGCGGCGAGCGCTTCGACATCCGCGACGCGATCGGTGGCGTGATTGAAGGCATTGCCCTCGGTCGCGATCCACGCCGCCTCGGCCGAATGCGCGAGCAACAGCTCGTAATCGGTCACCCGCGGCGCATTGTGATGACAGGCAAAGGCGCCGACGATCTCGGGAAGCGCGGCCGCCGCGACATCGAACGCGACGCAGCCGGTCGCGGCGAATCCGGCCAGCGCGCGATGCGCCGCATCGCCGAGCGGATCGCGCGACTTGCCGAACACCCGCCGCGCCGCTTTCTCGAATACGGCGCCGAAACGTTCGACGTGCAATTCGCTGACGAAGAATTGCGCGATGCTTTCGGGGGCGTCGTCATGACGATAGGCGCGGCCGGTCATGCCGATACGGGGCAGCGGATAGACGCCCGCGACGCTATAGCCGAGCGGCTTCAGGATACGCGCGAAGGCATCCTCGCCGGCGGGAAGATCGCCGGTCGGCCCCTCGGCAAAACGGATCGTGCGCAACGCGCCGTGATCGAACATGATCCTGCCGCCCGCCGCGACCACATCGCCGACATAGGCCGCACCCGAGGGCACGCGCGCGAGCAGACCGTGGAACAACACCAGGTTGAGCGCCGCCGCGAAACTCTTGCGCGCGACCGATCCGTTGTCATGGCTGTCGAGCGCGGGATCGAGATCAAGCTTGGCGATCGCGGCACGCGCGCCGTCGCCGCCCAGCACCCCGGCGGCGAGCTTCAGCACCACGCTCTCATTCGAACTTGTCATTTACGCCTCCGGTCTTAAGGATTTCACTTCCTCGATTTCAGTCGTTCCGCAAAACGACAAAGGCGCATGTTCATATGAGCAAACGGAATGAATGACGCCGCGCGCCGCTTGTTGCCGCCGATGGCCGCGTTGCATTGCTTTGCCGCCGCCGCGCGGCACGGCAATTTCTCCGCCGCGGGCAAGGAAGTGGGGCTGACGCAAAGCGCGGTCAGCCGGCAGATCGCGCATCTCGAAAGCTGGCTGCAGATGACGCTGTTCGAGCGGCGCGGCCGGCGCGTCGTGCTGAGCGCCGAGGGCAGCGATTATGCCGAAGCGATCACCCCTGCGCTCGAACGCATCCGCCGCGCGACGGCGCGCGCGCTCGAACGGCGGCCCGAGCAGGAATTGTCGATCTCGACACTGCCGAGCTTCGGAATGCGCTGGCTGGCGCCGCGGCTTCCCGGGCTGACCGAGCGGCATCCCGATCTGATCGTCAATTTCCTCGCGCGGTCCGACGAATTCGATTTCGCCGACGAAAACTTCGATGCCGCGATCCATTTCGGCCTGCCCGATTGGCCGCACGTCGAGCATGACCTGTTGTTCCGCGAGGCGGCGATTCCGATCGCCTCGCCGCGCCTGCTCGCCGATCATGCGGTGGAGACCCCCGCCGACCTCGCGCGGCTGCCGCTGCTCGTGCAATCATCGCGGCGCAACGCCTGGTCGCAATGGTTCGCCCAGGCCGGCGTCGCGGTCCCCGCGCCGGCGATCGGGCCGAGCTTCGAGCATTTCCTGATGCTCGCGCAGGCGGCGGCGGCCGGCGCCGGGGTGGCGCTCATCCCGAGCTTCCTGATCGAGCCCGAGCTTCGATCGGGGGCGTTGGTATGCCCGTTCGATCTGCCGATCTCGGGCGAACAGGCTTATTATCTGGTCTATCCGCCCGATCGGCTCGCCAATCCGATGTTCCGCCATTTCCGCGACTGGATCGTCCGGGAAGCGCGCGGCGACAGGCAGGAGCCGGTTGCCTAGGGTATCGCGCACGAAATGTGATCCACCCCGGCACAAGGCCACGTTTTCGCACGCCCCTCCCAGCCTTCCGCGCTTGCGTGTTATAATTATAACATATAATGGCTACTGCCGACTAATATAACAGCGCGGCAGCGCTGCAGGAGGGGTTTCTTGAGCATCATTTCGCAACGGCGCCGCGCATGAAGCCGCTGGCACGCCAGACGATCGCCGCGCTGCAAGGGAACCCCCAGCAGAACGGCGAGCTGACGCGCAACATCGGGTTGTTCGCGCTGATCTGCTTCGGGGTCGGGAGCACCGTGGGCGCGGGGATCTTCGTGCTGACCGGCACGGTCGCCGCGCAACATGCCGGGCCGGCGGTGGCTTTGTCCTTCCTGATCGCGAGCGCGGTCTGCCTGCTCGCCGGGCTATGCTATGCCGAGCTGGCGGCGATGATGCCGGTCGCTGGCAGCGCTTATTCCTATAGTCACGCCTCGATGGGCGAAGCCGCGGCGTGGATGGTCGGCTGGTGCCTGCTGCTCGAATATCTCTTCGCGGGGGCGATCGTCGCGATCGGCTGGTCGGCCTATCTCCAGTCGGTGCTGCACGATATCGGCATCGACTTTCCGGCGCTGTTCGCGAAGGCGCCGTTCGAATTGTCGGGCGATCGACAGCTCGTCGCGACGGGATCGCTGATCGATCTGCCGGCGGTGCTGCTCACGCTCTTCTGCACCCTGCTCTTGCTGCGCGGCACCGAATTTTCGGCGCGGGTCAACAATTGGATCGTCGTCGCCAAGGTCGCGGCGATGCTGCTGGTCGTCGCGACCGGATTTGCCTTCGTCGATTATGCCAATTGGACGCCGTTCGTCCCGCCCAATGCTGGGACGTTCGGTCGATTCGGCTGGTCCGGCGTGCTGCAGGGCGCAGGGGTGCTGTTCTTCGCTTATGTCGGGTTCGACGCGGTCTCGACGCTGGCGCAGGAAGTGCGTGATCCGCAACGCACCGTCCCGCGCGCGTTGCTCGCCTCGGTGGGGGTGACGACCTTGCTCTATGCTTTGGTCGGGCTGGTGATCACCGGGCTGGTCAGCTACCGGCTGCTCAACGTCGCCGATCCGGTCTATATCGCGCTCAGCAGCGGCGGGCCGGCGCTGGCGTGGACCAAGGTGATCATCGGTTTCGTCGCGATCGCCGGGCTGATCTCGGTGCTGCTCGTCACCTTGCTCGGGCAGGTGCGGATTTTCTACGCGATGGGGCGCGACGGGCTGTTGCCGTCCGCCTTCACGCGGGTGCGCACGGGGTCGCACGTCCCGCATGTCGGCACCGTGGTGACGGGGGTGATCGCCGCGATCGCCGCGGGGCTGTTGCCGCTCAGCCTGCTCGGCGAGCTGATCTCGATGGGCACCCTGTTCGCCTTCGTGACGGTCGCGGTCAGCGTGGTGATCCTGCGACGGCGCGAGCCGGACGCGCATCGCCCGTTTCTGGTGCCGCTCTATCCATGGACGCCGCTGCTCAGCATCGCGGCATGCCTCTATCTGATGTGGAGCCTCCCGCAGGATACATGGCTGCGGCTGGCGCTATGGCTCGTCGCCGGCGGCGCGGTCTATTGCCTCTATGGGCTGCGCCGGCGGCGCAAGGCGCGCGGATCGTGACGCAAAAAAGGCCGCGCCGCCGCGCTGGATCCAGCGTGGCGGCGCGGCCGATCTTTGGGGATCAGGCGAAGCTGACCTTCGCGCGGCGGTGACGCATCGTCGCGCCGACCAGGCCGAAGCCCATGATCATCAGCGCCCAGGTCGCCGGCTCAGGCACGCCGCCCGGGTTGAAGGGGGTGGTCGAGAACAGCACGGCGTTCGAGGTGCCGCCCGGATTCTTGCCGAGGATCTCGATCACGCTCGCCGGGTTGGTGAGGTCGAGCTTGTAGATCGCGCTCTGGCCGCCGCCCTGGCCGCCCCAGTGGATGCCGATGAAGGTCTCGCCGAACAGCTCGGGCGCGCCGCCGAACGACAGGGTCGTCGCGCCGCCGAGGTTGGAGAGCTTGAGCCCGGCGTTCGAATAGAGTGCGCCGAAATCAATCCCGCTCGCGTCGAAGCCAAGGCCGGAAAGCATCGACTTTACCGTATTGGTGTTGCCGCCGCCGTTGCTGAAGATGTTGCCCGCGACATAGCCGGAGCAGGACGAAGCGCCGCTGACGTCGGAGGTCAGGCAGGTCGCCGCCTCGGCCGAGGTGGCGAGCGCGCCAAGGGTAACCCCTGCCGCGAGGAGCGCGAACTTGAACGATTTCATAATCTGGTTTCCTCACTCAACAAACCGGATCGACCAGAGCGAGCCGGCACACAAAACGACCTGATGGTGAGGCGCCCCGTAAACTTTGGTAACCTGCGGTAACAATCTGTTAATTCTTACACTATGGACGGCTGTCCCATAACGGGACGTTTTCAGGCCGGATAGAGCCCGCGCTCTTTCCCGAACAACCGGGTCAGCCCGGTCAGCGCATCGAGCGCCGGCGTCTCGACGCCCAGCTTCGCGGCGATCTCGCGCGGGGCGGACAATAATTGGTCGATCTCGATCGGCCGCCCCGCCTCGACATCCTGCAGCATCGAGGTCTTGAACCCGCCGAGCTGCCGCGTCACCGCCATGCGATCCACCCCGCGCTCGGCGATCGCGCAGCCGATACGCGCGCCGATCGCCTGCGCTTCGGCCATCACCCGCAGCGTGAAGCCGGCGACCAGCGGATCGTCGAGCATCCGATCGGTGGTCGCGCCGGTGATCGCCGAGATCGGGTTCATCGTCATATTGCCCCACAATTTGTACCAGATCTCATAGCGGATGCGCTCGCTGCGCTCCGCCACGAAGCCCGCGTCGGCGAACACAGCGCACAATCGATCGAGCCGCGCGCTGCCCCCACCCGCCGGTTCGCCGAGGATCAGCCGATTGCCTGCCTTGTGTGCGATATGGCCGGGGCCGATCGCGGCGGCGGAGGCGTGGACGACGCTGCCGATCACCCGATCATAGCCAAGCGCGGCGGCGATCGCGCCGTCGGCATCGATCGACGCCAGCGCGGTGGCGGGCAATTCGCCGCCACCGCCGAGCAGGAACCACCAGGGAACGCCGTTCATCGCCGGCAGGACCAGCGTCCCCGGCGCGATCATCGGCGCGAGGCGCGGCGCGACGGCCGCCAGCGCAGGGCCCTTGAGCGCGATCACGATCACGTCCTGCGCGCCGAGCGCCGCCGGATCGTCCGACGCCGCCACCTGCGCCGTCAGCGTTTCGTCAGCGATGTCGAGCCGCCAGCCGTGCGCGCGGATCGCCGCGAGCGTCTCGCCGCGCGCCAGCACGCTGATGTCGTGGCCACGCTGCGCCAGTCGCACCCCGATCCACCCGCCGATCGCCCCGGCCCCGATTATGCCAACCCGCATCTATGCCTTTGCCTATGCGTTTTTATGCCTTCTCCCAATCTGGATGAGGATGCCGCGCGGGTCGAGCCTCTCTTTCCCGAAGCAGCGATGCGATCGCCTTCAGAAGTGCTTGCCGATCCCGACGCCGATCGTGCGCGGCCGGTTCGCCGTGTAGAAAACATCCGGACCGGAGAAGTTCGAGTGCGCGTCGATAAAGTCGCGATAGGTCTTGAAGCGCGTGTTGAAGAGATTGTCGACGAAGACCCGCGCGTTCCAGCCGCCGCCCTCGATGCGTAGCGACACATTGGTCAGCCAATAGGAATCGAGCGGCAGATATTGCGGGTTGAGGCTGGCCTTGGCGAACTGGCCGCTGGTGCGATCGAGCACCGGCTTATACGGCCCGAAATCGGCATAAGCATTGCTGCTATAGGTCGACAGCCAGTTCGCGCCGATCTTGATCCCCTGCCCGATCTCCGTGGCATAATCCGCCATCAGCGACAGCGAGTGGCGCGGCACCAGCGGCATATGCTCGCCGTCGAAGCCGATATGATCGATGGTCTGCGTCAGCTTTGCGTCGGTGTAGCTATAGCCGATGTTGAGCGAGACGCCGCGCAGCCCGACGTCGCGCGCCTGCGCCTCGATCTCCAGCCCCTGCGACACCGCCTTGCCGGCATTGCCCAGATAACTGAAGCCGAGCGGGGTGCGGACGGTCGTCTGGATATCGGACCAGTTGATCCGGAACAGATCGGAACTGACATAGACCCGGTTGTTCAGCAGCGAGAACTTCCCGCCGATCTCGTAACTAACGATATTGTCCGAGCGAAACTGCCGCCCCGCCGGCGGAATACCGGTATTGGGCGTGGTGAGGTTGAAGCCGCCGGGCCGGAAACCCTGCGCGACGGTTGCGTAGATCAGCCCGGCCTTGCCGAACTTGTAGGAGGTGTTGAACCGCCAGACCGTGCCGGTCTCCTTATAATGGCCGTTGGATATGTCGCCGGGCAGCGGCGTGGAGCGCGCAAATCCGTTTGCGTCGCGCGCATCGATCCCCAGCCACTGATCGATCGAGTAGAAATTGCCGGTGCCGCGATCGTCGAACCAGCGGCCGCCGACCGACGCCTGCCACGCCGCTGTGAGATTGTATTTGAGCTCGCCGAAAAACGCGACCTGACTGGTCAGCTTCTTGTCGCGATACGTATATTCCTTGTCGTCGGCCAGTCTTGCGCCGAGGATATTCTGTTCGAAAGCCGCCTGCCCCGGGAACGGGATCGGCACCGATTCCTGATAGTTTTCGACCGACTTGGTATTGTTATAATATCCGCCGACGATCCAGTTGAACGGCCCGTCCGATTTCGAAACCAGCCGCACCTCCTGCGTGAAGGCATGCGATCGCGCGTGGCGCGTCGCGAATACGGTGAATTCGGGGATATCCTCGGGGCTGAGGAAGCTTCCGTAGATCGAATCGCGAATATAGAAAGTGTTGTCGAAGCTGCCGTCCCAATGTTCGTTGCTATAGGAGGAGCTTGAAGTCAGCGACGCCCAGCCGAAATCGTAGCTGATCGTCATATTGGCGAGCTGTGCGGTATAATCGGCGTGGCCCGGATAGGTGAAATCGACCGTATCGGGCCGCTGGCTTTCGCGCACCGAATTGCCGTCTCCGTAATGCGCCGCCTGCCGATTGTAGGTCAGCGCGATTTCGAGATTCGGCGCCGGCTTGATCAGCACCGCGATCCGCGCGGAGGTCGTGCGGTCGCGATTGACGTCTTTTCTGCCGAGCCTGACATTGTCGATAAAGCCGGCATTGTCGAACTGACCGATATTGGCGCGAACCGCGATCCAGTCGTTGACCGGCACGTTGATCATCCCGGTGACGTTGTAATTGGTCCCGCCGTGATCGGTGCCCGAAACCTCCCCGGTCACCCGCCCCTCGACCTGTTTCGTATCGGGCTTCTTCGAGATGTAGCGGATCGTCCCGCCGATCGCGCCCCCACCGAACAAGGTGCCCTGCGGCCCGCGCAGCACCTCGACCCGGTCGATGTCGACCAGCTTCAGATCGAGCGGTCCCGAATGATAGGGCAGGTCCATCGGCACTTCGTCGACATAGACCGTCGTCGTCGGCGCAAGCCCCGCCTCGCTGCCGGTGCGCAGCCCGCGCAGCACCAATGTCGCGCCGCCGAGCGGGCCGCGGTCCGCGATCGACAGGCCGGGGATGGTGCGCGCGATATCCGCGATGTTGAGCGCGCCGGTCTTGGTCAGCGCATCGCCGGTGATCGCCTGGATGTTGAACGGCACGTCGCGGACCGTTTCGTCACGCCGCGTCGCGGTAACGAGGATCTCGTCGTTGGTCGCCGCGCCCGGTTGCGCGGCGGATTGCGCCGCGGCGGGCGCCGCAAGCCCCAGGCACGACGCGAACGAGCCGAGGCTCATCATTACGATTCGGATTTCGCTGCACCGGCGTCCCAACACCATTCCCCTCCTGTAGTGCTGCGCCGATCTCGCACGAAAAGTGTCGTAATCGGCCATACGACACTTTTATGTCATTGGCGGGAGGGTGTCAATTATGTATCATCCGGCCCCGCAGGAC